>CAXTMS010000016.1:0-32784 GCA_964245345.1 uncultured Acetobacteraceae bacterium | reverse complement strand
CCGGACTCCGGATCGGCGTTGGCCGACAGGTCGGGCGAGTTGCGCCCGGCGAAGTTGGCCGGGAGCACGTATTGCAGCACCGGTCCGGCGCCGTTGTCCTGGGTCAGGGTTTGGCCCGGCTTGGTCAGGGTGATGCCGTTCACGCCGTCCTGGTAATAAGGCTTGCCGAAATAGGAGCTGACGCCGCCGCCGTCGCCGGCGGAAAACACCGAAGAAACCGGCAGCAGGTCGGCCTTGCCCTGGGCGGCCGCCTCGTTGGAGATGTAGTCCCAGCCCCCGGCCTGTTCCTGCGCCACCGACAGCACCACGCCGCTGGTCAGGATGAAGGAGAAGGGCAGGGTGGTGCCGCCGGCGGCCGTCACCAGCGGGTCGCTGGACGGGTGGCCCACGGCGTAGGGAGCGTTGCAGACCGGGTTCTTGGCGCTGGGCGTGCCATAGGCCGGGCAGCCGCGCACGGTGTCGAACGCGCCGGAGTCGCCGGCGACGATGAACACCGTCTGGTCCTGCAGCGCCATCTCCAGAAAGGCGTCGTGGAACGCGTCGAGCAGAAAGGTCTGGCTGCTGGCGGGCGCGGCGATGTCGGTGAAGAACTCGAGCTCGGGCTGGCCCCAGGAGGAGGACACGGTGTCGGCGACGTTGTCGGACGCCGCCGCCTCGAAGCCGTCGATGAAGTTGGCGTTGGTGTTGTTGGGCGACACGTAGACGCGCTCGTTGGCACCGGGCGCGATGGCGCCCGGCTCTTCGACGTCGAGGTCCGTCTCGCCTTCGCCAAGGTGCGCCCGGTCAAGGCGCCGTCAGAAGATGCAGACGAGAACAAGGCCGCCGATCATCAGCGCGCCGCCGACGACGCGCCAAAGCGTCGCCGGGTGGCGCTCGAAGCCGACGATGCCGAAATGGTCGAGCAGGATGGCCGAGACCAGGGTGGCCGTCACCACGATGCCGTTGTAGCTGGCGGCTCCCAGCTTGCCCGCGAACAGGATGGTGGCGATGATCGGCACCACCGCGATCACGGTGCCGAGCCAGGCCCACCACGGGGTTTGCGAGAAGCCGGTGGAGGTCGGGAACGGTTCGCGGCTGAGCAGCAGGCCGGCGCCCGCGGCAGCGCCGGAGATCGCGCAAACGAACAGCGTGCACCACCAGGGGCGGGCCAGGGTCCGCATCAACGTGGCGTTGGTGCCGGAATGGATGGAGTTGAGCAGGCCGACAAAGGCCACGAAGGCGTAGGCGAGGATCTGCATGCGGTCGGTCCGGCTCCCGGCTCCGCGATACACTATTCCTGGACGATGATGGAAATCTTGCCGTCACGCTCGGCGATCGCGTAGCGCACCTGGGCGATCTCGTGCAGTCCGCGCTGTCGGACGGCGTACATGATGTCCGACTGCTGGATGTTCAGCTGGCGCATCCGCTTTTCCTGGAACTTGCCATCCTCGTAGACGATGATCGGCGTGCCGTCGACGATGCGGCCGAACCGGGGCGAGTGCACCTTGAGCCAGCCCACCAGCCGGTGCATCAGGCCGAAGGTGACCACCACGCTGACGCCCGCGGTGACCGAATGCTCGTCGCTGAGCACGCCGGTCAGGGTGGTGCCCGCCACCAGGAACAGCACCACGAGGTCGAGCGGCGCCAGCTGGCTCGAGGTGCGCCGGCCCAGGAAGCGAAGTGCGAACAACAGGATCCAGTAGGCGGCCGCGGCGCGCAGGATCACGTTCATGGCCGGTGCTCCCGACGCCGGATCGTGTTGGCGCGCCTCATGGCAGCACGACCTGGGTCCAGTGCACCCTGTGGCGCTGGTCCGGCATGTCCGCATTCGCGTCGGCGCCGGTCCAGGCCTGGAGGCGGACGATGCCGGCGGAAGCGGGCATGGCGTCGAGCCTGATCTTCGCGTCGGCCTGCCGTGGCGCCACGACGAAGCGCAGCACCAGCCCCTTGCTTCCGACCATCGTCGCCTCCGTGTCCGGCACGGTCCGGTCGAGGCCCATCGGCTCGGCCATCTTGCCGGACACGAACACGCTCACCGGCATCGGCGCGTCACCGGGATTGGCCAGGCGCAGCGTGACCTGGGTCGGGGTGCCCTCCCGTGCGGCCGGCTCGAAGTCCACGTGCAGCGACCCGTCCGGGGCATTGGCGGTGCGATGGCTGAACGGGCCGCGCCCCAGCAGGCCGGACAGGCAGACCAGCAGGAACAGGACCATCGCCACGAGGCCGACGTTCTGGGCGATGTTCCAGCGTCGCTCGAACTCCTGGTCGTAGCCGACCTCCAGCTCGTCGTTGACGCGGTCAGCGCCACGCACCGGTTCTGCCATGCGATCTCCAGGCCCAGGCGGCCGGTCGATCAACCGCGGCTGCGATCACCGGTTCCTGTAACGTAGAGCTTCGCTCGGTATCGCCCCGTCGACCCCGTCAGGCCTCGGCAGGCTCCGGCAGCAGGCCGCGCATGCGCCGGGCCAGGCCGTTGCTGCCGTGGCGCTCGGCCAGGAACAGGGCGGTGGTGCCTTCGCCGTCCCGCTTGAGCGGGTTGGCTCCGTGTTCGAGCAGGAGATGCGCCATCGCTTCGCGCCCGAACATGACCGCGAACATCAGCGGCGTCCGTCCGACATGGTTGGGTTGGTCAATGGCGGCGCCGGCGTCCAGCAACAGGCGGGCGACTGCGAGGTCGCCCTTGAAGGCGACGCCGCACAGCGCGGTGCTGCCCTTGGCGTCCGGAAGGTCGGGTGTGGCGCCACGACGGAGCAGCAGGATGGTCGCCGCCTGATGGCCGTTGTAGGAGGACAGGATCAGCGGAGTGTAGCCGCGCCGGTCCGGCCGGTTCGGGTCGGCGCCGGCATCGAGGAACTGTTCGAGCAGGTCAGCCTGACCGTCGCTGGCGGCGTCGAAGTAGAGCGCCTCGATCTGCTCGTGGGTGAAGCCCGGCCCGGGCACCCGCACCCCTTCCTCGTCCGGATCGGCCATCGGTGTCCTCCACGGCGGCGGAGGCAGGATAGGCACGTGCCCCAACGGTTGTCATCCGCCAAGGCGCAGTGCCAGACCCAAGGCTGCGGCTCAGCCCGGCTGCAGCACCAGAACCGGCAGGACGCCGAACACCTGCCCGAGCGGGATCCGGTCGCCCCCCTCGAACGCTGCGCCACCGAGCACGTCGATCCAGTGCCCCTCCGGCAGGGTCACGGTGGCGTCGTCCCAGTCCGGGTCGGCGTCGCGCTGGCCCGGATATCGTGCCACCAGCACCAGCACTTGGTCGCTGCCATGGCTGCGGCCATAACCGATCACCCGCTCCGCCTTCGCGCCGTCGACCGGCAGCGGCTCGTAGGATCCATCCGCGAACAGCGCCGGGAGGGTGCGGCGCAGGTCGAGCAGCAGCGCGGTGACGGCGAGCTTGATCCGACCGTCCTGCCAGCTGCCCATCAGGTCCGCCATGAGCGCTGCGTGTGCCTCCCGGTCACCGAGACGACGCGACAGTTCCGACAGGGCGTCCTGGCGCAAGGCGTAGTCGACGGGCCGTCGGTTGTCCGGATCCATCAGGCTGAGATCCCAGAACTCGCAGCCCTGGTAGATGTCGGGCACGCCCGGCAGGGTGAGCTTCATCACCACCTGGATCAGGCTGTTCTGCACCCCGAGCCGGGCCACGCGCTGCACGAACGGCAGGAAGCTGGTGCCGAAGCCGCCGCGGCCTGTGTCCAGGGCGTCGCGGGCGAAGGACTGCATCGCGTCCTCGTAGGCGGTGTCCGGCGCGGTCCAGCCGGAATGCAGCTTGGCTTCGCGCATCGACTTTTCCAGCGCGCCGGAAAGCCGCTTGCCGTAGGTCTCGAGTGCCGCCTCGTCGGTCGACTCAAGCAGCTCCACCGGCCAGGAGCCGACCAGGAGCTGGTAGAGCAGGTACTCGTCGTTGCGGTCCGGGGCGGCCGTGCCGTCCAGGTCGCCGCGACGGGCGCGGAGCAGGCGGCTCCAGGTGGTCACCAGGCGGGTCCACTCGTCGGGAAGGTCCGACAGCACCGCGAGGCGGGCACGCGTGTCCTCGCCGCGCTTGGTGTCGTGGGTGGAGGTGCCGAGCATGGAGTGCGGCCAGTTCTTCGCCCGGAGGGCATTGGCCTTGTGGAACGCGGGCAGGGCAATGCCGAAACGGTCCGGCTCGCCACCCACCTCGTTCAGCGCCACGTGACGGTTGTAGCGGTAGAAGGTGGTATCCTCCAGGCCCTTGGCCATCACCGGGCCGGAGTACTGTTGCAGCTTCATGGCGAAGCGCAGCACTGCGATCCGGTTGAAGCCGCTGCGTGGCTTGGCCACGACCTCTCCGGACAGCACCCCGTGCAGGAAGTCGAACACCGACGGGTCGATGGTCCGGTCGGCACGACGGGCGCGAGCGATCGCCCAGTCGAGGTCGCGCCGATCGGCGGCCTCCTGGGTGCCGTCCATGTCGATATAGGTGCGGTACACCGGAAAATGGGCGACGACCTGCTTGATCGCCCGCTGCAGGATGTTGCGGGTGAAGTCCGCGGTCATCGGGTTCTGGCGTGCGATGCGCCCGGCATCGCGGCCGAGCACGTTCAGCTCGCTCGCCATCTCGTTCTCCATGATCCGGATCTTGCAGTCGCGCACGATCTGCTCGAACGGAGTCACGAGCCCGGTGAAGGACTTGTAGGTTTCGGTGAAGCGCTCCTCTGCGGCCGGGTCGATCATCGCGCCCAACACCAGGTTGGTGAAGTCGTAGCCGGTGGTGCCCTCGACCGGCCAGTCCTCGCGAAGCTGCTCGTGCGCAGCCAGGATCTTCTCGATCACCAGGTAGAACGGACGCGAGGATGCGGCACGCAGGTCGGTGAAGTAGCGCTTCGGGTCCAGCAGGCCGTCGACGTGATCGAGCCGGATGCCGTCCAGCGTGCCGTCCTCGATCATCGGCACGATCCGCGAATGGGCATGCCGGAACACCTCCGGCAGCTCCATGCGCAGGCCGGCGAGGTCGTTGATGTTGAAGAACCGGCGGTAGTTGATGTCGTCCCCGGCGACGCCGTAATAGGCGACGCGCCAGAACTGCTCCTGGATCAGCGCATCCAGCGCCCGCCAGTCCGCGTTCAACGCCGAAACCTGTTCCTCCACGGCGGTTCGGCTGGTCTCGTCCTCGCGCAGCAGCGCCGCCAGCTCGGCCTTGAGCGCCAGGGCACGCTCGGCCACCTGCGGCCGCCACATCGGCAGGTCGGAGAACAGGTCGGACAGCCGGTCGAGGCCGGGGTCTGCATGACCCAGCACGCGGTCGTAGTGCAGCGGGCAGATCGGCAGCTTGTGGGTGTCGTAGGCCCACACGGCGAAGGTGCCGTCGTCGGCGTCGTATTTGAGGGCGAGGTTGCCCGCCTTGAGTTCCACTCCGTACTGGTCGCCCAGGAACGGCACCAGCAGCTTGTTCAGCAGGTATCGGCGGTCCGGATCCCAGTCGATGTCGAACCAGCCGGCATGCGCGCTGTCTGCACCCCATTCCAGCACGTCGAGCCAGAGCGGGTTGTCCGAACCGCCGACGCCCATGTGGTTAGGCACGAAATCGAGGATCTGGCCCAGGCCTTCGCGCTTGAACGCTCCCACCATAGCGGCGAAGTCGGCCTCGGTGCCGAGCTCCGGGTTCAAGGCATGATGGTCGGTGATGTCGTAGCCATGCGTGCTGCCCGGGCGGGCCTTGAGGTAGGGCGACGCGTACACGTGGCTGACACCAAGGCGCCCGAGATACGGCGCCAGCGCGGTGGCGTCGCGGAAGCCGAAGCCGGCATGGAACTGGAGCCGGTAGGTGGCCCGCGGGATGATGCTCATGCGCCCTCCAGGGTGCAGCGCACCGACCAGGCCCCGAGCGGCGACGCGGTGTCGCCCTCGCTCCACAGCACCGCGCCGGATACCGCCGGAAAGTTCACGTGCCGGTCCGACAGGTTGGTCGCCAGCACGAGGCTGCGGTCACCGGCCTGCCAGCGCAGCTCGACCGCCTCGTCGCCGTGGCGGGTGGCGCTGCCGCCGCGGGTGATTTGCAGAAGCAGCGGCACGATGTGTTGGCGACGCACTGCAAGCAGGCCGCGATACAGCGCGAGCAGGTCTTGGTCCATCGCCGCCCAGTCCAGCTTCGCCGACTGGAAGGTGGCGTCCGCCAGCGGATCGGGGATGCGGTCGCGCATTTCCGGATCCTGGAACTCGGGAAACCGTGCGAACTCCTCGCGCCGGCCCTTGCGTACCGCGTCCGCCAGCTCACCCTCGAAGTCGCAGAAGAACGGGAACGGCTGCTTCGCCCCCCATTCCTCACCCATGAAGATCATCGGTGCCTGCGGGAGCAACAGGTAGGTCGCGGCCAACGCGCGCATCGCCGCCGGCTTGGCGATGCTGCCGAGGCGCTCGCCGAAGGCGCGGTTACCGACCTGGTCGTGGTTCTGGATGAAGGCGACGAAGGCACCAGGCGGCAGGTCGGCGCTGGGTGCGCCGCGCGCGCTGCCGCGATAAGGCATCATCTGTCCCTGGTAACCGAAGCCTTCCGACAGCGCACGACCCAGCAGATCCGTGTCGCCCTCGTAGTCGGCGTAGTAGCCGGTGCGCTCATGCGTTGCCGCGGTATGCAGCACGTGGTGGACGTCGTCGTTCCACTGCGCGGTGTAGTGCACCGGCTGGTTGTTTTCTCGGCCGAGGCGTGTCGGGTCGTTGTCCTCGTTCTCGAGCAGAAGGTGCAGCGGCCGCGTGGTGGACGCGCGTACTCGTTCCGCCAGCTCGTCGAGCAGATGCTTGTCGCTTTCGTCGATAATCGCGTGCACCGCGTCGAAGCGCAGCCCGTCGAGGTGGAACTCGTCGACCCAGTACAGGGCGTTGCCGATGACGAACTCGCGCACCGGAGCGCCGTGCTCGCCGTCGTAGTTGATCGCGGCACCCCAGGGCGTCGTGTGCCGGTCGGTAAAGAAGGTAGGCGCATAGACCGGGAGATAATTCCCGTCCGGGCCGAAATGGTTGTAGACCACGTCGAGCAGGACCGCGATGCCGCGTGCATGGGCCGCTTCGACCAGCGCCTTGAGGTCGTCGGGACGGCCGTAGCTGGAATCCGGTGCGTAGGGCAGCACGCCGTCGTAGCCCCAGTTGCGCCGTCCCGGGAAGTCCGAGATCGGCATGATCTCGATGGCGGTGACGCCGAGCGACTGCAGGTGGTCGAGTCTGGCCGCCGCCGCGCGGAACGTGCCCTCGGGCGTGAACGCGCCCACGTGCAGCTCGTAGAGCACGATCTCGTCCCACGACCGGCCGGTCCAGGTCTCGGTCCAGCGATAAGCGTCGGGATCGATCACCTCGCTCGGGCCGTGCACGTCCTGTGGCTGGAACCGCGATGCCGGGTCCGGGACCTTGAGGCCGTCGGGAAGCTGATAGCGGTACAGCGCGCCGGCGCCGATGCCCTCGACATGGATGTCATGGAAACCGTCCGACTGCCTGCGCATCGGCAGCACGCGCCCGTCGGCTTCCAGCACCAGCGACACCGCGTCGCATCCGGGCGCCCAAAGGCGGAAGCGGACGCCGTCCGCTTCCAATATGGCGCCTTGCCGGAGGTGATCGGGAGAGGCGGTCACTTCACGACATCCGGCACGAGCTCGAACAGCAGGAAGGACCGGCCGGTCACCTGGTACACGTGCTCATCCTCGAAATGCTGATCCTCCTTTTCCTCCTCGTCCTCGGACAGGTTGGTGTCGATGATCAGCTTCCACCGCTGGTCGACCGCCGGCGGCAGCTTGAAGCCGACCAAGTCGTGCCAGGCGTTGAACACCATCAGCAGTGTGGCATCCTGGCCGCGCTGGCGGATGCCGGTGGGCTGGGCGCGCCCGTCAAGCATCAACCCGAAGCACTGCGCCGCGTCCCAGTCGCCCGGCATCATCTCGCCGCCGCCGGCGTTGAGCCAGGTCAGCTCCTTGATGTCGAGCTCCTCGTTGTAGGCGGCGGTGAGGAAGCGGTTGCGGCGCAGGATCGGGAAACGCCGGCGCAGCGCGGTGAGGCGGGACACGAAGCGGATCAGGCTTTGGCCCTTTTCCTCGATCTCCCAGTTCACCCAGGAAATGTCGCTGTCCTGGCAATACGCGTTGTTGTTGCCGTTCTGGGTGCGGCCGAACTCGTCGCCGGCGAGCAGCATCGGCGTGCCCTGGCTGAGCAGCAGGGTCGACAGCATGTTGCGGATCTGCCGCGCCCGCACGCGCTGGATCTCCGGATCGTCGGTCGGGCCCTCGATGCCGTAGTTGAAGGAGCGGTTGTCGGACGAGCCGTCCTTGTTGTCCTCGCCGTTGGCCTCGTTGTGCTTCTCGTTGTAGGTGACGCAGTCGTTCAGCGTGAAGCCGTCATGCGCGGTGATGAAGTTGACGCAGGCCCAGGGCTTGCGGCCCTGGCGGTCGAACTCCGCCGGGCTGCCGAGCAGGCGCGGCGCGATCTTGGCCGCGACCAGGTCGCCCTTCCAGAACTCGCGCACCTCGTCGCGGAACTTGTCGTTCCATTCCGCCCAGCCGGGGGGAAACTCGCCCACCTGGTAGCCGCCGGGCCCGCAATCCCAGGGCTCGGCGATCAGCTTGACGGTGCCCAGCGTCGGGTCCTGGCTGCACGCCTTGAGGAAGCCGGACTGGTTGTCGAAGCCGTTCGGCTCGCGCGCCAGGATGGTGCCGAGGTCGAAGCGGAAGCCGTCGACATGCGTTTCCTCCGCCCAGTAGCGCAGGCTGTCCGTCACCATCTGGATCACCCGGGGATGCGACAGGTTGACGGTGTTGCCGGTGCCGGTGTCGTTGACGTAGTAGCGTGGCTGGTCCGCCTGCAACCGGTAATAGGACGCGTTGTCGATGCCCTTGAACGACAGGGTGGGGCCGCGCTCGTTGCCTTCCGCGGTGTGGTTGTACACCACGTCCAGGATCACCTCGAGGCCGACGTCGTGGATCGCCGCCACCATCTCCTTGAACTCGCGCAGCGACTGCTCGGGTTCGGCGGCGTAGCGGGTGTTGGGCGCGAAGAAGCCGATCGAGTTGTAGCCCCAGTAGTTGGTGAGATCCTTTTCCAGCAGGTTGCTGTCCAGGATGAAGCTGTGCACCGGCAGCAGCTCGATGGAGGTGACGCCGAGCTTCTTGATGTAGTCCAGCACCGCCGGCGTCTTCATCCCGACATAGGTGCCGCGCAACTTTTCCGGCACCGCCGGGTGCTTCATGGTGTAGCCGCGCACGTGGGTCTCGTAGAGGACCGTTCTGTCCCAGGCGATCGGGTTGCGCTTGGGCTGGCCCCTCCAGTCGAAGCTGGGATCGATCACCACCGACTTCACCATGAACGGGGCGCTGTCGCGCTCGTCGAAGCTCAGGTCGTCGTCCGGATGGCCGATGGTGTAGCCGAACAGCGCCGGGTCCCACTTCAGCTCGCCGAAATGCGCCGGCGCGTAGGGGTCGAGCAGCAGCTTGTTCGGGTTGAAGCGGTGCCCGGCCTCCGGGGCATACGGCCCGTGCACGCGGTAGCCGTAGATCTGGCCCGGACCGACGCCAGGCAGCCAGCCGTGGAAGATCTGGTCGGTGTATTCGGGCAGGGTGATCCGCTCGACCTCGACGGTGCCATCGTCGTTGAACAGGCAAACCTCCACCTTGGTGGCGTTGGCGGAGAACAAGGCGAAGTTCGTCCCCTTGCCGTCCCAGGTGGCGCCTCGCGGAAACGGGTAACCTTCACGCAGGCTCTTCTTGATGATGCTGGGCACGGGCGGTCCTTCGGGGGCGGGAGCGGTGACGGCGACACAACCCGCCCCGTATCACCCGGTTCCGCGCGGCGATGACGATGCCAGGAAGGGTTCGGTGTCGCCGGAGCCCAGGGTGGTGAACGCGCCGGGCGGCAGTCCACGGTCGCCGCAGGCGGCGGCAAGCCTGCGTTCCGGCTCGTCGATCGGCTCGTCGGTCAGCTGGAAGGTGCCGAAATGCATGCCGACCGAGCGATGCGCGCCCAGCGACAGGTGGGCGGCCACCGCTTCCTCCGGATTCATGTGCACCGGCGCCATCAGGGCGCGCGGGTCGTAAGCACCGATCGGCAGCAGCGCCAGGTCCGGCGCCCCGAGCCGCTGACCGATCTCACCCCAATGCGGTCCATCCCCTGAGTCGCCTGCAAACAGCACGCGCATCGGCGGCTGCTCGATCATGAAGCCGGACCACAGCGCCCGACTGCCGTCGAACGGGGTGCGGGCGGAAAAGTGCCGCGCCGGGGTGGCGGTGACGGTGGCGTTGCCGAACCGGTGCGACTGCCACCAGTCCAGCTCGGTGATCCGTGTGGCGCCGGCCTTGGCCAACAGCGGCGCGTTGCCAAGCGGGGTGACGATGGCCGGCCGGTCGCGGCGCACGATCGCGGACAGGCTGGGCAGGTCGAGGTGGTCGTAATGGTTGTGCGACACCAGCACCAAGTCGATCGGCGGCAGCGCGTCCAGCCGCCGTCCCGGCGGACGCGCCCGCCTCGGCCCGGCCCAGGACACCGGGGAGCAGCGCTCGCTGAACACCGGATCGGTCAGGATGGTCAGCCCAGGCAGGCGAACGAGGAAGCCGGCATGGCCGAGAAAGGTCAGCGTGGCGCCGTCCGCCGGCGGCTCGTCGCGCGGATCCCCCCGCGGTGGCGGGTCGACGATCCCGGATGGCCACAACGCGCGAGTGCCGCCCAGGCGCCAGCGCAGGATCGGCAGCAGGCCACGACCGGCCGACGGCCGTTGCGGCGCGGGCCCGACCGCAGGATTGTGGAACAGGCTTCCGTCGCAGTGGTCGGACACCGGGAAGGCCGGCTCGGTCATGCGCGCGGCGGCTCGGTGATGACGCGGGCGCCGCGGCTATAGGTGAGCCAGGCCGACACCCAGTTCACGTACACCGCGACCCGGTTCTGCGCGCTCACCAGCAGCAGCAGGTGCACCGCGCTCCACACCAGCCAGGCGGGCAGGCCGGTCAGGCGCACACGGCCGAAATCCGCCACCGCGGAGGAACGGCCGATCACCGCCAGCTGGCCCCAGTCGGTGTAGCGGAACGGTCCGGGCGAGGGCCGGCCGGCAAGCCGGGCGGCGATCACCCGGCCGACATGCTTGCCCTGCTGCTTGGCAACCGATCCGAGCCCCGGCAGCGGCTTGCCGTCCGGCCCGTCGAGTGCCGCCGCGTCGCCGATCACGAAGACCTCCGGATGGCCGGGCAGGCTGCAATCCGGCTCCACCGCCACCAGGCCGCGCCGGCCGCTCACGATGCCGAGCCAGCGCGCCACCGGCGTCGCCGCGGTGCCTGCGGCCCAGAACACGAAGGCGGCGTCGATGCGCTCGTCCCCGGCCACCACGCCGCGTTCGTCCAGCGCCTTCACCCCGGCGCCGAGCCTCAGCTCGACCCCGATGCGCTGCAGCCGACGTGCGGCGTAGTCGGACAAGCGCTTCGGAAAGGTGGCCAGCACGCGGTCGCCGGCGTCGCACAGCACGATCCGGGCGGTGGAAGGCTGGATGTGCCGGAAGTCGCGCGCCAGGGTGTGGCGGGCGAGCTCGGCGATCGAACCCGCCATTTCCACCCCGGTCGGGCCGGCGCCGACCACCACGAAGGTCAGAAGCCGGCGCACCTCGGCGGGATCGTCCGCAGACTCGGCGCGCTCGAACGCCTCGAGCAGGCGGGAGCGCAGCGACAACGCGTCGACGGCACTCTTGAGCGCCGGCGCCCGCGAGGCCCAGTCGTCGTGGCCGAACCACGAGTAGACCGAGCCCGTCGCCAGCACCAGGGTGTCGTAGGAGATCGGCGGGTGACCCTCCAGGACGACGCTCCGTCGCCTGCGGTCGACGCCGGTCACCTCCGCCATCAGCACGGCCACGTTGCTGGTGCGCCGAAACACCGAGCGGATCGGCACCGCGATGCTGGTGACGCTCAGCGCCGCGGTGGCCACCTGGTAGAGCAGCGGCTGGAACAGGGTGTGGTTGGTGCGGTCGATCACCGTGACGGCGCACCCGGTGCCAGCCAGCGTCCGGGCGGCGTTCAAGCCGCCGAAGCCACCACCGACAATCACGACCTTGTGAGGGCGGGTCACATGAGACCGCATCGCGCCTGCTGCTGCAGTCGACATCTGGCTCGGCATCTGCCCGGAGCTTCTCCTGCCGGCACCGCCATGGCGGAGCTGTGCCCTTGTGGCATATCGCCGGTGCAGGGCAACGTCACGCGTCAACGGCAGTTGCGCCTGTCGCGACCGGCCCTGTAATGCAGCGACCGATCGGTCTGCCTCGTAGCGGCCGGTTCCGGCCATGGCCGAACCAAGGAACCTCCGGATGTCGCGTCCATCAGCACGGGCCATGGCGCTTGTTGTCTTCTGCCCGCTTGCCGCCGCCTCCTTCGTTTCGGCCGTCGTCGCCACGACTTCGGACGCTGCGCTGGCGGCGCCCCCGCCGGCTCCGCCGCCGCCTGTGGTCGGCGTGGCCACGGTGCACAGCCAGCCGGTGACCAGCAGCGCGCAGTATATCGGCCGGATCCAGGCGATCGACCGGGTGGCGCTGATCGCCCGCGTGACCGCCTACCTGGACAAGCGCCTGTTCGACGAGGGTGCCGAGGTGAAGAAGGGCGACCTGCTCTACGTGCTGGAACAAGGGCCGTTCCAGGCGCAGGTGCTGGCGCAGCAGGGCACGCTGGCCCAGGCGCAGGCCAACGTGGTCAACGCCCGGGTCAACTTCCAGCGCCAGGCGCAGTTGTTGAAGACGCCGGCTGGCCAGAAGCAGGCCTACGACAACGCGGCCGAGTCCGCGCAAAGCGGTGCCGCCAACGTTCTTACCGCGCAGGGCAACCTGCAGAGCGCGCAGATCCAGCTGGGCTACACCGAGATCCGCGCTCCCGTCGACGGGCGCATCACCTCGACCGCCGTGAACCAGGGCAACGTGGTCAGCCCGACCAGCGGCACGCTCGCCACCATCGTCACCCAGGACCCGATGTACGTGGTGTTCCCGGCCGCCACCCGTGACGTGCTGAGCCTGCAGAAGAAGTACCAGAACAGCGGCGGCCTCGGGGAAGCGGCGGTCAAGCTCACGCTTGGCGACGGCTCGCAGTACGACCATGACGGCCACCTCGACTACGTGTCGCCGACGGTGGCCACCCAGACCGACACCATCACCCTGCGCGCCACGATCGCCAACCCCAAGCGCGGGCAGAACGGCGGCAACGGGCTCACCAGCCGCCAGCTGGTGGACGGCGAGTTCGTCACCGTCACGGTGCAGGACCCGCATCCGGTGCAGCGCCTGGTGGTCCCGCGCGCGGCCGTGCTGTCGGACCAGCAGGGCGACTACGTGTTCACGGTGGACGCGCAGCACCATGCCAAGCGGATCAACCTGAAGCTGGGCGACATCGTCGGCACGGACTCGGTGGTGCTGTCCGGCCTGACCGAAGGCGAGGGGATCATCGTCGACGGGCTGCAGAAGGTGCGCGACGGGGGTGCGGTGTCGCCCGCCGCGCCGCAGCCTGTGGTGGCCGATCCCGACGGAGCGCAGGGGCAGCAATCCGGTGCCGGCCGCAACGCCGGGTCCGGCGGCGCCGCGACCGGCGGCCCAGCCAACACCGGCGCGTCGGGAAGCGGCCAGAACGCCGGCCAGGGCGGAACGAGCGGCGGCAGCCAGGCATCCAAGGACCAGGCCGCTGCCAGCCAGGGCAACCCGTCCCCGTCCGCCCCCAGCAGCAGCTCGAGCCAGCACTAGGATCCCGCCATGATCTCCGGCGTCTTCATCGACCGGCCCCGGCTGGCGATCGTGATCGCGATCGTCATCACGCTGGCCGGCATCGTCGGCCTGACCCGGATCCCGGTGGCGCAGTTCCCGGACGTGGTGCCGCCGCAGGTGCAGGTGACGGCGACCTATCCGGGCGCGTCCGCCTCCGTGGTCGAGCAGTCGGTGGCGCAGCCGATCGAGGCGCAGGTCGTCGGCGTCGACAAGATGATCTACATGCGCTCGGCCAGCGGCAACGACGGCTCGTACGGCCTGACCGTCAGCTTCCAGCTCGGCACCAACCCCGACGTCAACACCGTCAACGTGCTGAACCGGGTGCAGACGGCGAACGCCGAGCTGCCGGCGACGGTGCAGGCGGAAGGCCTGACGGTGCAGAAGCGCTCGTCGGCGATCCTGATGTTCATCAACTTCTACAGCCCGACCAACGTGTTCAAGCCGCTGTTCATCGCCAACTACATGACCATCAACGTCATCGACGGCGTGTCGCGCACGCCGGGCGTGGGCCAGGCGTCGCTCCTGTCGCGGCAGAACTACTCGATGCGGATCTGGTTCGACACCGACCGGCTGACCAACCTGGGCCTGTCGCCGTCGGACATCACCACCGCGATCGCGCAGCAGAACACGGTGGCGGCGGTGGGCCGCATCGGCGCGCGTCCGACCGGGCCGGACCAGCAGTACCAGTTCAACGTGCAGACCCAAGGCAGGCTGGTGACGCCGGCGCAGTTCGGCGCCATCGTGATCCGCGCGCAGCCGGACGGCTCGGTGCTCCGCCTGAGCGACGTGGCGCGGGTGGAGCTCGGCGCGCAGACGCTGGACTCCGAGTCACGCTTCGACGGCAACCCGTCCGTGGCGCTGGCGATCTACCTGTCCCCCGGCGCCAACGCGCTCGACACCGCCACCGCGATCCGTGGGCTGGTGTCGCGGCTGTCGCACCGCTTCCCGCCTGGCCTCACCTACAACATCACCTATGACAGCACCGACTTCGTGCGCGACACCGTGCACGAGGTGATCAAGACCATCATCCAGGCCTTCGCGCTGGTGGTGATCGTGGTGTTCCTGTTCCTGGGCAGCCTGCGCGCCACCATCATCCCCACTATCGCCATCCCGGTCAGCCTGATCGGCGCCTTTGCCGGCATGACCGCGCTGGGGATATCCGCCAACACGGTGTCGTTGCTGGCGATGGTGCTGGCGATCGGCATCGTGGTCGACGACGCCATCGTGGTGGTGGAGAACGTCGAGCGGGTGATGGAGGAGGAGCCCGAGCTGTCGCCGGCGGACGCCACCAAGAAGGCGATGACGCAGATCACCGGGCCGATCATCGCCATCACCCTGGTGCTGCTGTCGGTGTTCGTGCCGATCGCCTTCATTCCCGGGCTGTCCGGCGTGCTGTTCCGGCAGTTCGCGCTGACCATCTGCACCGCCATGCTGATCTCGGCGCTGAACGCGCTGACTCTGTCGCCAGCGTTGTGCGGGGTGTTCCTGCGCCATTCCGGCCCCAGGCGCGGCATCATGGGGCGGGTATCGCGGGTGATCGACGCGGTGCGCAACGGGTATTCCCGCGTGGTGTCGCGGCTGCTCGGTTTCGCCATCGGCGGCGTCCTGGTGGTGGTCGGGGCCGGTGTCTTGATCGCGCTGATGCAGCGCACCCTGCCGGCCGGATTCCTGCCGGAGGAGGACCAGGGCGGCTTCTTCATCAACGTGCAGCTGCCGGACGCTGCCGCGGTCGGGCGCACCAGCGGCGTGGTGGCGCAGGTGGAGAAGCTGGCGCACAACCTACCGGGGGCGGCGCACACCTTCGGCGTGATCGGCTACTCGTTCCTGGACGGGGTGCAGGAGCCGAACGCCGGCTTCGTGTTCGTGCGGCTCAAGGCGTTCCAGGACCGCACCACGGCCGCCGAGGGTGCCACCGCGCTGATCGGCCGGGTGTTCGGCGAGAGCCAGGGCATACGCCAGGCCACCGTGTTCCCGTTCAACCTGCCGCCGATCATCGGCCTGTCGCCCGGCGGCGGCTTCGAGTACGAGCTGGAAGCGCTGGAAGGACAGGATACCGGTCAGCTGGCGAGCCAGCTGCGCGGCCTGATCGCCAACGCCAACCAGAGCCCCAACCTGGCGCGCGTGTTCACCACCTTCACCGCCAACACCCCGTCGCTCTACCTCGACATCGACCGGGCCAAGGCACAGGCGCTTGGCGTCAACGTCAACGACATCTTCAACGCGCTGCAGACCACGCTGGGCGGCAGCTACGTCAACGACTTCAACCTGTTCGGCCGGGTGTGGCAGGTCAACGTCGAGGGCGAGGCGCGCGACCGATCCAAGATCGACGACCTGTGGCGGCTCTACATACGCAACGCGAGCGGCGGCACGGTGCCGCTCCGGGCGCTGGCAACCCTGCGCATCGTCACCGGCCCGCAGGCGATCACGCGCTACAACAACTTCCGCGCCATCACCGTCAACGGCACTCCGGCGCCGCACGTGTCGTCTGGCACCGCGCTTGCGACCATGGCGCAGATCTCGGCCCGCACCCTGCAGTCCGGCTACGACTACGAGTGGACCAGCACCGCCTATCAGGAGGTGGCGGCGTCGGGAAAGACCGGGATCATCCTGGCCATGGCGCTGCTGTTCGCGTTCCTGTTCCTGGTGGCGTTGTACGAAAGCTGGATCATCCCGATCCCGGTGCTGTTGTCGGTGTCGGTGGGCGTGCTGGGCGCGTTCATCGGCATCGTGCTGGGCGGGCTGTCGCTCGATCTCTATGCCCAGATCGGGCTGGTGGTGCTGATCGCGTTGGCGGCGAAGAACGGGATCCTGATCGTCGAGTTCGCCAAGGAGCGCCGCGAGGCCGGCGAAAGCATACGCGAGGCGGCGCGGCAGGGCGCGCACATGCGGTTTCGCGCGGTGATGATGACCTCGTTCGCCTTTATCCTCGGCCTGCTGCCGCTGGTGACGGCCACGGGTGCCGCGTCGGTCAGCCGCCGCGACGTCGGCACCCCGGTGTTCGCCGGCATGCTGATGGCGAGCGGCATCGGCATCTTCATCATCCCGATGCTCTACGTCACCTTCCAGACCATCCGCGAATGGTTCCACCGCCAGCTCGGCATCGGCGCGCATCGCGAGCACTAGCTGGCTGCCCTTGTTTGTTGTGGTTGCGAGGCATCGAGCTTTCGTGATGCCCGGTCGCAACCCGGAAGAAGAGTGGCGCGTTCCCCGTGAGCCCGATTGGGTGCAGCGTGCCGCGGATGTCGGACTGTCGGCTTGCCGACTGGTTCGCTGCACTGCAACATGGCGTCGGTCAGGTTCCGGCCAGGCAGCGACGACAACGGAAGGCGGTTTCTCCATGGGTTCAGGCGAGCGCGATCTCCTGCGTGCACCGGACGGTTCCTCGGGCGGTCCGGCCGCGATCGACCAGCTCTGCATCAACACGATGCGCACCCTGGCGATGGACGCGGTGCAGAAGGCGAAGTCGGGCCATCCCGGCACCCCGATGTCGTTGTCGCCGGCAGCCTACGTGCTGTGGAACCAGCTGCTCCGCTACAACCCGGAAGACCCGAACTGGCCGAACCGCGACCGCTTCGTGCTGTCGGTCGGACACGCGTCGATGCTGCTGTACTCGCTGATCTTCCTGGCCGGGGTGAAGTCGGTCAACGAGGGCGAGGACCGCTCGGAGCCGTCGCTGACGGTCGAGGACCTCAAGCAGTTCCGCCAGCTCAGCTCCAAGACGCCCGGCCATCCCGAGTACCGCTTCACCTCCGGCGTCGAGACCACCACCGGCCCGCTCGGGCAGGGCTGCGGCAACTCGGTGGGCATGGCGATGGCGCAGCGCTGGCTGGCCGAGCGCTACAACAAGCCCGGATTCCCGATCTTCGACTACCACATCTGGACCTTCAGCGGCGACGGCGACCAGATGGAAGGCATCTCCAGCGAGGCGGCCTCCATCGCCGGCCATCTGAAGCTGTCCAACCTCACCTGGCTGTACGACAGCAACCAGATCAGCATCGAGGGCTCGACCGACCTCGCCTTCATCGAGAACACCCACAAGCGGTTCGAAGGCTACGGTTGGAACGTGCTGGAAGTGCACGACGCCAACGACCTCGGGTTGCTGCGGGCGCAGTTCGAGGCGGCGCGGGCACAGGACGGCGTGGATGGCGGCAAGCCCACTTTGATCGTGGTGCACAGCCAGATCGCCTATGGCGCGCCGAAGAAGGCGGGCACGGCCGCCGCCCATGGCGAGCCGCTTGGTGACGAGGAGGTCGCCGGGACCAAGAAGTTCTACGGCTGGCCGGAGGACAAGACCTTCTATGTTCCGGACGAGGTGCCGAAGCACTTCCAGGCCGGGATCGGCGCCCGCGGCCAGACGCTCAACGCCGAGTGGCTGGAGATGATCGGTCGCTACAAGAGCGAGTATCCGGAGCTCGCCGCCGAGCTGGAGATGATCAACCAGCACCATCTCCCCGAGGGCTGGGACAAGGAGATCCCGTCCTTCGACGCCGACAAGAAGGGCGTCGCCTCCCGTGAAAGCTCGGGCAAGATCCTGAACGCGATCGCGCCGCACGTGCCGTGGATGATCGGCGGCGCCGCCGACCTGTCCCCGTCCACCAAGACCAACCTGACCTTCCAGGGTGCGGGCAGCTACGAGGCCGGGAACTACGGTGGCCGCAACCTGCATTTCGGCGTGCGCGAGCACGCCATGGGCTCGATCTGCAACGGCATCGCCCTGTCCGGCATCCGGCCATACTGCTCCGGGTTCCTGATCTTCTCCGACTACATGAAGGCGCCGATCCGCCTGTCGGCAATCATGGAGCTGCCGGTCGTCTACATCTTCACCCATGACAGCATCGGCGTGGGCGAGGACGGCCCGACCCACCAGCCGATCGAGCAGCTGGCGCAGCTCCGCGCCACGCCTGGCATCATGACCATCCGCCCTGGCGACGCCAACGAGGTCGCCGAGGCGTGGCGCGTGATCGTGCCGCTCAAGGAAAAGCCAGCGGCGTTGATCCTGAGCCGGCAGGCGCTGCCGACCCTGGACCGCACCAAGTATGCGCCCGCCTCAGGCCTCGCCAAGGGCGCCTACGTGCTCGGCGACTGCGACGGCACCCCGGCGGTGATCCTGATGGCCACCGGCTCGGAGCTGGCCCTGGCGGTCGGTGCCTACGAGGCGTTGACGGCGGAAGGGATCAAGGCCCGCGTGGTGTCCATGCCCTCGTTCGACCTGTTCGAGGAGCAGGATGAGGCTTATCGGGAAAGCGTGCTGCCGTCGAACGTCACCGGCCGGGTGGCGATCGAGCAGGCGACCTCGTTCGGCTGGGACCGCTATGTCGGGTTCAAGGGCGCCATCATCGCCATGCACACCTTTGGCGCCTCCGCGCCGCTCGCCGACCTGCAGACCAAGTTCGGCTTCACGCCGGAGAAGGTGCTGGAAACGGCGCGCGCCCAGGCCAATGGCGCCAAGGAATAGGCGTTCTGACGCCCTGCCGGTGGCGCTTCGGCGCCCTGGACGCATGTGCCGGTCGATCCCGGCGGAACAGGCGACGGATCCGGGGAGCCGATCCCGGATCCGTCCCGTTCGTTGAACCGCTTGAAGGAGCTCACGTCATGAACGTCGTTCAGAAGACGCCCGGTGCGCAGGAAACCGGCAATCCGCTGCAGACGCTGGCGAAGTTCGGACAATCGCCCTGGCTCGACTTCATCCAGCGATCCTTTGTCGAGAACGGCAGCCTGGCCAAGCTGGTGAAGGGGGACGGGCTCAAGGGCGTGACCTCCAACCCCGCCATCTTCGAGAAGGCGATGGGGCATGGCACCGACTACGACGACCAGTTCAAGGCGATCGTCCAGGCCGGCAACACCGACGTTTCGGAAATCTACGAGACGATGGCGATCGACGACATACGCGCCGCCGCCGACGTGCTGAAGCCGGTCTGGGACCAGACCCAGGGTCTGGACGGCTATGTCAGCCTCGAGGTGTCGCCCTATCTCGGGTTGAACACTGAGCCGACGATCGAGGAAGCCCGCCGGCTGTGGAAGGCGGTGGGCAAGCCCAACCTGATGGTCAAGATCCCCGGCACCGAGCCGGGGGTGCCGGCGATCCGCCAGGTGATCTCCGAAGGCATCAACATCAACGTCACCCTGCTGTTCTCACTTGACGCCTACAAGAAGGTTCTGGACGCCTACATCTCGGGCCTCGAGGAACGGCACGGCAAGGGCGAGGACATCTCGCACATCGCCTCGGTCGCCAGCTTCTTCGTCAGCCGCATCGACGGGCTGATCGACAAGGAGATCGACAAGCGGGTCGCAGCGGGCGACGCCGAGGCCGACACGCTCAAGTCGCTCCGTGGCAAGGTGGCGATCGCCAACGCCAAGATGGCGTACCAGCACTACCTCGAGATCAGCGACAGCCCGCGCTGGCAGGCCCTGAAGGCCGCCGGGGCCAACCCGCAGCGCCTGCTCTGGGCCTCCACCGGGGTTAAGGACAAGGCGTACAGCGACGTGCTGTATTGCGACGAATTAGTCGGTGCCGACACCGTCAACACCATGCCGCCCGCGACCATGGACGCGTTCCGCGATCACGGCACGCCGCGCAATGCCCTGACCGAGGATGTCGACGGCGCGCGCAAGGTCTTGTCGGAGGTCGCGCGGCTTGGCCTTGACCTCGACGGCGTGACCAACAAGCTGGTCAAGGACGGGGTGGACGCGTTCGCGGACTCCTTCGATGCCTTGCTTGGCGCCGTGGCGGCCAAGAAGGCGGAAATGGCCAGCGACACGATGGCCAAGAGCTCGCTCAAGCTGCCGAAGCAGCTCGACGAGGCGGTCAACGCCAGCCTGGAAACTTGGCGCAAGGCTGGCACGGTCCGCAGGCTTTGGCAGGGCGACGCTTCGGTTTGGACCGGGCAGGACGAGAACAAGTGGCTGAACTGGCTCAGCATCATCGGTGAGCGCACCGAGAAGATCGACGAGCTGACCGCGTTCCAGGACGAGGTCAAGGCCAAGGGCTTCAGCCATGTTCTGCTGCTCGGCATGGGCGGGTCCAGCCTCGGGCCGGAGGTGCTGGCGGAAACCTTCGGCCAGCGCGCCGGCTATCCGGAACTGCACGTGCTCGACAGCACCGACCCGCAGCAGGTGGCGACCTTCGAGAACAAGGTCGACCTTGCGAAGACGCTGGTGATCGTCAGCTCCAAGTCCGGCGGCACGCTGGAGCCGAACATCCTCAAGGCGTACTTCTTCGACAAGGTGCAGAAGGCCACAGGCGGCAAGGCCGGCGGGCAGTTCGTCGCGGTGACCGATCCCGGCTCGCACATGGAGGAGGTGGCGAAGACGGACGGGTTCTGGCGCATCTTCTATGGCGACAAGGGCATCGGCGGCCGCTACTCGGTGTTGTCCAACTTCGGCTTGGTGCCGGCGGCGGCGATCGGCCTCGACCTGCACGAGTTCCTGTCCAACGCCGACCGGATGGCGAAGGCCTGCTCGGCCGGCACGCCCCCGAACCAGAACCCTGGCGTGCTGCTCGGCACCCTGCTCGGCGTCGCGGCCCGGCACGGCCGCGACAAGGTGACGATCGAGGCCTCGCCCGGCATCGCCGATCTCGGCGCCTGGCTGGAGCAGCTGCTGGCGGAGTCCACCGGCAAGGACGGCAAGGGGTTGATCCCGATCGAGGGCGAAACCCTGGCGGCCCCTTCTGCCTACGGTGACGACCGCGTCTTCGCCTATCTGCGCCTGACCGACAGCCCCGACGCCAGCCAGGACGCGGCGATCAAGGCGCTGGAAGAGGCGGGACAGCCGGTGATCACCATCGGCCTGACCAGCAAGATGCAGGTCGCGCAGGAGTTCTTCCGCTGGGAGTTCGCCACCGCGGTCGCGGGCGCCATTATCGGCATCAACGCGTTCAACCAGCCCGACGTCGAAGCCAGCAAGATCGAGACCCGCAAGCTCACCGACGCCTACAACCAGAGCGGCTCGCTGCCGGCGGAAACCCCGTTCGCGACCGACGGCGACTTCTCGTTCTTCGCCGACGAGACCAACGCCAAGGCGCTGGGCGACGGCACCCTGGACGCGGTGCTGAAGGCGCATTTCGCGCGGGTGAAGGCGGGCGACTACGTGGCGCTGCTCGCCTATGTCGAGCGCGATCCCAACACGATCGACTGGATCCAGCAGGCGCGTCTGGCGGTCCGCGATGGCAAGCATGTTGCCACCGCCGCCGAGTTCGGACCGCGCTTCCTGCACTCCACCGGCCAGGCCTACAAAGGCGGTCCCGACAGCGGCGTGTTCCTGCAGATCACCGCCGACGACGCCGCCGACCTGCCGGTTCCGGGCGAGAAGTACACCTTCGGCGTGGTCAAGGCGGCGCAGGCGCGCGGCGACTTCGACGTGCTCGCGGAGCGCGGCCGACGCGCGCTGCGGGTGCATGCCAAGGGCAACCTGAAGACGGCGCTGGAGCGGCTGGGTGCCGCGATCAAGGCGGCCGTCGCCTGAACCCATCGACCGGCACGACCCGATCGGGCGTGCCTGTCGTCCCCAGACAGGATCGACGACCGGTCCACCCGCAACGAGGATCTTCCCATGCAGCTCGGCATCATCGGTCTCGGACGGATGGGCGGCAACATTTCCGTCCGGCTTTCGAAGCACGGGCACGAGGTGGTGCTTTACGACCGTGATCCCGCCGTCGTGTCCAAGGTGCACGGCCGGGCGGACAGGAGCCAGGAAGCGGAAGGCCTGCAGGACCTGATATCCAAGCTGTCCGCGCCACGTGCGGTGTGGGTCATGCTTCCGGCCGGCAGGATCACGGAGGAAACGGTCGAGACCCTGGCCGGGATGATGGAGAAGGGCGACATCATCATCGACGGCGGCAACAGCTACTACAAGGACGACATCCGCCGCGCGGCGACGCTGCGCGAGAAGGGGATCCACTACGTCGACGTCGGCACCTCGGGCGGCGTGTACGGCCTCGAGCGCGGCTACTGCATGATGATCGGCGGCGCCAAGGAGGCGGTGGACCACATCGACCCGATCCTGTCCGCGCTGGCGCCCGGCATCGGCGAGGTCGAGCGCACCCCCGGCCGCGACGCGCCGGGCCTCGATGCAAAGGCGGAGCAGGGCTACCTTCATACCGGCCCGGCCGGGTCCGGCCATTTCGTGAAGATGGTCCATAACGGCATCGAGTACGGGATCATGCAGGCCTTCGCCGAAGGCTTCGACGTGCTGCGCAACAAGAACTCCGGCGACCTCGCCCCGGAGCAGCGCTACGACCTCAACATGGGCGACATCGCCGAGGTGTGGCGGCGCGGCAGCGTGATCTCGTCCTGGCTGCTCGACCTGTGCGCGAACTCGCTGGCCAAGGACGGCACCCTGTCCGAGTTCACCGGCCAGGTGGCGGATTCCGGCGAGGGCCGCTGGACCATCGAGGCGGCGATCGAGGAGGCGGTGCCGGTGCCGGTGCTGAGCCAGGCGCTGTTCACCCGCTTCCGCAGCCGGTCCGGCAACAACTTCGGCGAGAAGCTGTTGTCGGCGATGCGGTTCCAGTTCGGCGGCCATGTCGAGCAGCACTCGACCGAGAAGAAGCACGGCTCGGAAGTCTCGGAGAAGAAGGGCTAGGCATGTCCGAATCGCTGGAGCTCGAGCCAGGCACGCCACCCGACGAGGACGACCGGCCGCTCGCTGCTCCCCGTCGCAGCCCGCCCTGCACCCTGGTGATCTTCGGCGGCGGCGGCGACCTGACCCGGCGGCTGCTGGTGCCGGCGATCTACAACCTGGTCGGTGCCGGGCTGCTGGACGACGCGTTCTCGATCATTGCCGTGGACTGGTCCGACCTGGACAGCGACCGTCTGCGCGAGCAGCTCGGCGACACCATGCATCAGTTCGTGTCGCAGCGACGTGCCAGCGCGTCGGAACTGCACACGGCGGACTGGGACTGGCTCAGCCGGCGCATCTCGTTCCTGCGCGGCAGCTTCGACGACGAGCAGACCTACCGCACGCTTGCCGCACGCTGCGGCGCCGGCAACTGCGTGTTCTACCTGGCGGTGGCGGCGCGGTTCTTCGGGTCCATCGTCGGCTGCCTGGAAGCGGCCGGGCTGACAAGCGAGACCGACACGCGGTTCCGACGCGTGGTGGTGGAGAAGCCGTTCGGCTTCGACCTTCCTTCGGCACGCGCGTTGAACGCGCAGCTGCGCCAGGCGCTCGACGAAAGCCAGATCTACCGGATCGACCACTACCTGGGAAAGGAGACGGTGCAGAACATCCTGGCGCTGCGCTTCTCCAACGGGTTCTTCGAGCCGCTGTGGAACCGGCAGAACATCGACCACGTGCAGATCACCGCTGCCGAAACGGTCGGCGTGGAGAAGCGCGGCGCGTTCTACGAGAACACCGGCGCGCTGCGCGACATGGTGCCGAACCACATCATGCAGCTTCTGGCCATGGTGGCGATGGAAGCGCCGATCTCGTTCGAGGCCGACGCGGTGCGCGACGAGAAGTCCAAGGTGCTGGCGGCGGTGCACAAGCTCGCCCCCGACGACATCGTGCGCGGGCAATACGCCGCGGGTAGCATCGCCGGCCGGGCGATGGCCGGCTACCGCGAGGAGCCGGACGTGTCGCCGGACAGCCGCACCGAAACCTTCGTGGCGCTGAAGCTGTCGATCGACAACTGGCGCTGGTCCGGCGTGCCGTTCTACTTGCGCACCGGCAAGCGGCTGACCACGCGCAAGACCGAGATCGCGATCCACTTCAAGCAGGCGCCCTACGCGCTGTTCCGCGAAACCCCGGTGGACAAGCTCACGCCCAACATCATGGTGCTGCAGATCCAGCCCAGCGAAGGGGTGACGATGCAGTTCTCGGCCAAGGTGCCGGGACCGACCGTCAAGCTCGGCGGGGTGCGGATGAAGTTCGACTACGCCGACTGGTTCCAGGAGGGGCCGAGCACCGGCTACGAGACGCTGATCTACGACTGCCTGATCGGCGACGCGACGCTGTTCCAGCGCGCGGACAACATCGAGGCCGGCTGGAGCGTGGTGCAGCCGGCGCTCGACTCCTGGCACGACGGGAGCGGCGAGCTGCATCCCTATGCCGCCGGCAAGGCGGGTCCGGACGCGGCGGACGCGCTGCTGGCCCGCGACGGTCGGCACTGGCTGAGGCTGAACGGATGATGATCCCGCCGCGCGCGGCGCCGTCCTCGCGCATCCGGCTGCTGGTGTCGGACATCGACGGCACCATTATCGGTCCGGACAAGCAGCTGAGCCCGTCGACGCTTTCGGCGGCGCGGCGGCTGCGTGAGGCGGGGATCATGCTGTGCCTGGCCAGCAGCCGGTCGGTGCGCGGCATGCAGATGTATCTCGGGCCGCTCGGCGTCGACACGCCCGCCGCCGGGCTGAACGGCGGCGAGATCGTTGCCGCCGACGGCAGCGTGCTGGAGCTGCAGTCGCTCGATGCGCAGGCGGCGCGACTGGCGGTGGAAATGCTCGCCACCAACCGGATCGAATGCTGGCTGTTCACCGGGCACCAATGGATGATCCGCGACCCGGCTGGTGCCTTCGTGCCGCGCGAACAGAAGGCGGTGCAGTTCGAGCCGACGGTGGTCGACTCGTTCGAGCCGTTCTACGACCGGATCGGCAAGATCATGGGCGCCAGCACGGATTATCCGCTGCTGGAACGCATCGAGATCGAGCTGGGGGCGATGCTTGCGGGCGAGGTCAGCGCGCATCGCTCCTCGCCCTGGTACCTCGACATCACCCACCCGCAGGCCAACAAGGGCCGCGCGGCGCTGCGCCTGGCCGAGATCCTGGGCGTCGACCGCACCGAGCTCGCCTGCATCGGCGACATGGACAACGACATCGCCATGCTGCAGGCCGCGGGCCTCGGCGTGGCGATGGGCAACGCGCCGGCGCAGGTGGCGGAAGCCGCGCACTTCATCACCGCGACCAACGCCGAGGAGGGCTGGGCGCAGGCGGTGCAGGAGCTGATCCTTCCGCGTGCGCCCGCGGCATAGAACAAGGACCGGATGCGATGGCCGAACCGATGAAGATCAGCCTGGTGCTGGCCGATGTGGACGGCACGCTGGTGACAAAGGAGAAGATCCTCACC
Source organism: uncultured Acetobacteraceae bacterium (assembly GCA_964245345.1). GTDB lineage: Bacteria > Pseudomonadota > Alphaproteobacteria > Acetobacterales > Acetobacteraceae > Lichenicola. The sequence goes on along the minus strand of CAXTMS010000016.1, from coordinate 7,046 downwards.
GAGCGGGCGATCCGCGCGGTGCGCGCCCTGCGCGAGCGCGGCATCCGCTTCGCCGTCACCAGCGGACGGCCGCCGAAGGGGATGAACATGCTGATCGAGCCGCTGGGGATCAGCGAGCCGATCGCCGGGTTCAACGGCGGGCTGTTCGTGCGTCCCGACCTGTCGATCATCGAGGCGAAGACGCTGCCGCGCAAGGCGGCGGACCAGACCGTGCAGGTGCTGCGCGACCACAAGGTCGACGTCTGGGTCTACAGCGGCGAGGACTGGCTGGTGCCGGACGCCAAGGGGCCGCACGTCGATCGCGAGCAGTGGACGGTGAAGTTCGCGCCGAAGGTCGTCAGCGACTTCGGCGCGGCGCTCGACTCGGCGGTGAAGATCGTCGGCGTCAGCGACGACCTGGAGCTGATGAAGACCGTCGAGCGCGACGCGCAGCAGGCGCTCGGCGACAGCGCCTCCGCGGCGCGCTCGCAGCCGTACTACCTCGACGTGACGCACCGCCAAGCCAACAAGGGCGACGTGGTCGCGAGCCTGGAGCGCATGCTCGGCGTCAAGGCGGCGGAGATCGCCACCCTCGGCGACCAGCCCAACGACGTGCTGATGTTCAGGCGAAGCGGCCTGTCGATCGCGATGGGGCAATCCAGCGACGAGGTGAAGCAGGCCGCCACCCATGTGAGCGACTCCTCCGAGGAGGAAGGCTTCGCCAAGGCGGTCGAGCGCTACGTGTTGGGAGAGGAACGATGAGCAGCGACGCCACCACCGGCCGGGTGGAGGTGCTCGAGGATGCCGAAGCGGTCGCGCAATATGCGGCGGACTTCCTTCTCGACCGCGCGCTGGCGAGCGACGGCCCGTTCATCGTCGCCCTGTCCGGCGGCTCGACGCCCAAGCGCCTCTACGAGATCCTGGCCGGCGGCAGCCACGCCGAGCGGTTCCCCTGGAACCGGGTGCAGCTGTTCTTCGGCGACGAGCGCTTCGTGCCGCCGGGCGACGAGTCCAGCAACTATCGTCTGGCCAACCTGGCGATGCTGTCGCACGTGCCGGTGCCGCCCGGCTCGGTGCACCGCATGCCGACCGACGGGGATCCGGCCGACGCGGCGCGCCGGTACCAGCGCGAGCTGCAGGTGGAGTACGGCTCGGAAACGCTGCAGCCGGGCCGTCCCTTGTTCGACGTGGTGCTGCTCGGGCTGGGCGAGAACGGGCATACCGCCTCGCTGTTTCCCGGCACCGACGTGCTGGCCGAACGCGACGCCTGGGTCGCGTCCTGCGTGCCGCACGACGCGCCGCACACGCGCCTGACCCTGACCTACCCGGCGATCAACAGCAGCCGGGTCGTGCTGTTCCTGGTCGCCGGCGCGGGCAAGGCCGAGGTGGTGGCCAAGGTGCGCGGCGGGGACGCAACGCTGCCGTCCACGCACGTCACGACCGAGGGCGAGCTGATCTGGGCGCTGGACCAGGCCGCCGCCGGATCCGCATCCCGTGGATGACCCGGCGCAGGCGCTGAAACGACAGGTCGGCGCGGAAGCCGCCCGGCTGGTCGAGGACGGCATGGTGGTGGGGCTCGGCACCGGCTCCACCGCCCAATGCGTGATCGACAGCCTGGGTGAGCGGGTGCGGGAAGGCCTGCGTTTCGTCGGCATCCCCACCTCGAAGCGCAGCGAGGCGCAGGCGCGCGGGCTCGGCATCCCCATCGCCGGCTTCGCCGACCATTCCGAGATCGACCTCACCATCGACGGCGCCGACGAGATCGAGCGCGGCACGCTGAACCTGGTCAAGGGGCTTGGCGGCGCGTTGCTGCGCGAGAAGATCGTGGCGGCATCGTCGCGGCGCCTGGTGGTGGTCGCGGACGACAGCAAGCTGGTGGACCGGCTCGCTGTCCATTCCCCCGTTCCGGTCGAGGTGTCGTCGTTCGGCTGGGAATCGGCCGCACGGCAGCTTGGCCTGCTGGGCGCGACGCCCACGCCGCGGCGGGACCGCGGCGGCGCGCTGTTCGTCACCGACGGGGGCAACATGATCCTCGACTGCGCCTTCGCCCCGCTCGCCGACCCGGCGGACACGGAGGCGGCAATCCGTGCCATCGTCGGCGTGTTCGAATGCGGGCTGTTCATCAACCGCGCCTCGCTCGCGTTGGTGGCCGGGGCGGGCGGCGTGCAGCGCCTCGAACGGAGATGACCGAACCGATGGTGCGACCGCGGATCCTGGTGGTGATGGGGGTGTCCGGTTCGGGCAAGTCCAGCGTGGCGCTCGGCCTGCAGGACACGCTGGGCTGGAAGTTCCAGGAAGGCGACGAGCTGCACCCGCCGGCCAACGTGGACAAGATGCGCAGCGGCATCCCGCTCGACGATACCGACCGCGCGCCGTGGCTCGCGACCTGCGCCGGCTGGATACGCGCCCGCCACGACGCGCACGAGCCAGGCATCCTGACCTGCTCGGCGTTGAAGCGCTCCTACCGGGAAGTCCTGTCGCAGGGCCTGGACGACGTGTGGTTCCTCTACCTCAAGGTGCCGGAAGCGGTGCTCAAGCAGCGGCTCGACCGGCGCACCCACCATTACATGCCGAGCAGCCTGCTCCCGACCCAGCTCCGCACGCTGGAGGAGCCGGGCGGCACCGAGCAGGTCATTAAGGTGGTGGCGGAGGACACGGTCGCCGGCACCCTGAAGGACGTGCTGGAGCGGCTGGAAAGCCAAGCATGAACGGCACGGACCGACGCGTGGCTTCGCCGGCGGACGAGCATCCCGTTGGATGGCGGTCGATCCCCTGGACAGGGCTGGACCGCCGGCTATCGTGCGCGTCGATCGGACGTTCCGTGCCAGGCTGATCCGGGTCCTCGCTGAACCGCTCATGGAAAGGCGGCCGAATGACGAAGTCCCCGCTCATCTGGCTGTTCACCGTCGTGCTGGCGCTGCTGGCGCTGAGCCTGTTCATCTCGATCTTTCAAACCCTGGCCTGGGTGATCGCGCCGGCATCCCTGGTGTTTGCCGGCCTCCGCCTGCACCGCGTCGCGGTGGCGGGGCCTCCGGCGCCGACGCAGTACGGCAGGCGCGTGGTCGAGTATGGCCGGACCACCGCCAGGACGCTGGTGGAGCGGCAGCGCGAGACCCGGCGTCCCGCACCGCCGCCGACCGGAGCGCCTCCGGCGCCTCCGTTCCGCCCGTCCGCACCTGCGCCGCCGCCGCCGCCACCGGTGCCGCCATCCAGGCCGCCGGCGATCGAGCAGCTCGACGCGATGATCGGCCTGCGCGAGGTCAAGGAAGAGATACGTCGGCTGGTCGACCGCCTCCAGGTGGAGCGCGAGCGCGCCCGGCATGGCCAGCGCGCCACCGTGCCGGCCCTGCACTGCGTGTTCCTGGGCAATCCCGGGACCGGAAAGACCACGGTCGCCCGCCTGATGGGCGAGATCCTGCACGAGTACGGCTACCTGCGTCGCGGCCACATGGTGGAGGCGGACCGTTCCGCTCTGGTGGCCGGCTTCATCGGCCAGACCGCGCCCAAGGTGCAGGAGATGGTCGCCCAGGCGACCGACGGCGTGCTGTTCATCGACGAGGCCTATACCCTGGCCCCGAAGGGCGGTGGCAGCGACTTCGGCGGGGAAGCGATCGACACGCTGCTCAAGCTGATGGAGGACAGGCGCGACCGCTTGTGCGTCATCGTCGCCGGCTACACCGGCGAGATGGAACGGTTCCTGGACGCCAATCCAGGCCTGCGCAGCCGGTTCACCCGCACCATCACCTTTCCGGACTATTCCGAGGGCGAGCTGTCGCGCATCTTCTGGAACCAGGCGCAGGCAGACGGCTTCCGGATGGACCACGACGCCATGGCCGCCCTGGCCGCGGCTTGCCGGCAGATGCTGCGACGTGGCGGGGCACGGTTCGGCAACGGGCGCGACATGCGCACGCTGTGGGAGCGCACGCGCGAAGCGCATGCCGAGCGGGTGATGCGTCTGCCGGCGCGCACCGAGCAGGTCCTGCACACGATCGAGGCGTCCGACATAGAGCGTGCCGCGGGCAGGGGATGACATGCCGGACGATCCGACCAGCGACCCGATCGAGGACACCACCGATGCGCCGCAAGCCATGTCCCCACGGCCGCTGCTCGTCAGGCTCCAGGAAGCGTTCCCGATCGCGTGGAAGCACGACGAGCTGTTCCGCTACGCGCTGATCCTCAGCCTCCTGTCGTGGCTGGTCATCCTGTACCACGTCAGCAACGGGACCACCCGCTGACGGCGAAACGGGCTGGCAGAAGCCGCCGGCCCGGTGACGCCTTCGACACGAACGGCGTCACGACCCTGCCGGGCCGTCCCGCGGGCCGAACAGGATGATGCCGGCACCGAGCAGGCAGATGGCGGCGCCGAGCAGGTCCCAGCGGTCCGGGCGTGTTCCCTCGACCGCCCACAGCCAGGCGAGCGAGGCGCAGACATACACGCCGCCATAGGTCGCATAGGTCCGGCCGGCCGCCGCGGCATCGATCCGCGTGAGCAGACCGGCGAACAGCAGCAGCGCGACGAGGCCGGGCAACAGCCACCAGGCCGACCGGTGCAGGCGCAGGACCGCCCAGAACGAGAAGCAGCCCGCGATCTCGGCCAGGGCTGCGGCAGCGAACACGACCAGGGCGATCATGGGAGCGGCTCCGGCCGGACAGGGAATGGTGTTCAACCCTGCGCCGGTGCGATAGCCAGCGTCCATGCCAGCGTCCACGAATCAGCCGCCACGCCCGATCCGGGTCTTCGTCGATGCCGATGCCTGCCCGGTCAAGGCGGAGATCTACCGGGTCGCCGAGCGCTACCGGCTCCCGGTGTTTGTGGTGTCGAACAGCCTGATCGCGATCCCCGGCACCCCTCTGGTCGAGCGGGTGGTGGTGGAAGCGGGCCCGGACGTCGCGGACCGGTGGATCGCCGAGCGCGCGACCCGAGGCGACGTCGTGGTCACCGCCGACGTGCCGCTGGCGGCGGCCTGCGTGAAGAACGGCGCCGAGGTGCTGGGGCCGACCGGCCGCCGCTTCGACACGGACTCGATCGGCATGACGCTGGCGACGCGCAACCTCCTGGAGGACCTGCGCGCCACCGGCCAGGTCACCGGCGGCCCGAAGCCGTTCGGGCCGAAGGACCGCTCGGCGTTCCTGAACGCGCTCGACACCGCGGTGGCGCGCCTGCGCAAGGCCGGCTTCGCGACCGGCTAGCTCCCGAAATAGCTCGGCCGGTCGATGTCGGCGATCAGCCCCGGCCCGGTCGGCTCCCAGCCGAGCGCGTCCCGGGTTTTCCGGCTCGACACGCGGTTGTCGACCGACGCGAAGCCCGTGAACCAGCCGAAATAGCCGGCCGCTTCCTCCGGCGTCGTGCTGACCACCGGCACGCCCAGCCGCCGCCCGATCACCGCGGCGATCTCCCGGAACGGCACCCCTTGCTCCGCGACCGCGTGATAGCACGCTCCGGCCTCGCCGTGTTCCAGCACCAGCCGGTATGCCTTTGCCGCGTCGAGGCGATGCACCGCAGGCCAATGGTTGGACCCGTCGCCTATGAACGCCGCCATCCCCTTTTCCCGCGCGATCCCGATCAGGAGCGGGACGAAGCCGTGGTCGCCGTCGCCGTGCACCGAGGGCGGCAGCCGCACCACCGCAACCCGGGCGCCGCCCGAGGCGGCGGAAAAGGCGGCCTGCTCGGACACCCGGGGCAGAGCGTGGTCGAACGGCGCCTCGGTGTCCTCGGTGGCCAACTGTCCCGGCGACAGCAGCCCGGTTCCGGAGGTGACGACCAGCGGACGATCCGAGCCGGCGAGCACGGCGCCCATGGCCTCGATGGCGCGCCGGTCGACCTCGCAGCTTTGCTTGAAGTTCGCGAAGTCGTGGATGAAGCCGGCATGGATCACCCCGTCCGACGCGTCCGCGCCGCGGCGCAGCGCGTCGAGGTCGGCAAGGTCGCCCCGGTGCGTCTCGGCGCCCGCGGCGGCGAGGGCGTCGGCGGCGGCGTTTGATCGGGCCAGCCCGACCACCTGGTGGCCGGCGCCAACCAGTTCTTCGACAACGGCGGAACCGACAAAGCCGGTCGCTCCGGTCATGAAAACACGCATTCCCATGGTCCCTGTGCTGGTGTCCTGGTCCCGTTGCCCGGACCGAGGCCAAAGGATAGAACCCTCGCCGGGACGGTCCATGCTGCAGGATCCCGTTCACCTTCGCGATCGTCCGGGAACAGGCTGTGGACCCTTTGTCGGACGTGCTGTCGCTGTTGAAGCCGCGCAGCCACATCGTCGGCGGCTTCGACGCCGGAGCCCCCTGGTCGATCCGCTTCGGCCAGCACGTGGGCATCAAGTGCTACGCCGTGGCGTCCGGCGAGTGCTGGCTGTCGATGGACGGCGTTCCCGACCCGATCCGGCTCGGGACCGGAGACTGCTTCCTGCTGCCGCGCGGCTGGCCGTTCCGCCTCGCCAGCGACCTGGCCCTCCCGCCGGTCGAGGCCGCCACGATGTTTCCCGTGCGGTCCAACGGCGGCATCGCGGTGGTCAACGGCGGCGGCGCGTTCTCCGCGGTGGGCGGCCACTTCGCCCTGGCCGGCGATCATGCCGGCGTGCTGCTGGCGATGCTGCCGCCGGTGGTGCACATCCGGACCGAAGCGGACCGGGCGGCGATGCGCTGGTCGCTGGAGCGGATGAAGCAGGAGCTGCGCGACCCGCAGCCGGGCAGCGTGCTGGTGGCGCAGCATCTGGCCATCATGATGCTGGTGCAGGCGCTGCGGCTGCACCTGGCGGACGGGCAGGGCGGGGTGGGCTGGCTGTTCGCGCTGGCCGACAAGCGGATGCGGGCGGCGATCGGCGCGATGCACGACGACCCGGGACGCCGCTGGACCCTGGGGGAGCTCGCCGGGCATGCCGGCATGTCGCGATCGAGCTTCGCGCTCCGGTTCAGGCAGACGGTCGGCGTTCCGCCGATGGACTACCTGACGCGCTGGCGGATGCGGCTGGCCGGGGACCGGCTGGCCAACACCGCCGACTCGATCTCGGTCATCTCCCGGTCGCTCGCCTATGACACCGAGAGTGCCTTCAGCACCGCCTTCACGCGGGTCA
>CAXTMS010000015.1:9922-33206 GCA_964245345.1 uncultured Acetobacteraceae bacterium | reverse complement strand
GGCGATCGCGGTGACGGGCGGGCTGACCAAGGCGGATTTCGACCGCACCATCGGCCTCCACCCGACCTCGGCGGAGGAGTTCGTCACGCTTCGCACCCGCACCAGGACGGCGCGCGCAGGACACTGAACAACAAGCAAGACTGTTGCATCGGCGTGTCGAAGGTGCCGACCTGATGCGGAACGTCGTGGTCTCGCCCGCATCGTCTTTGTGCTGTCGCTGAGCTTGGGCGGAAGCCGGTGCGTGCGCCGGACGAGCCAGGACGGGGCGAGACGCAGCAGATCGACGAACGGGTTCCAGCGATGACCAGGCTCTGGTCGGCTCTAGAACCGCACCGTGAACCCGACATAGGGCGACCAGTCGGGTGCGGAACGGTTGAGGCCGATGTAGACGCCGCCGTCGAGCTGGACGTTGTGGCCGATCACCCACTGCAGGGAGCCGTCGATCGTGTTCTGGTCGCCGGTGTTGTGGTCGGCCTCGTCGTCCAGCGCCAGCTCGATCGCGGCGGTCACCGTGGTGCCCGGGATCTGCCGGTTCAGGTTGAGGATGAACTGGTAGTCGCCGTGCAGGCCGGGCTTGTTGGCGTTGTCGAGCAGGCCGGCGCCCGGCTCCACCGTGATCGAGAACTGGTGCGGCAGCGGCAGCACGATCGGCAAGGCGACCGTGTATTGCGCGGACGCTTCGCGTATCCCGGACGCGCCGTTCGGTAGCTCCACATAGGCGACGGCGCCGACGCCGCGGCTGCCGTCTCCGTCGTTGCCGAGGAAGTTGACCTTGCCCCCGAGCTGCAGGTCGCCAAGGCCCTGTCCGGCCATGCGGCCGCTCCGGCTGCGCGTCACCTGGCTGTCGTGCAGCGGCAGCACGGCGTCCAGTTCCGCCCAATCGTTCAGGCCGAGCTTGAGGTTCGGGTCGAGGATGGTGGTGGAGCGTGTCGTGCTGCCGTCCGGCGACCAGTGGTCCCAGGAATACAGCCAGACATCGCTTTCGACCTGCACGTGGCCGGCATCCACGGTGAACGGGCTGAACGACTTGCCCGGCCGGTCGCTCTGCAGCGGGCGCATCAGCGCTTCCGGCGTCGGGTCGAACAGGGTGTAGCCGCTCTTGTCGGCAGCCGGTGCGTCGGGATCGGCCTGTGCGGTCACCGGAACCGCCACCGGAAGCAGCGCCGCCGTCAGGAGCCAAGGGGGAGGCCGTCGCGTCATGTCATACGCGGTTCTACAAGGGCAGGCGCTGCGACGACAGCCGTCAGCACGTCTTGCCGCGCAGACGCAGGCTGGTTTGGTTCAGCGTCGGCAGCAGCGACGGCTCGGCCGCGACGCGTTCCGCCTGCGCCACCGCCGCCGCCAGCTGCGACAGGTCGAGGTAACGCATGGCGGGACGGCGCACCACCGTGTCCCACCGCACGCCCAGCGACGTGTCGAGACACACCCGCATGAAGCAGTGGTCGAGCCGGATCGGCCAGCGGTGCTGCCGTGCCAGGGCGGGCAGCACCGTCCCGGTCAGCAGCGTCCAGCGGGCGAGCAGCGCGAGGCGGCGCGGCTCCGTCGCAGCGGCGGGCAGGAGCAGGCGGGTCATCGGATGGAAGAATGACGGATCGTGCCGCGCAGCACCAGGATCCGGAGCCTGCCGGCGTGGACGCGCAGCGGAACGGGCGGCGCTTGCCTTGGCTGCGGCGACACCTTTTCGTGATCCCGCACGGGCAGACGAGGCCGGGCCGCCGTCCTATGTAGCGCTCCGGGATTCTCCAGCACGGGCGATCATGTTGTTCCAAGCAGTGACGGCCGCCTTCGGGCTGTCCGACGTGCCGTCCACGCGGTGGGTCGCGTCCCGGGCCAGGCGATGACGCTGGCGATGGAGCACATGGCGCGGTTCGGCGCGGTCGCGCGCGACCTGTCCGAGCTCAAGCGCATGCGCGACCAGTCGACCACCGACAGCGTCGCCGAGCGGCTGTTCCGTGCCGCCTGGACCGGGCTGGCGCAGGGCCTCGAGCCGGGAACGGTGTGCCTGCAGGTGGTCGCGGACGCGCTGGCCGCCACCCGTCTGGCCGGGATCGACGCCGCCCTGCTGCGCGAGATGGAGGTCGACCGGGACACGCGGGGGGCGATCCTGCGACGCGGCTTCGACGACGCGGCGGGCGGGTTGGACCGGGACGCCTTGGCACCGGTCCGGGACAGGGTCGGCGAGCTGCGTCCGGTTGCCGGGCCGGCCGCGCCGGCCTTCGTCGACAGGCTGATCCGGCAGCCGCGTGCCGGGGCCACGTCGCCCGGCAAGCCGCGCCTGGCGCTGGAGCCGGCGGAAAGCCATGGCGACCATTGCTTGGTCGTCGGCGTGCTGGGCGCGCTGCTCGCGCTGCACGGGCAGGCCGATCCCGTGCGCGCCTTTCTGGCCGGGCTCGCGCACCACCTCCACAACGCCCGGCTGCCCGATACCGGGTTTGCCGGCGAGGTGATGCTGGGCGAGGCGCTGCTGCCGCTGATGCGGCGCCTGACCGAGCAGGAGCTGCAAACCCTGCCGACGGCGCTGCGGGTGCGTGTCGAGGACGCGCTGGCGCCGATCGCGGATGCCGACACGCCGGACGGACAAGCCTTCAACGCCGCCGACGTGATCGACCGGGTGCTGCAGGCGCACCACCACGGCCGCGCCGCCGGCTTCACCGTCGACCAGGCGCTGGGCGACCTCCAGCTGGTGCATGCGGGGCCGCTGCAGGCGTTCCACCTGCGCGTCCTGTCCACGCTCGGGCTCCTGTGAGCGTGTCGGCATGGCCGGCGGGGGCGCTGCGCAGCCCGTTATCCGGCCGGATCCTGGACGCACGCGGCGACACCCTGCTGGTCGCGGACGGGGAAGCCTGGCCGGTGATCGACGGCATCCCGTTCCTGCGCACCAACCGTGCCGCGCTGGCGGCGGACGCGGTGCGGCTGATCGAGGCCGGGGACACCGTGCGGGCCACCGCCCTGCTGCTGCGCGACCAGGACCCGTATGCGCCCGACCCGCCGCCCTCCGTCGAGGCGTGCGAGGCGGTGGTGCGCGGCCGCGACGTTCTGGACTTCCGCTCGGCGATGCAGGCGCTCGGCTTCGGCCGGGTCGGGGACTACTTCGCGCATCGCTGGACCGACCCGACCTTCCTGTCCGGGCTGGCGCTTCTGGGCACGGCGCTGCCGGCCGAGCGGGGACAGGTGTTCGAGCTGGCCTGCGGCGCCGGGCATTTCCTGTCCGCCCTGCACCGCGCCGACGTGGACGCGTCGGGCGGCGACCTGGTGTTCGCCAAGCTGTGGCTGGCGCGGCACTTCGTCAGCCCGGAGGCGCGGCTGGTCTGCTTCGATGCCGAGGCGGCGTGGCCGGTCATAGCCGGCGAAACCGACATCGTGTTCTGCCACGACGCGTTCTACTTCCTGCCCGACAAGCCGGGGATCGCATCGCAGATGAGGCGGCTGGCCGGGACAAGCGGCACGGTGGCGCTGGGCCACGCGCACAACGCCGAGGCGGACAACCATTCCGCCGGCGCGCCGCTCTCGGTGGCGGGCTACGCGGCGCTGTTTCCGGGCGCGCGGTTGTTCGACGACGCCGGCCTGACGGAAGCGTTCGCGTCGGGGGAAGCGCCGGTGCCGGCGGACGCGTCGGCGCTCCGCTCGGTGGCGGCGTTGTCGCTGCTTTGGCGCGCAGAAGGGCTGGCCGGGGCGCCGCGCGGCCGGGCCGGCTTCGGCACCGAGTCGGGACCCGTGCTGCGGCTCAACCCGCTCTACCGGCAGGGAGCGCAGGGCGCCGAGATCGCATGGCCGAGCGCCCGCTACGAGCAGGAATACGCGGCGCTCGCGACCTACCCGATGCGCTGGTCCGGCCCGGAGACCCTCGACCGTGCCGACGCGCCGGACGCGGACGCGTTGCTGCGGCGGCGGGTCTATGTCGAGCTGCCGGACCGATGGTAGTGTTGCCGAACGAAACCGTCATCGGCTGGGGCATCGTCGGCTGCGGCTGGGTGGCGCGCGACTACGGCGCGCCCGCGATCGCAGGCAGCGGCAACGGGCGGCTGCTGGCGCTGTGCGATCCCGATCCCGCGATGCTCGACTGCATCGCCCCAGGAGATGAGACCGTCGCGCGCAGCACCGCCATCGAGCGGTTCCTCCAGACGCCCGGGCTGCAGGCGGTCTACGTCGCCGCTCCGAACCACGTGCACCGGCCCCTGGTCGAGGCCGCCGCCGCGGCGGGCAAGGCGGTGCTGTGCGAGAAGCCGATGGCCACGGTGGCCGCGGACGCCGAGGCCATGGTGGCGGCCTGCGCCCGCTCGGGCGTGTTCTATGCCACCGCGTTCGACCAGCGCTTCCATCCCGCGCATCGCAAGGCGGCGGCGTTGCTGCAGGCGGGCGCGGTCGGGCGCGTGGCGGCGGTGCGCATCGTCTACGCCTGCTGGGTCGGCGCGTCCTGGTCCGCCGACAACTGGCGCATCGACCCGGCCCGCGCCGGCGGCGGCGCGTTCTTCGACCTGGCGCCGCACGGGCTGGACCTGGTGGCGATGCTGCTGGGCGAGCCGCTGGAGCAGGCGACGATCCTGGGCCAGCGGCGTGTGCACGCCTATGCGCAGGTGGCGAACGGCGTGGATGACGGGGCGATGGTGGTGGCGCGCAGCGCGTCCGGCGTGCTGGCACAGTTGCACGTCGCCTATAACTGTCCGGAGTTCCTGCCCCGCAGGCGCCTGGAGATCGTCGGCGACGAGGGCCAGCTCACCCTGGTCGACACCATGGGGCAGACGCCGGGCGGCACCCTGGTGCTGACGACCCAGGCCGGGGCGCGGGAGGTCGCGGTCGAGGGGATCGAGCGCTCGCCATTCGCGTTGCAGGTCGAAGCGTTCGCCGACCACCTGCTCGGCCGCCAGCCGTTCGGGTTCGAGCCGCAGGCGGACCTGCGCACCATGACCCTGCTGTCCCGCCTGCGCGACTCGATCGCCGACCACGGAGCCTCCTGACCATGCCGCTTTCGCCGTTCGCGTGCAGCAATTGCGGACATTGGCAGATGCATTTCGCGGTGCCGCCGCACTGCCCGATCTGCTCGGACGTGCGCAACGACCTGCCCGAGGACGGCTGGGACTTCCGCACCCTGCAGGACGTCGCAGGCGGGCTGCGCCACCACCGCCGCGAGGTGATTCCGGGCGTGTGGGAGTTCTGGACCACGCCGCGCTTCGGGCTGGACAGCCATGGCTGGCTGCTGATCGAGCCGGACGGCAACGTGTCGTTCGAGGCGGCGCCCTGCTACGACGACGACACCTTCGCGGCGATCGACCGGCTCGGCGGCATCGGCATCATCGCCGCCTCGCACCCGCACGGCTACGGCGCGCTGTGGCAGCTGCAGCAGCGCTACGGCGCGCCGTTGCTGATCCAGAAGGAGGACCTGCAATGGACCAAGGCGTTCCGGGTGACGCATCCCTGGGACGAGCGGCACGAGATCCTGCCCGGGCTGGTGCTGCACCACACCGGCGGCCATTACGAGGGACACTCGATCCTGCATGACGCCCGGCGCGGCGCGGTGTTCGTGGGCGACGCGCTGAAGCTCGACCTGGACGACGCAGGCCGGCTGCAGGCGCTGTCCTGCCACAAGGCGTACCACAAGCAGATCCCGTTGTCGCCGAACGAGGCGCGGCGCTACCGCAGGGTGTTCGAGGCGCTGGAGTTCGACACCGTGTTCACGCCGTTCGAGTGCGCCACCGGCGTGCCCAAGGCGGCGGTGCTGGAGTTGCTCGACCGCATGGTCGAGGGCGGCGCGTCCACCCGTCCGGTGCCGATCCCGGTGCTGCTTCCGACCGCCGCGCAGCAGGTGCCGGCATGAGGATCTGCTTCGTCAGCCGGCGCTTCTTTCCGGCCATCTCCGGCATGAGCGTCTACGCGCTCAACCTGCTGCGCGCTCTGGTCGAGGCCGGCCACGATGTCACCATGATCAGCCAGTATCGGAACGACGCGTTCGGCAAGGGCGTGTATGGCGGCGGGCCGCCGCCGCCGGTGCCGGGCGTCCGGGTAATCGGGCTGGAACAGGTGGGCGAGGCCGAGTGCGGCGACTTCGAGCGCGACATCGACGTGCTGGTGGACACGATCCGGGCGGAACACGCCCGCGATCCGTTCGACCTGCTGCACGCGCAGTATGGCTATCCGACCGGCTGGGCGGTGCTGCTGGCGTCGCGCGAGCTGGGTGTGCCCAACGTGGTGTCGATCCAGGGCGGCGACGGGCACTGGGTAGGGTCCTGCTGCGAAACCCACCGGCTGGCGATGGTGCGGGTGCTGGACCATGCCGGCGCGGTGCTGATCGGCTGCCAATCGTTCGCCGAGGAGGTCAGCGGGCGGCTCGGCACCGACCCGTCGCGCTTCACCATCGTGCCGGGCGCGGTGGATGTGGGGCGCTTCCAGCCGGACACGGCATCGCGCGATCCGCAGGCACCGCCGGTGCTGCTCTACCACGGCCGGGTCGACCGCCGGAAAGGCGTGCTCGACATGATCGAGGCGCTGGAGCGGCTGGACCGGGAAGGAACCGCGTTCCGGCTGGTGCTGTCCGGCATCGGCCCGGACCTGGACGAGGCGGTGCAACGCCTGGAGGCGGGCGGGCTGATGCGTCGCACCCGGCTCCGCGGCTACGTCGACTACGACCATGCGCCGGACGCCTATGCGGGCGCGGACATCTTCGTGTCGCCGACCTATGCCGAAGGGTTCTCCAACACCATCCTCGAGGCGATGGCGACCGGGCTCGCCACCATCTCCTGCCGGGCGGTGGGGGTGGTGGACTGCTTGCGCGACAACGAGAACGGGCTGCTGTGCGAGCCGGGCGACGTCGACGCGCTCACCGCGGGCCTGCGACGGCTGATCACCGACCCGGCGCTTCGTCGTCGCCTGGCGGACACGGCGCTCGCGGAATGTCGCGAGGTGTATTCCTGGTCTGCGGTCGCCGACCGGATCATGAAGGTGTACGGCAGCGTCGTCGGCCGGGCGCCGGAGCGGGACTTCGAGCCGGCGCTGCCGCGCGACCCGTGCCGCTACCGCGACAGCCCGCACCTGCTGTGACAAGCGCGTCCCGGCTCGCCGGCGGACACACCGCGCTGTTGTTGTCGCCGCATCTCGACGACGCGGCGTTTTCCTGCGGCGGCACCGCCGCGACCCTGGCCGCCGCCGGCTGGAACGTGGTGGTGGCGACCGTGTTCACCCGCTCGGTGCATCCGGCGTCCGGCTTCGCGCTGGCCTGCCAGCGGGACAAGGGGCTGGACGACGCGGTGGACTACATGGCGCTGCGTCGCGAGGAGGACGAGGCGGCCTGTCGCAGCCTCGGCGCGCGGCCGGTGCTGCTGGACCTGCCGGAAGCCCCGAACCGCGGCTATGGCTCGGCGGCGGCGCTGTTCGCGGCACCGTCGGCGGACGACACGGTGGCCGAACCGCTCGGCGTCCTGTTGGCCGAGCTGCTGGCGGCGGAGCGGCCCGACCTGCTTCTGGCGCCGCAGGGATGCGGCCGGCACGTCGACCACCTGCAGCTCGTCACGGCGCTGCTGGCCCTGCCGGGCCCGCTGCCGCCGCTCGGCTTCTACCGCGACACCCCCTACGTGATCCGCGATCCCGACGCGGAGCCAGACCCGCGGGTCGCGTCGGCGGCGGCGGTCCAGGTGGTGGTGCCGCTCGACCAGGCGGCACGCACGGCGAAGCAGCGGGCGGTCAGCTGCTACCGCACCCAGCTCGGGTTCCAGTTCGGCGGCCCGGCGCCCGCGGCGGAGGCGATCGAGCGGCTGATGCGGCGCGACGCCGAGAACCACGCCTGCAGCCACGCCGAACGCTTGATCCTGTCCGATCCCGCCGTGCTGGCCGGGATCGCGTCGTGACGCGGCCGCCCGCCGGCCATCCCTTTATCGGCAACACGGGAGACACCGCCGCGTGACGCAGGACCATGCCGCCATCGCGGCCCTGTTCCGGGACAGCATGCCCGACGGAGCCGAAACCTTCGCATTCCGGATCGACTCGCTCGACCGGCTCGGCATCCCGGTGGTGCAGGCCAACCTGGTGTCGCCCGACCGGCCAACGGTGATCGGCCACGGCTACGGCTTCACCGAGGCCGAGGCCGCCACCGGCGCCCTGGGCGAGCTGTGCGAGGAGGTGCATCTCGGCACTTGGCTCAAGCAACAGCAGCCGGTGGAGGCGAGCTTCAACGCCCTGGTGGCGCGGCTCGGGGCATCCGGAGTCGCCGACCCGCTGACGCTGTGCCTGCCTGCCGGCTCCGCATACGATCCGGACGCACCCCGGCGCTGGCTGCCGGCGCGGCGCTATCCGTCCGACGACACGGTGCTGGTGCCGATCGAGTGGGTGGCGATCGCGTCGTACCAGCTGGACGGCCATGCCGGGCTGGTCACGCCGATCACCAACGGGCTCGGCGCCGGGCTCGACCTCCCGCACGCGATCGCGCACGGCGTGATGGAGCTGCTGCAGCGCGACGGCAACGTTTTGACCTATCGCGCCTTCGACCAGGGCACGGTGGTCGACCTCGACGCGCCGCTCGATCCGGACTGCGAGGCGCTGTGCCGGCTGCTCCGGGAGGCGGGCATCGACGTGACGGTGAAGCTCGCCAGCACCGAGTTCGGCATCGCCAACCTTTACGTGGTCGGCGACGACGCCGGGCAGGCGACCCTGCCGATCCAGATCACCGCTTGCGGCGAGGCGGCGCACCCGAACCGGATGCGCGGCCTGCGCAAGGCGCTGCTGGAGTTCGTGGGGTCGCGGTCGCGCAAGGCGGCGACGCACGGGCCGATCGAGCTGCTTCGCGACCTGCTGCCGCCGGCGTCGTTCGCGCGGCAGCTGGCGGTGGCGGAAGCGCGCGACGAGGAGCCGCGCGCACTCGACACCATGGCCGACTGGGTGGGGCAGGACGCGCCCGAGCTGCGCCGGCGTCTGGTCGACACCGTGTTCCTGCGCCGGACGGTCGTGCCGTTCTCGTCGCTGCCGGATGTGTCGGAGGACCTGGGACAAAGCCAAGCCAGGCTCGACTGGCTGTCGCGGCAGCTGGCGAGCGAGGGGCTGGAGATCCTGTGGGTGGACTGCTCGCCTCCCGGCTCGCCGGTGCGGGCGGTGAAGGTGATCGTGCCCGGCCTGGAAAGCGAGACCATGAGCTATGGCCGCATCGGCTGGCGCGGCGTGCGCCGGCTGCGCGAGCGCGACGACGTCCTGCTGTCGGACCGTCCGGTGGACGGGTTCCAGCCGGTCAGGCTGCGTCCGGCAGACGCCGCGCGTGCCGGCGGCCCGGCGTTCCTCGACCTTTCCAGCATCGATGCGCGGGTGCAGCAGGTGTACCCGCTGTATCGCGAAGCCAACCCTTTATCCGCCCAGCTGGCGCTGCAGCGCCGGGGTCGCGTCGAGGGTCGCGTCGGCGCGGCCGGAACGCGGTTGACGTGACCGCTTCGCCGGCCCGGTCTCGCCTCGTTGTCCTGCTGCTGCCGACGGCGCTGCTCGGCGTCGCCGGGGCCGTCAGCGCGATCCTGGCGTTCGGCCTGGACCGGTTCTGGATGGCGCCGCTTTGGCTGCTGTTCGCGGTGTCTTACGGGCGCATGGCGCTGAGTGCGGCGAGCCCGCTGGTCGGGCTGCTGCCGGCGCGGGCGGAGCCGGTCCGGCGTCCCGGTCGGCAGGTTGGGTCGGTGCGCACCGCGCTGCTGCTTCCGGTGTTCAACGAGCCGCCGGAGCCGATCCACGCCGCGGTGCGGATCATGGCGGACTCGCTCGACGAGGCGGACGGCGTCACCGTGTTCGTGCTGAGCGACACGCAGGATGCGGGACGGCTGGGAGACGAGGCGCGGTTGTTCCCGCCGTTCATGCGCGCCCGCTCCGGCGTGGGCATCCACTACCGCAACCGCAGCCCGAACGCGGGGCGCAAGGCCGGCAACATCGCCGCGTTCTGTTGCGACCACGGCGACGCGTTCGACTTCGCGATCGTGCTCGACGCCGACAGCCTGATGACCGCCGACGCGATCCGCGCGCTGATCGCGGCGCTCCAAAACGATCCCGGATCGGCGTTGATCCAGTCGGTGTCCTATCCGATCGGCGGCACCACCCTGTTCGCCCGCCTGCAGCAGTTCGGCGCCCGGCTGAACACGCCGTTGTCGGTGGCGGGGCAGCACCTTTGGCAGGGTCAACAGGGCACCTATTGGGGCCACAACGCGATCCTTCGGCTCAAGCCGTTCATCGCCGACGCGAGGCTGCCCGTGCTGCCGGGACGACCGCCGCTGGGTGGCGAGATCCTGTGCCACGACACCATCGAGGCGGCGCTGCTGCTTCGTGCCGGGTCGGCGGTGCGGCTGGCGCCGGAAATCGGCGGCTCGTTCGAAACCACTCCCAGCAACCTGGTCGACCACCTGGCGCGCGAGCGGCGCTGGTGCCAGGGCAACCTCCAGCACCTGCGCCTCCTGGGGGCGCCGGGACTGCGTTTCGCCAGCCGGGTGCATATCGGCACGGGCATCCTCTACTACCTGGCGTCCCCGGTCGGGCTGCTGGTGAGCCTGTTGCTGCTGGCGACCGGCTTCGGCGGCGGCACAGCGGGTCCGCATCCGGTCTGGGCCCTGCGCGGCTGCCTGTGGCTGACGCTGTTCCTCCTGTTCGCGCCCAAGCTCGCCAGCCTCGGCCGCGCCCTGCTGCTGCCCGAGGCGGCCTGGCGCGGGTTCGGCGGACGTGGCCGGCTGGTGTCGAGCGTGCTGGCGGAACAGCTGCTCGGGATGCTCTATGCGCCGATCATGGCGGTGTCCGTGACCGGGTTCGTGATCGACACTTTTCTTGGGCGCGCGGTGGGCTGGAGCACGCAGGCGCGCGGCGACCGTCCGGTTCCCTGGGCGGAGGCGACGCGTCGCTTCCGGGTGCACACCGCGATCGGCGTGGCGGCCGCGCTCGGCCTCGGCCTGCTGCATCCCGGGCTGTTGCCGTGGACGCTGCCGTTCCTGTGCGGGCTCGTGTTGTCGATCCCGCTCGCCTTTTGTTCCGGCAGCATCCGGCTCGGTGCCTTGTCGCGCCGCTTCGGCCTGTTCCTGACGGTGGACGAGCTGGCGCCGCTGCCGGAACAGGTCGCGCTGTCGGGCGGCCCGGTGCGGTCGGTCGGGACGGTCGGTCCGCGGCCACGCCTGGGCCAGGAAGCGACGGTCGCGGGCGGCGACTGAGCGCAACCGGCTCCGGCCGTCCGGCAACAGGCAAATGTTTCCCGCGACCACACGCCTTTTGGCTGCATCCACGGGCAGCACGACGCGTGCCGGAGCCGGCCGAACCGCGATCTCGATCGGAAACTCGTCGCGGTGCCGGAATGGGGTCGGACCCGGCTGGTTCGCCGGCACGACGCCTCGCGTCGGGTTTGCCGGTTGTCGTTCCGCGTCCGCGCAGCTATTGCGAAAAACGGTTTGATGGCTGACGAGCCCTGCTCGACTGCACGATCACGTCTTCATCGCGAGGGGAGTATTCGTTGCCGTGACCTGTGACGTCCTCTTCCATCCCGCTGCAGTCGATGGCTGTTCCGGAACGGCCGCAACGGATCGGCGACGCATCGCAGGCAACACGACGCGGTTCCGGCCGTGCGGGACGTCGCCGACGGGCGCCGTCGCTTGAGCGCGGTTCTCGACGAGCCGGTCGCGCCGCCGGATGGCGACACCGTCGATGCGGGACCTCGCCCGCCTGTCCGGCCGTCGCCAGCCGGCAGGACGGACAAGAACGGCGACCACCGGCGTCAGGGCGACCAGAACAAGGACGACGAGCACGAGGACAAGCCCGAGAACGGCGACGACGGGAACGAGGACGAGTCCGGCGAGAAGGACGACAACAAGGACGCAAAGGACGACAAGCAGGACAAGGGCAAGAAGAAGCGCTGGCCGATTGTCGCCCTGGTCATCCTCGCCGTGCTGATCATCGCCGGTGGCATCGTCTACTACCTCCTGACCAAGGACGAGGAATCCACCGACGACGCCTACACCGAGGGCAACGCGGTCGGCATCGCGCCGCACGTGGCGGGCTACGTGGTCGAGCGGCGCGTGGACGACAACGACTTCGTCCATGCCGGCGACCTGATGCTTCGCATCGACCCGCGCGACTACGTCACCGCCCGCGACCAGGCGCGCGGCAACCTCGACCTGGCGCGCGCGCAGCTGCGGAGCGCCGAGATCGACCTCGAGATCGCCCGGGTGCGCTACCCGTCGGACAGGCAGCAATCGCAGGCGCAGCTCGACCAGGCGCGCGCCAACCAGATCGACGCCCGGCGCGAGTTCGACCGGCAGCGCACCGTGGACAGGCGTGCCACCACGCAGGCCACCATCGACCAGGCGACGGCGCAGTATCGCAGCACCAGCGCCACCATGCGTCAGGTCGAGGCGCAGCTGCAGGTGTCCTCCCTGGTGGGCCCGAACATCGAAGCCACCTCCAGCACGTTGAAGCAGCGCCAGGCGCAGGTGGAGCAGGCGGCGGCCAGCCTGGCGCAGGCGGAGCTGAACCTGTCCTACACGGAGATACGCGCGCCGCAGGACGGCACGGTCACGCGCCGCAACGTGTATGTCGGCACCTACGCGCAGGCGGGGCAGCAGGTGTTCTACCTGGTCTCGCCCGACACCTGGATCGTGGCCAACTTCAAGGAAACCCAGCTCAACCGCATGCGCGTCGGCCAGCACGTGACCATCCACGTCGATGCCTATCCGAACCTGAAGCTGCGCGGCCACATCGACAGCATCCAGCAGGGCAGCGGCGCACGCTTCACCACGTTTCCGCAGGAAAACGCGACCGGCAACTACGTCAAGATCGTGCGACGCGTGCCGGTGAAGATCCTGATCGACGACGGGATCGACCCGAAGCAGGGCCTGCCGCTGGGCCTGTCGGTCGAGCCGACGGTGGAGCTGAAATGAGCGGGAGCGGGGCCAAGCACAACCCGTACCTGATCGCCATCGTCGCCACGCTGGCCGCGTTCATGGAGGTGGTCGACACCACCATCGTCAACGTGTCGCTGCCGTACATCGCCGGCGACCTCGGCGTCAGCACCGACAACGCGGCCTGGACCCTGACCACCTACCTGGTCGCCAACGGCATCACGCTGACGGTCTCGGCCTCGCTGAGCAAGCAGCTCGGGCGCAGGAGGTACTTCCTGATCTCCATCGCCGGCTTCACCGCCGCGTCGCTCGCCTGCGGCCTGTCCACCAGCTTCGGCGAGCTGCTGCTGTTCCGCGGCCTGCAGGGGCTGTTCGGCGGCGGGCTGCAGCCGATGCAGCAGGACATCGTGCTCGACACCTTTCCGCCCGAGCAGCGCCAGTCCGCGTTGTCCATCACCGCGGTCGCCACCATCATCGCGCCGGTGGTGGGCCCGCTGGTCGGCGGCTACCTGACCTTCAACTATTCCTGGCACTGGATCTTCCTGATCAACGTGCCGGTGGGATTGCTGACCATCTTCGGCGTGGTGTCGCTGATCGAGGACACGCCGGAAATGAAGAAGGCGGTGCGCAACGCCCCCCGCTTCGACTGGATCGGCACCATCTTCATCGGCCTGGCGCTGGGCTGCATGGAGCTCGGCGCCGACCGCGGCGAGGACTACGACTGGCTCGCCTCGAACTTCGTGCGCATCATGTTCGCCTTGTCGGTCATCGGCTATGTCGGCGGGGTGTTCTACCTGCTCTACGCCAGGAACCCGGCGGTGAACCTGCGCGTGTT
Organism: uncultured Acetobacteraceae bacterium; assembly: GCA_964245345.1. Classification (GTDB taxonomy): domain Bacteria; phylum Pseudomonadota; class Alphaproteobacteria; order Acetobacterales; family Acetobacteraceae; genus Lichenicola. The sequence goes on along the minus strand of CAXTMS010000015.1, from coordinate 19,550 downwards.
CAAGGACCGGAACTTCGCCCTGTCCTGGTACTCCATGGCGATGATGGGCTTCACGCTCTACGCCAGCGCCATCATCATGCCGCTGTTCTCCCAGAACGTGCTCGGCTACAACTCGGTGCTTGCCGGCTGGGTGCTGGCGCCCGGCGCCATCGTGCTGTGCATCCTGATCCCGATCGTGAGCCAGGTGCTGAAGGCGGTTCCGGTGAAGTGGGTGATCTTCGCCGGCGGCTTCGCGCTCGCCTTGTCCTGCTACTACTCGATGGACCTGGTGCCGGACCTCGACTTCTTCCACGTGTCGCTGTACCGCGCCGCGCAGACCGCCGCCCTGTCGCTGCTCTACGTGCCGCTCAGCGCCAGCGCCTATTCCACCATTCCGCCTGCGCTGAAGGAGGACGCGGCGAGCCTGTTCACCATGGCCCGCAACGTGTACGGCGGCGTCGGCATCTCCATCGGCACGGCACTCGTCACCGACCACCTGCAGATCAGGCAGGCGTACCTCGTCCAGAACCTCGACCCGACCAACCAGCCCTACAACGTGCTGCTGCAATCCGTGCAGCAGGCGGCGGAAACCTATGGCAGCGCCGCCGAGCAGGCGATGACGTCGGCGCCGGGCCAGGTGTTCCAGATCCTGCAAACGCAGACCAGCACGCTGGCCTACACGGACGTGTTCTTCGTCGTCGGCCTGATGTCGCTGAGCATCGCCCTTGCCGCCATGTTCATGTCCAACGCGAAGCCTGGTGCGGAGGGTGGAGGCGCAGGTTGACCCTCGACCGGGGCAGGGGTCCAGGTGTCCGGGGACAGTGGCCCCGATCGGAAGGTGGTCCGTCCGGCGAGCCGGACACGCCTTGATCGGCAGGAACGGCTGCAGCGGGCCTCTTTGTCGAACAGGCCGGCAGGCGCATCCTGCGCCTAGTCAGGTTCGAGGAACGCCATGAAACACGGTCATGATCCGTATCGCCGGTTCGGCGTTGCGATGCCCGAGGCATCACCGGTTCGCGCGACGATCGCGAACACGCCGCCCCTGCCGGTGGTGGACTATGCCGCCGTCGGCCAGACCGCGCCGACGCTGCTGGACACGCCGGCCGGTGCGCTGCCGAAGGCATCGGCGGTGGTGATCACCTGGGCGGAAGCCGAATGGGCCGCGATGCAGCAGGTGTTCTGCGCCGGCGGCGCCACCATGCCCTACGGCGACAGGACGCGCAGCGACTGGAGCGGCTGGCAGATTTTTTCGCAGAACCTGCCGGGTAACGCTCCGTCGGGCTGGACCGAATGGGGCAGCTATCGTCTGGTCGAGGTGGGCGGCAAGCCGGTGCTGCTGTTCAAATCGAACACCCATCTGGATTATCCCGGCGCCAGCTTCCTGGACGCGCTGATCAGGCTGCTGATCGCCGATGTCGAGCCTGCGCTGATCCTGTCGATCGGCACCGCCGGCGGGGCCAGGCCGACCGACCACATCGGCACGGTACGCGCGGTGAGCGCCGGCACGCTCTACGAGACCGGCCAGCCTGCGTCGCGCTGGCCGGAGTACAGGAACGGCTGGACGGCGGGCGACGCCTCGCTCGGCGCGAACCTGTCCAAACTGCTGTTCCCGATCCCGACCACGCCGGATGACCTGCAGTCGCTCGCCTCTGCCCTGAACAGGAAGTCCGGCACCGACTACACGGTGGCGCAGCTCGATCCGAACGGCCTGAACCTCGGCGACGCGACGCCGCAGATCGACGACCAGACAGGCGGCAGCGTGTCCCTGCTGACGACGTCCAGCTTCGTGGTCGGAACCACCGCGGGCGACTTCCAGGCCTATAGCGCGATCGAGATGGACGACGCCGTGATCGGCGAGGTCTGCGCCGCGAGCGGCATCGCGTTCGGCTTCATCCGCAACGTGTCGGACCCGGTGCAGAACGCCGCCCTCCCCGCCAAGGTGCAGGGGAGCTGGGGCAGCGTCGTGTACGACGCGTACGGCTTCTACACGAGCTACAACGGGGCGGTCGCGGCTTGGTCGGTGCTGGCGGCCGGCGGCTGACCGGCAGGCTGGGACCAGGACCTCAGCCCTACGCCGCCGCCACCGTCATCAGCTCACGACAGATCCCCGCACGCACCGGAATACTTGACGCGGACTGAGGTGGAGGGAAGGCGTGCCTGCGGCCGGATGCGGGACCGGCGCGTGTTGTCGTGCAGCACCCGACGTTGCCGACCACGCCTGTCGGGTCCTGCCTGTCGCAGGGGGTCGGGCCGTGCCCGGCACGCTTCAACCGTTCAAGCGCGCAGGTCCATCGGCGCCACGGCCGGCTCGTCCGCATCGACGATGGCGTCGATCAGGGCGGGACCCGGCGTGGCCAGCGCCGCACGGATCGCAGGAGCGACCTCCGCCGGCGCGGCGCAGCGGAACCCGGCGGCGCCCACCGCCCGGGCGTAGGCGGCGAAGTCGATGTGGCCGAGCGCGCAGCCATACTCCGGGTTGCCGATGTCGCGCTGCTCGAACCGCACCTCGGACAGCGAATCGTTGTTCAGCACCAGCACCTTGAGGTCCAGCCGGTGCAGCACGGCGGTGGACAGCTCCGCCATCAGCATCGCCAGGCCGCCATCGCCCACCACCGCCAGCGAGGTCCGGTCGGGATGGGTGAACGCGCCGGCGATCGCCAGCGGCAGGCCGGAGGCCATCGTCACCAGCGTGCCGGTACCGGTCCAGCCCTGCCCGGCGCGCAGCGTGATGTGGCGGGCGGCGAACTGGGTGTTGGCGCCGCAGTCCAGGCTGAACATCGCCCGCTCCGGCGCCAGCTCGCCGAACGCGCGCACCACCGCCTGCGGTCGCAGGCGCGGACGCGTCCGGGTCGTTTCCACCTGCCGCAGCAGGGTGTTCCAGTCGCGCATCCGGTCCTGCGCCCGGAGCAGGAAGCGCCGGTCGTCCTGCCGGCGCAGCAGCGGCTGCAGCGCCGACAGGGTGGCGCGCATGTCGCCGACCAGACCCAGCTCCACGGCGGTGCGCAGCCCGATGCGGTCGGCACGGCGGTCCAGCTGCACCGTGCGCGCCTGCCCGGGTGCGGGATAATAGTCGGTCCAGGGCATGGTGGAGCCGAGGATCAGCAGCGTGTCGCAGTCCATCATCGCCTGCCGCGACGGCAGGGTGCCGAGATGGCCGATGCCGCCGGTGGTGAGCGGATGTCCGTCCGGCAGCACCGCCTTGCCGAGATAGGCCTTGGCCACCGGGGCGGCGAGGGTGTCCGCCAGGCGCTCCAGCTCCGTCCCCGCGTCGAGGCAGCCCTGCCCGGCCAGGATCGCCACCCGCCGGCCGCTGTTCAGGATGTCGGCCGCCGCCGCCAGCCGCGATGGCGCCGGCACCCCGTCCGGGTCGCTCCACACCGCGGCGAGCGGGCTGCGCGCGAACCGCACCGAAGGCTTGTCCTCGCCGAGCCGCAGGGTTTGCACGTCCTTGGCGATGGAAAGGTGCGCCACCCCGCGCGCGTCGCGGGCGGCGCGGCAGGCGCGGTCGACCACGTGCAGCGCGTGCGCCGGGCCGCTGACCTGCTCGTTGAACACCGCCACCTCCTGCATCAGGCGCACGGTGTCGACGTCCTGGGGATAGCGCATCCCCGCCATGTCGTGAAACGTCGAGCCGGTGATCGCCAGCACCGGGGACCCGTCCAGCCTGGCGTCGAACAGCCCGTTCAACAGGTGGATGGCGCCGGGCCCCGTGGTGGACACGCACAGGCCCAGGCCGCCGCCGTGCTTGAACACGCCCGAGGCCATGAAGGCGGCCGCCTCCTCGTGACGCACGCCGACAAAGGCGATCTCGCGCTGTCGTTGTCGCAGCGCTTCGATCAAGGGGTTGATGCCGTCGCCGACGATGCCGAAGGCGTGGGACACGCCCCAGCCGACCAGCACGTCGACCACGATCTCGACCGTGCTCGGGTCCGGACCGTGCCGCGCCGGCGCGGACGGGTCGGGAGCGGCCCCTGCGGCGGCGGCGGTGGCGGCGAGCGCGCCGAGGCCGGCCAGGCCGAACAGCGTCCTCCGGTTCAGGTCCGCAAGGCGCTGGTCGGGCCCCGCCGTCATCGGCTGGTCCGCAGCCGCGTGGCGGCGAAGCTGATCGCGTCGGCGGGGTTGTCGAACATCGCCGTCACGCCGCACGCCATCATCAGGTTGTCAACCAGCGGCGCCGCGAACTCCTCCACCGCCAGGCCATGGTCGTCCCGCAGCGCGCCGTTCGCGTCCCGCGCCACCGGCATGGCGGCCGACACCCGCTCCAAATAAGGGCGCGGGTCGGTGGTGTAGCCGACCACGAGCTTGCCCAGCGCCGCGGCGGCGCCCATCTCGTAGGCGGTGCCGGGATCCATGGACGGCCCGCGGAACGGCGTCATGTTCGCCACCACCCCGTCGCAGCGCCCGATCATCGCCATGTTGGCTTGTCGTATGGCGTCGGGTGATTGAACAACGTTCACGGATTCGCCGTCGATTGGGAACAGGCCCACGGCGCCGGAGGCCACGCACAGCGTCCTCAGGGCCACGCCGCGCGCGACCGGATCGGGGAAGAACACGTCCGGGCCCGCCAGGTAGAGCAGCGGCGGCTGGTCAGGAAGCCAGGACATCGCCTTCCTGCCGATGAACGTTCAAGCGCAGCAGGCTGACGGAGGCGGCCAGCAGCGCGAAGCCGGCGGCCACGGCGACGCAGACCGTGGTGCCGCCGCGCCCGGGAACGAGCGAGAAGATCAGCGCCACCAGGGCCGCCCCCAGGGTCTGGCCGAGCAGGCGGGCGGTGGACAGCATGCCGCCGACGCCGCCCGAGCGGGCGGGCGGCGCGGCCTGCAGCATGGCGCGGTTGTTCGGGCTCTGGAACAGGCCGTAGCCGACGCCGCACAGCGCCAGCCGCCATCCCAGGGCGAAGTCGCCGGGTTGGGCCGGCAAACCCATCACCAGCAGGAGCCCGGTCGCCAGCACCAGCAGGCCGAGGCCGCCCAGCAGGCCGGCCGGATAACGGTCCGACAACCGTCCGGCCACCGGAGCCAGGATGGCGAGCGCCACCGGCCAGGGCGTCAGCAGCAGGCCGGCCTGCACCGCCGAACGGTGCAGCGTGCCCTGGATGAAGAACGGCAGCGACACGAAGGCCAGCATCTGCGCGGTGAAGGCGGCGATGGAGGCGCCGATCGACAAGGCGAACACCGGGATGCGAAGCAGGTCCAGCGGCAGCAGCGGCGCCGGGCGGCCGAGCTGCCGCCGCACCAGCACGACGCCGCACAGCACAGTCAGCACGCCGAGCCCGATCAACGCCGGGACGCCGAGCCCGTGGCCGGCGCCGTCGATGGTGGTGATCAGCAGGCCAAAGGTCGCGGCGCTCAGCAGGGCGCTGGGCCAGTCGAACCGGTGCGTGGCGCGCGGCGGGTTCGGCAGGCTCCACACCGCGAAGGCCAGCGCGGCCAGGCCGATCGGCACGTTGATCGCGAACAGCCAGGGCCAGTTGGCGACGGACAGGATGGCGGCGGCGACGCTGGGACCGATCGCCGACGCGATCGCCACCACCAGGGCGCTGAGGCCGATGCCGCGGCCCAGCAGGCGGCGCGGGTAGATGAAGCGGATCAGGGCGATGTTGATGCTCATGATCCCGGCGGCGCCGAAGCCCTGCACGACCCGCGCCGCGGTCAGGGTGAGCAGGGAGTTCGACAGCGCGCACACCAGGGACGCGGCCGTGAACAACAGGAGGCCGATCCGGTAGATGCGGGCGTAGCCAAGGATCTCGCCGAGCGAGGCCAGCGGCAGCAGGCTGACGGTGATCGCCAGCTGGTAGGCGTTGACGATGGAGATGGAGGCGGCGGGGGTCGCGTGGAGGTCGACCGCTATGGTGGGCAGCGCCACGTTGGCGATCGCGCCGTCGAGCACCGCCATGACCACGGCGAGCACAACCGCGAGCATCGCCCAATAGCGGCGGGGAACCGGAAGGCCGTCTTGCTCGGGCGGGGGCGAACTCATGCCGCGCGGCCAAGGAACGCCAAGGACGGGAACGCCAAGAACGGGGAGGAAGGGGATGCCGAACGGCGCACCACCGGCTTTGAGCAGAACCCCCGCACGCCCGCAAGGGCCGGGTCGGAGCTGGCGGCGCGGAAACGCCCGGTCCCGAACGGGCCCGGTCCGGACAACCCGGCGCCGCATCGTCGCCGGGGGTGTGGTGAGGCGGTCGTTCGGGATCCGCGACGCGGCGGCGCCGACCAGGCAGCCGGACCGGCGGTGCCTGGCGACAAGCCGATGCCGACCTGAACGCCGGAGCCCGAAGGGCCCCGGCGCAGGAATGCGGACCGCGTCTACGAGGTCTTCGCGGTCGCCAGGTTGTAGGTGACGTGGTCCGGGCTGCCGGTGGTGCCGTCCGGCGACATCTGCTGCGTGGTGAACTGCACCTGGGTGAAGTTCAGCGACAGGCTTTCGGAGGGGCGGTCGCCGCTGGAGGTGTGGGAATAGCCGCTGATGATGGTGTTGGTCAGCATCAGGGTCAGGTAGATGTCCTGCTGGTCCTTGAAGGTGCGGGTGAAGTCGATCTGCACCTCCTGGCCGTGGCCGGACAGGGCTTCCTGCATCAGCTTGCCGGTGGACACGTCGTTCTCCTTGGTCACCGTCACCTCGCTGATGGAGGGGGCGGTGGACTCACGCTCGGCGGACGAGCCGACCACGCTGGAGATGCCGCGGCCGACACCCCACTGGAAGCCGTGCAGCTCGATCCAGTTGGTGTGGCCGGTTTCGGTGACGTCGCCGTCGCAGCCCGGGAACTTCATGTAGATGGCCATAGCTGATCCTTTCCAGAGTTAATCCAACACGCAACGAAAAGCGCCTTCGTGGTCCATATCCACGGAGATCGCGCTCACGACAAGGCCCTTGGCCATGTGCTCCAGCACCCGCGTCGACAGCTCCGGCAGAAGCGTGTCGGACAGGATGCCCTCGATCGCGCGCGCGCCTGCGCTGGTCTCGGTGCATCGTCCGGTGATCGCTTCGCCGATTGCGGGGTCGAAACGGAGGTCGGCCGCGAACCGAGTGCGAAAACGCTGCCTGATCCGGTCGAGTTGCAGCGAAACGATCCGGCGCAGCACCGCGTCGCCCAGCGGCACGTAGGGCACCAGGCGCACCCGGCCCAGGAACGCCGGCTTGAACCATTTCACCAACTCTTCATGCATCAGGCCGGGCAGCGCTTCCGGCTCGGGCGCGGTGTCCGGATCGGCAAAAAGTCGTGACAGGATCTCCGTGCCCGCGTTGGAGGTCATGATGATGACGCAGTTCTTGAAGTCGATGTCGCGTCCCTCGCCGTCCTTCATGTGTCCCTTGTCGAACACCTGGAAGAACACGTCCTGCACGCCGGGATGCGCCTTCTCCATCTCGTCGAGCAGGATCACCGAATAAGGCCTGCGCCGCACCGCCTCGGTCAGGATGCCGCCCTCGCCATAGCCGACGTAGCCGGGCGGCGAGCCCATCAGCAGGCTGACCTTATGCTCCTCCTTGAACTCCGACATGTTGATGACCGTCAGGTTCTGCTCACCGCCATACAGCAGCTCGGCCAAGGCCAGCGCGGTCTCGGTCTTGCCGGTGCCGGACGTGCCCACCATCAGGAACACGCCGATCGGCTTGCGCGGGTCGGTCAGGCCGGCGCGCGAGGTGCGGATCGCCTGCGCCACCGCGCGCAGCGCGTGGTCCTGGCCGACGATGCGGCGCGCGAGGCTCGCCTGCAGGTCGAGCACGGTGCGGATCTGGTCGGACTGCATGCGCCCGGTGGGAATGCCGGTCCAGCCGGCGACGATCTCCGCCACCGCCTGCGCGTCCACCACCGGGAACACCAGCGGCTGCTCGCCCTGGAGCGCCTGCAGCTCGGCGTTGCGCTCGGCGTAGTCGGCGCGCAGGGCGTTGCGCTCGTCGTCCGACGCGTCGTCCGCAGCGGGCTGGTGCGCCTGCATCGCCGCGCGCAAGCCGTCCAGCCGGCCGACGATCTCCCGCTCCCGGTCCCAGCGCTCGGCCAGGGCGGCGCGACGCGACGACACCGACGCGTGCTCGACGTCGAGCGCCGCCAGGCGCTCGTCGTGCGTCGCGCCGAAATCGGCGTCGCGGCAGAGCATGGCGCGCTCGGTGTCGATCAGGGCGAGCCTGCGCTCGGCGTCCTCCAGCATCGCCGGCATGGCCGCCTGGCTCATGGCGACGCGGGCGCAGGCGGTGTCGAGCAGGCTGACCGCCTTGTCGGGCAGCTGCCGGCTCGGGATGTAGCGGGCCGACAGCTGCACCGCCGCGTCCACCGCCTCGTCCAGGATCGGGATGCCGTGATGCGCTTCCAGCGTTGCCACCAGCCCGCGGATCATCGCCGACGCGGTGGCCTCGTCCGGCTCGCCCACCACCACCGGCTGGAAGCGGCGGGTCAGCGCCGCGTCCTTCTCGAAGTACTTCTTGTATTCGGCCCAGGTGGTGGCGGCGACCACGCGCAGCTCGCCGCGGGCCAGCGCCGGCTTCAGCAGGTTGGCGGCATCGCCGGAGCCGGCGGCGCCGCCGGAGCCGATCAGGGTGTGCGCCTCGTCGACGAACAGGATCACCGGCACCGGGCTCGCCTGCACCTCGCGGATCACGCTTCGCAGCCGGTTCTCGAACTCGCCGCGCACCCCGGCGCCGGCCTGCAGCAGGCCGAGGTCGAGGGTGCGGATCACCACCTCGGCCAGCGCCGGCGGCACCTCGCCGGCGGCGATGCGCAGCGCGAAGCCTTCCACCACCGCGGTCTTGCCGACGCCGGCCTCGCCGACCAGGATCGGGTTGTTCTGCCGGCGGCGGGTGAGGATGTCGACCAGCTGTCGGATCTCCCCGTCGCGCCCCAGGATCGGGTCGATGCGGCCGGCGCGGGCGCGCTCGGTGAGGTCCACGGTGTACTGGCCGAGCGCGGTCGCCGGCCCCTGCCTGGGAGCGGCATCGGCATCCGCGGCTGGCGGGTCGTTTCGCGATGCCGACGCGTCGGTGCTCTCGACGCTTCGCGCCAGCAGAACGGGCAGCGACTGCCTGTCGAGGTCCGGGCTGATGCGGAACAACCGCGGCGCCGCGCGCCGAAGCGGGGCCGACACCTGCTCGTCGGTGACGATCGCCATCAGCAGGTCGGCGGACCGGATCGCGCTGTCGCCGCGCTCCACCGAGGCCAGCAGCCAGGCCTGCTTGCACAGCGACACGATCTCCGGCGACAGCGCCGGCGGCCGGCCGTTGCCGGTCTTCATGCCGCCCAGGGCGGATTGCAGCTCGGCGGCGAGGCGTCCGTCGTCGATGTCGTGATGGCGCAGCAACAACGGGATGTCGCTGCCCGGCGTGCCCAGCAGCTGCAGCAGCCAGTGCTCGATCTCGACGTTGTAGTGGGTGCGCGACAAGGTCAGGCCGGCCGCGGCCTCGAGCGCCGTGCGGCAGGTGGGGTTCAGGCGGCCGACGAGCAGGGACAGGTCTATCGCAGCCATGGATGCTCCCGCCGGCTCGGGCCGGTGTCGCAACGTTAGGTTTGACAGCAGGCCCTGTCCAGCAACACTGTGCAACGATCCGGACTCGTCGCGACCTGCGCAGGACCGGCACGGGATGCGGGTTCAACCGATGCAGCAACGGATGGAGGTCGCGGCCCTGCTGGACGCCATCGGCGGCGGCGCGGCAGCAG
>CAXTMS010000015.1:0-9822 GCA_964245345.1 uncultured Acetobacteraceae bacterium | reverse complement strand
GCAGATGGGGCGGCAGCAGGTGGGGCGGCGGCCGGCGAGGATCCGCGCGCCGACATCTCGCCCGCCTCGCATTATTTCCGCCTCCGCGACGCGCGCGCCGACGCCCGCGCGGCGGAGCGGCAAACGGATTCCGACAGCACCCGGCCGGGTGGCTTGGAGAACTGGCAGCTGGTGCGCGAGCACGCGTCCAGCATCCTGGGCCATGTCGGCAAGGACATCGAGGTCGCGGCCTGGCTGACCGAGGCGCTGGTGCGCCTCGACGGGATCAACGGTCTGGCCGACGGCGCATGGCTGATGGCGGGGCTGGTGGAGCGCTACTGGGACCAGGGGCTCTACCCGCTGCCGGACGAGGACGGCCTCGAAGGGCGGACCTCGCCGCTCGCCGGACTCAACGGCATCGGCGCCGACGGCACGCTGATGCAGCCGCTGCGCAAGCTGACGCTGTTCGCGCGCGCCGACGGCACGCCGGTGACGGTGTGGCGCTTCGAGCAGGCGGAGGAGGTGGAAGGGATCGGCGACGCGGCGCGAAAGAAGCAGCGCCTCGCCGCGGGCGCCCTGCCGTTCCGAACCCTTGAGGAGGAAGCCCGCACCTTCGGCGCGTCGCATCTGGGCGAAGTCGGCCAGGGTGCCCGGCGCGCGCTGAAGGGGTGGCAGGCGCTGGCCGGGCTGCTCGACCGCCTGGCCGGCTCCGCGTCGCCGCCGACCAGCCGGGTGGCGGGGGTGCTGGAGAAGATCCTGCGGGTCGCGGAACGCTACGCGCCGGCGCAAAGCGCCGAGGCCGCGCCCGAGCCGGAAGCGGTGGCGGAACCCGAGGCGGCGAACGGCGAGGCGGACCGCGCCGGCCCGGCGCGTCAGGAGCAGCCTGCGGTCCGCCTGCAGCCGACCCGCGACGAGATGCTGTTGAGCCTGGCCGGCATTGCCGAGTTCTTCCGCGTGCACGAGCCGCATTCGCCGTTGTCCTACACGCTGGACGAGGCGGTGCGGCGTGGACGGCTGAGCTGGCCGGAGCTGCTGGGCGAGGTGGTGCCGGACCCGGACGCGCGGGCGGTGATCCTGTCCCAGCTCGGCATCAGGCCCGTAGGAGGGTGAGCGCCGTTTGCCGACGCGTCCCGCCTCGCGATTGACCCCTGGACGGTTCCGCAGATAGGCTGAACCGTGCGTGGTCCGTCGACCGGAGCCGGGTGTGGATCGTTCCGCATCGGCTCGTGCCGGTGCCGCACGGCGCGGCGGAACCATTGCCCTCGTCACGGATACCCCGGCGCAGGCCGGAACGCCATCATCGACCGCCGCAGGGAGAAGTCTCCAGATGAGCGCCAGCATTCACGAGAAGCTGAGCCGGGTGCGCCGGCCCCGCGTCCATATCACCTACGAGGTCGAGACCGAGGGCGCGCAGGTGGTGCGGGAGCTGCCGTTCGTGGTGGGCGTGCTGGGCGACTTTTCCGGCGACCCGACCCAGCCGCTTCGTCCGCTCGGCGAGCGCAAGTTCATCCAGATCGACCGCGACAACTTCGACGAGGTGATGACCCGGCTCACGCCCGGCCTCAACCTGGTGGTGCCGAACAAGCTCACCGACGACGGCACCGAGATCGCGGTCGGGCTGAAGTTCAACTCGATCGAGGACTTCGAGCCCGGACGGGTGCTGGACCAGGTGCCGGCGCTCAAGGCGCTGCTGGAAACGCGGAACAAGCTGAGCGACCTGATGAGCAAGGCCGACCGCTCGGAGGAGCTGGAAGCGCTGCTGGAGAAGATCCTGCGCGATGCCGGCGACCTGAAGCAGGTGTCCGGCCAGCTCGGTCTCAAGGACGAGGGCTGAACCATGTCGCAAACCCAGACGCCGTCCCAGACCGGCCCCGCCGCCGCCGAAACCACCGACCTGCTGCAGCAGGTGGTGTCGGCCACCCGGCAGACCGAGCCCGACCGCGCCCAGGACCTGGTGCGCGCCCTGGTCGAGCAGGCGCAGGCCGGCACGGTCAAGTTCGACCGCAACCTCAACCGCACCATCGAGCGCGCGGTGGCGGAGATCGACCGCAAGCTGTCGTCGCAGCTGAACGAGATCATCCACGATCCCCGGTTCCTGAAGCTGGAAGGATCCTGGCGCGGGCTGCGCTACCTGGTGCAGAACAGCGAAACCGGCACCATGCTCAAGATCCGGCTGCTCAACGCGTCCAAGCGCGAGCTGAACCGCGACCTGACCCGGGTGGTCGAGTTCGACCAGAGCCTCCTGTTCCGCAAGATCTACGAGAACGAGTTCGGCACCCCGGGCGGCGAGCCGTACGGCGCGCTGATCGGCGACTACGAGTGGGGCAACCATCCGGACGACATCGAGACCCTGCGCCAGGTGTCCAACGTCAGCGCCGCCGCGTTCGCGCCGTTCATCTCGGCCGCCGGCGCCACCATGTTCGGCTTCGACAGCTGGACCGAGCTGAGCAAGCCGCGCGACCTGGCCAAGATCTTCGACACCGTCGAGTACCAGAAGTGGCGCGGCTTCCGCGACAGCGAGGACAGCCGCTTCGTGTCGCTGGTGATGCCGCGTGTGGTGGCGCGGCTGCCGTACGGCGCGCAGACCAAGCCGATCGAGGAGTTCGACTACGAGGAAGCGCCGCTGGACGCCGCCGGGCGGCCGCTGGCGATGGGGCACGAGCAGTACTGCTGGATGAACGCCGCCTACGTGATGGGCACGCGTCTCACCGACGCCTTCGCCAAGCACGGCTTCTGCACCGCCATCCGCGGCGCCGAGGGCGGCGGCAAGGTGGACAACCTCCCCACCCACATCTTCCAGTCCGACGACGGCGACATGGACGCCAAGTGCCCGACCGAGATCGGCATCACCGACCGGCGCGAGTACGAGCTGTCCAACCTCGGCTTCCTGCCGTTGTGCCACTACAAGAACCACGACCACGCCGTGTTCTTCGGCGCGCAGACGGCGCAGAAGTCCAAGGAGTACGACCGTCCCGACGCCACCGCCAACGCCCGCATCTCGGCGCGCCTGCCCTACATCATGGCCACCAGCCGGTTCGCGCACTACCTGAAGGTGATGGCGCGCGACAAGATCGGCTCGTTCATGGAAGCGGCCGACTGCGAGATCTGGCTGAACCGCTGGATCAAGAACTACGTCAACACCAACGAGAACGCCGGGCCGGAAAGCAAGGCCAAGTTCCCGCTGCGCGAGGCGCGGGTCGAGGTGCGCGAGATCCCGGGCCGTCCGGGCGCCTACAACGCCATCGCCTACATGCGTCCCTGGCTGCAGATGGAGGAGCTGACCACCAGCCTGCGCATGGTGGCCCGGATCCCAGAAAAGGCCTGATCCTGGACGCCCTTGGGCTCGCTGTCCGGGAGACCGCCGGCGCGGCGGGCATGCCGCAGGCGGCGCCGCTGCGGGACTCGTTGCTGGACGGCAGCTTCAGCGGCCCGGCCGCGGCCAGGGTGGCGCCGCTGCTGCGCCGCTTCCTCGGCGGCGGCCTGGAAGCGCTGTCGGACTGGTTCGGTGCCGCCTCGATCGTGGGCTGCCGCGGCGAGCGCGACCGGCTGCGCGGCCTGATCGACCGAGACCTTGCCGCCATCGACCGCCTTCTCGCCGACCAGCTCGACGCGATCCTGCACCATCCGCGGCTGCAGCGGCTGGAAGGATCCTGGCGCGGCCTGGCCTGGCTGGTGGACGGGGTGGACCCGTCCTCGCCGATCCGGGTGCGGCTGCTGAGCGCGTCCTGGAACGAGATCGGCCGCGACTTCGACCGGGCGATCGAGTTCGACCAGAGCGCGCTGTTCCGCATGATCTACGAGGACGAGCTTGGCCGTCCCGGCGGCGAGCCGTTCGGGCTGCTGGTGGTCGACCACGAGATGCGCCACCGCGCCGAGCGACGCCGCATCTCCGGGCCGCTGCCGACCGACGACGTGTCGGCGCTGGCCTCGCTGGCGGCCCTGGCGGCGGCCGCGTTCGCGCCCACGGTGGTGTCGGCCTCGCCTGCGCTGCTGGGGGTGGACCGGTTCGAGGAGCTGGCGCTGAGCTTCGATCCCACCGCCTCCCTGCGCGACGGGGAGCACGCGCGCTGGCGGGGCTTGTCCACGCAGGACGGGTCGCGCTTCCTGTGCGTCACCCTGCCGCGCGTGCTGGCCCGGCCGCCCTGGACCGCCGATCCCGGGCGCGGCGACGGGTTCCGCTATGCCGAGCACGCGCCGGAGCCGCGGCACCGCGTGTGGTCGGTGGCGGGCTACGCCTTTGCCTCGGTGGTGATCCGGGCGCAGGCGCAGTTCCATTGGCCGGCCGACATCAGGGGAATGGAAACCGACCGTCTGGGCGGCGGTCTGGTGCCGGACCTGGTGGTGGAGCCGTTCAACACCGACCGGACTGACAAGAACAGGGGGGGCTGGTGCCGGCCGCCGCTCGACCTGTGCCTGACCGACGCGCAGGAGCGGCTGCTGGTGGAGGCCGGGCTGATCCCGCTCAACCGCTTGCCGCACGGCAACGAGGCGCTGTTCGCCTCGGTGCGCAGCCTGTACGTCCCGCCGAGCGCCGAGGTCGGCGGCCAGGAGGGCGGCATCCTGGCCGCCAACGAGCGAATCTCGGCGCAGATCAACTCCATGCTGTGCGTGTCGCGCTTCGCCCACTACCTCAAGGTGATGGGGCGCGAGATGGTCGGCTCCATGATGACCGGGAGCGAGATCGAGCAGCGGCTGCAGCGCTGGCTGTCGCGCTACACCAACGGCAGCACGCGCGCGGGTCCCGATGCCCGCGCGCAGCACCCGCTGGTGTCGAGCAAGGTGTCGGTGCGCGAGCGGCCGGACCGTCCGGGCGCCTTCGGCTGCATCATCCACCTGCAGCCGCACTACCAGCTCGACGACATCGAAACGACGTTCCGGCTGGTGACCGAGCTGTCCGTGCCCGGGTCGCGGAGCTGACGCGCGGCGCTTGCCCGGCCCCCGTCGCGACAAGCAGGCTGGCAGAAGAACGGAATAAGTGAAAAACTGTTTCGTATCGATCGGCGAACGCTGCCGGCAGGCGTGGTGAGGACATGGGCGAAGGGCAGAACGGCACGCTTCCCGAAGGAGCGAGTTCCGGGGGAGCGGGCTCCGGCGAGGGCTCCGGCGCGTCCGGCGGCGTCGGCGCCCTGTTCCGGGCCGGGCGGCTGGAGGAGGCGGTGGCGCTGGCGGGCGACATCGTGCGCCGCGCGCCCGGCGACGTCGCGAACCGGCTGCTGCTGGCGGAGGTGCTGTTGTTCGCCGGCAACGCCGAGCGCGCCGACAAGGTGCTGGACGCCGCGGAAGCGGTGGACCCGTCGCTCGGGCTCTACGTGTCGGAGTTCCGCCACCTGCTTCGGGCCGAGGCGATACGCAGGCAGACCTGGCGCGACGGGCGGGTGCCGGAGTTCCTGGGCGAGCCGACCGAGGCGCTGCAGCACACCCTGAAGGCGCTCGCCGCCCTGCGCGTCGGCGACGAGGGTGCCGCGGCCGAGGCGGCGGCGGCGGCGGAAGCGGTGCGTCCGCGCAGCGCCGGCCATCACAACGAGGCGCCGTTCGACGACTTCCGCGACGCCGACGACCTGTGCGCCGCCCTGGTGGAGGTGCTGACCGCGACCGGACGCTATTTCTGGGTGCCGGTGGAGCGGATCGCGGAGATGGAGTTCGCGCCGCCGCGGCGCACGCGCGACCTGTTCTGGCGCAGGTGCAGCATGACGGTGAGCGGCGGCCCGGACGGCGACGTCTACGTGCCGGCGCTTTACGTCGATCCGCTGTCGTCCGACCCGGCACCGCAGGACGGGGCGCAGCACGACGGCTTGCGGATCGGCGACGCCACCGACTGGATCGGCGACCGGCTGGTGCGCGGGCGCGGCCAGCGCGTGTTCCTGGCCGGCGAGGACGGGCTGGCGATACGCGACCTGTCGTCGCTCCGCTTCGGATAGGCCGGTTCGTGGTGCCGAGGTGAGGGAGCGGTCGTGAGGACCCCGCGCGAGGCGGGACAGCGCGAGGTCCCGAAGCGGGTCGGCGGCTCGGTGCTCGACCGGCTGCTCGACGACGCGCCCACGACTCCCGATCCCAGGCCGGGGCGCGACCCGGCGGGCGAGCTGCGCGTGGCGGTGCATCGCGACCTGGAAGCGCTGTTGAACGCCCGTCGGCCGTGGCGGTCGATCCCGCCCGGCTGCGCCGCCGCGCAAGGCTCGAGCCTGTCCTTCGGCGTGCCGGACTTCACCTCCGGCGCCCTGAACCACCGCGACGACCGGGAAGCGCTGCGTCACGAGATCGAGCTGACGATACGCCGGCACGAGCCGCGCCTGACCCAGGTGCGCGTGCGGCTTCGCGACGAACCCGACCGGCTGCGCGCGGTGCTCAGGTTCCGCATCGAGGCGGTGCTCCGGGTCGAGCCGGTGGTGGCGCCGATCGCGTTCGACACCGCCGTGCACGCCGCCACCGCCGCGGTGGTGCTCCAGCTGCAGGGTGCCGGCGCGTGACGGATCCGCTTCTTCCCTACTACAACCGTGAGCTGTCTGCGCTGCGCGAGCTCGCGTCGCAGTTTGCCGAAGCCAACCCCAAGGCGGCCGGCCGGCTCCGGCTGGGGCCTGATTCCGTCGACGACCCGCATGTCGGGCGCCTGCTCGAAGGGGTGGCGTTCCTGGCCGGCCGCGTGCACCGCAGGCTGGACGACGAGTTCCCGGAGCTGACCGACGCGCTGCTCGGGGTGCTGTACCCGCACTACCTGGCGCCGGTGCCGTCGGCGGCGATCATGCAGTTCACCTGCCAGCCCGACCTGCGCGTGCCGGTGACGGTGCCGCGCGGCACCGCGATCGAGACCGACCCGGTGGAGGGCGAGCCGTGCTCGTTCACCACCACCGCCGACGTCACCCTGTGGCCGGTCCGGGTGGACGGCGTGCGCCTGACCGGGCTGCCGCTGGCGGCGCCGGTGAACCCGCAGGCGCGGGGCGCGCGCTCGGTGCTCCGGCTCCTGCTGGCGACGGTGGATCCGGACGCGAACTTCGCCGAGCTGGGCGTCGACCGGCTGCGTTTGTTCCTGCGCGGGCCGGTCGAGCAGAGCCTGCTGCTCTACGAGCTGATCTGCCGCAACTGCATCGGCATCGCCTGCGCCGACGGGCCGAACGACCCGTCGCCGACCCTGCTGCCGGCAACAAGCGTGCAGGCGGCGGGGTTCGCCGACGACGAGGCGCTGTATCCGTGGTCGGCGCGCTCGTTCTCGGGCTTCCGGCTGCTCACCGAGTACTTCGCGCTGCCGGAAAAGTTCCTGTTCGTCGACCTGGTCGGCCTGGACGCGCGCACCCTGCTGCAGACCGGCAACCGGATGGAGGTGTTTCTCTACCTCGACCGCGCGGTGCCGGAGATGGAGCGCACGCTCAGGCCGGACGCGCTGGCGCTTGGCTGCGTGCCGATGGTCAACCTGTTTTCCCGACGCTGCGAGCCGGTGGCGCTGACGCACGAGGACACCGAGTACCACGTCGCGGTGGACCACCGCCGCGCCCGCAGCCTGGAGATCTGGAGCGTCGAGCGGGTGCGCGAGCTGCACGGCGACGGGGGGCTGCGCCCGTGGCGGCCGTTCTATCGCCACGCGCCGTACGACGCCGAGACCGGGGACGCGTCCGAGACGCCCGCCGGCTACTACCACGTGGTCCGGCGACCGGCCCCGCCCGCGATCGGCGGCACGGAGGTGTTCCTGGCGGTGATGGACCCGGAGCTGTCGGTGCACCGCCCGGCGGACTCGGTGCTGTCGGTGGACGCGCTGTGCTCCAACCGCGACCTGCCGGCGCAGCTGCCGTTCGGCGGCGACCAGCCGCGGCTGCATCTGGCCGAAGGCGTCAGCGCCGTGCTGTCGCTGTCCTGCCTGACGCCGATCTCGGGCGCCATGCGGGCGCAGCTGCACGACAACCGCGCCTGGCGGCTGATTTCGCACCTGTCGCTGAGCCACCTGTCGGTGGTGGGCGGCCCGGCGGCGGCGGACGCGCTGCGCGAGGTGCTGCGGCTGTACGACCTGCACGACAGCGCGGAAACGCGGGCGGCCATCGCCGGGCTGGTGGAGGTGAGCGCCACAGGCGGCACCGCCCGCGTGCCCGGCGCCCGCCCGGGAGCGTTCTGCCGCGGGCTGGACGTGCAGCTCAGCTTCGATCCCAGGCTGTGGAGCGCGTCCGGGCTGTTCCTCCTGGCCTCCGTGCTGGAACGCTTCCTGGCGCTGCACGCCACCGTCAACTCCTTCGTGCGCACCACGGTGATGCTGCAGGGACGGCCGGGCGTGGTGGCCGCGTTTCCGCCGCGCGCCGGCGCGCGCGTCCTGTTGTGAGCGGCAGCGGGTACCAGGCGGGTCCCGGCCCCGGATTGCCGGCGCAGACCCGCGACCCGGCGACGGTGGACGCCCCGCTGCCGGAGGACCAGGCGGCGGAGCCGGTTCCGGCGCCCGCGGCCGGCCCGCCGGCACGCCGCGCCGTGCCCCGCACCCTGCTGGACCGGCTGTTGCGCCAGCCGCAGCGGTTCGGCTTCGACGCCGCGGTCATGGTGCTGATGCAGGCGGCGCGCCGTCGCGACCCAGGGCAGGCGGTTCGGTTCCACGCGCAGGCGGGGCTGGGATTCCCGGCCGCGGACGTGCTGGCGGTGCAGCAGCGCCCGGACGGCTACCACGCCACCGTCACGCCGATCGGCTTGACCGGCCCGTCCGGCGTGCTGCCGCGCCCGTACAGCGAGATGGTGGTGGCGGAGCAGCGCCGACGCTCGCCGGCGCTTGCGGCGTTCCTGGACCTGCTGGCGCAGCGCCCGGTGGCGTTGTTCGCGCAAGCCGCCATCAAGTACCGGCCGCACCGTGCCGCAGCCGCGGCGCTGCTCGAACGGCAGGAGCGGGAGGACGCAAGGGCGTTCGAGCTGGACGTGGGGCTCGGCCTCGATCCGGAGCCGGTGGTGCCGCCGGACCCGCTGGGCGCGCTGCTTCTGGCGCTGGACGGCTTCGGCACCCCCAACCTGCTGGACCGGCTGGGGCTCGACACGGCGCCGCTGCTGCACTTCGCGGGCCAGTTCGCGACCCGGCCGCGCTCGGCCGACCGGCTGGCCGCGGTCGTGTCGGACTGGCTGGGCCAGCCTGTGGTGGTCGAGCAGTTCGCCGGCGCCTGGCTGCCGCTCCGGCCGGAGGAGCGCTCGGCGCTGCCGGTGACGCTGCCCAATGGGCAGGCCGCGCCCTCGTTCAACCAGCTCGGCGTCGACGCCGCGGCCGGGGCCCGGTGCTGGGACGTGCAGTCGCGCATCGTGCTCCGGGTCGGCCCGCTGGGCCTGCCCGAGTTCCTGTCGTTGCTGCCCTCCGGCCGCCGGTTGCAGCACATGGTGGCGCTGGTGCGCGCCTTCCTGGGGCTGGAGATCGCGTTCGCGGTCAACCCGGTGCTGGCGCGCGACGCGGTGCCGCTGCTGGAGATGGGATCGGTGGAGCCGCCGCGCCTGGGCTGGAACAGCTGGCTGCCGGTGTCGACGGTTCGCGACGCCGAGGCCGGTGAGGCGGTGTTCGAGGCCGACACGGTGGAGCGCGAGGCGCGGGCGGCGTGAGCGGCCCCGACGCGCTGGGGCGCCTGCGTGCGGCGGTCGAGGCGGCGGGTCCGGGCGGGTTCGCGGTTCTGGACGGGGCTCGGTTCGACGACTTTGCGCAAGTCCGACGCGATGTCGGGCTGGTGGCGCATTCCTTGTTCCTCGACCACGCGGGCGGCGACTTGGCCGAGGCCGGGCCGTGGCTGGTGGACCTGTCGCAGCGGCCGGAAACGCTGGACGCGGTGCTGGACCTGGTCGGGCGAGATCCCGGCGCGGTGTTCTGGATCTGCCCTGCCGGCGAGGCGGCGCTGCACCGGCACCTGCGCC
>CAXTMS010000014.1:0-33342 GCA_964245345.1 uncultured Acetobacteraceae bacterium | reverse complement strand
AGCGCCGCCAACATATCCCTTCCATCCAGATTCAGTTGTCAAAGGAACAGGGCCGGACCGGTGAGACCATGTCGGCGAGGCGGGTTCTAGGCGCCTACCACGTTCGTGTCAACGCGATGACAGCGGCAGCCAAACCGGTTGAGCCTACAATGAACCCGTGTTTCTGGTCTCTCCGGCTCCGTACGAACGGACAGGCTGTTGAGCAGCCATGTCCTATCCGCATACTATTCGATCAGATCATGCCGCCTTGGCAAGTTGTCCGTTCAACACCAGGCCGCTCGGGCCGACTGTGACGTGCAGGTCGTCTCCGTCATGCAGCGTTCCCTCCAGGATCAGACTGGCCAACGGATTCTGCATGCTACGCTGGATCACTCGCTTCAGCGGCCTTGCGCCGTAGATCGGGTCGTAACCTTCAGCTGCCAGCCAGTCATAGGCCGCTTGGTCGAGGTGAAGCGTGATCTTGCGGTCGGCGAGCAACGCGCGCAGCCGGCCGAGCTGGATGTCCACGATCCGCGCCATGTCCGTCTTCCGCAACCGGGAGAACAGGATCACCTCATCCAGCCGGTTCAGGAACTCGGGACGGAAGTGGTCGCGCACCACACGCATCACCTGGGCTTGCACGAGTGCAGTCGTCTCGCCATCCGCCTGGCTGGCCAGCAGATCCGAGCCGAGGTTGCTGGTCAGCACGATGATGGTGTTGCGGAAGTCGACCGTGCGCCCCTGTCCATCGGTCAGGCGCCCATCATCCAGCACCTGGAGCAGGATGTTGAACACGTCCTCGTGCGCCTTCTCGGCCTCGTCGAACAGGATGACCTGGTAGGGTCGCCTGCGCACTGCCTCGGTCAGGACGCCGCCCTCGTCATAGCCGACATAGCCCGGAGGAGCCCCGATCAGGCGGCTGACGGCGTGCTTCTCCATGAACTCGCTCATGTCGACCCGCAGCAACGCCCGCTCGTCGTCGAACAGGAACTCAGCAAGGGCCTTGGTCAGTTCGGTCTTGCCGACACCGGTCGGGCCCAGGAACAGGAACGAGCCGATCGGGCGGTTCGGGTCCTGCAGTCCAGCCCGGGCCCGACGCACCGCATCCGACACCGCCTTGAGCGCGTCCTCCTGGCCCACCACGCGGTCACGCAGCTTGTCCTCCATGCGCAGCAGCTTGGCGCGCTCGCCTTCCAGCATCCGGTCGACCGGCACCCCGGTCCAGCGGGACACCACCGAAGCGATGGCCTCCTCGGTGACTGCCTCGTTGACCAGCTGCGCGCCGTCACCGGGTGCGGCCTGCTTGAGCGCGATCTCGCTTTCCAACGCCGGGATCACCCCGTACATGAGCTCGGACGCGCGACCCAGATCGCCACGACGCTGCGCCATCTCCACCTCAGAACGCGCCTGATCCAGCCTTTCCTTCAGCTTCTGCGTCTCGCTCACCCGATCCTTCTCGGCACGCCAGCTGGCGGACAGGGCATCCGAACGCTCCTGGATCTCGGCGATCTCGACTTCCAGCTTGGACAGCCGGTCCCGACTGGCCGCGTCGTCCTCGCGCCGCAGCGCCTCGCGCTCGATCTTGAGCTGCATCAGGCGGCGATCCAGCTCGTCCAGCGCTTCCGGCTTGCTGTCCACCTGCATGCGCAGCCGGCTGGCTGCCTCGTCCATCAGGTCGATCGCCTTGTCAGGCAGGTAACGGTCGGTGATGTAGCGGTTCGACAGGGTCGCGGCCGCCACCAGGGCACCATCTGTGATGCGGATGCCGTGATGGAGCTCGTACTTCTCCTTGATCCCGCGCAGGATGGAGATGGTGTCCGCGACAGTCGGCTCACCGATGAAGACCGGCTGGAACCGACGTGCCAGAGCCTGGTCCTTCTCGATGTACTTGCGGTACTCGTCCAGGGTGGTGGCACCGATGCAGTGCAGGGTTCCGCGCGCCAGCTCGGGCTTGAGCAGATTTGAGGCGTCCATGGCCCCGTCCGCCCGTCCGGCTCCGACCAAGGTATGCATCTCGTCGATGAACAGGATGATCTCACCGGCAGCGGTCTCGATCTCCTTGAGCACAGCCTTCAGCCGCTCCTCGAACTCGCCGCGGAACTTGGCGCCCGCAACCAGCGCGCCAAGATCAAGCGCCAGCAAGCGCTTGCCCTTCAACGCCTCAGGAACGTCGCCGTTGACGATGCGCAGCGCCAGCCCCTCGACGATCGCCGTCTTGCCGACACCAGGCTCGCCGATCAGCACCGGGTTGTTCTTGGTCCGCCTGGCGATCACCTGGATCGTGCGGCGGATCTCCTCGTCCCGGCCGATGACCGGGTCAAGCTTGCCCGAACGAGCCACCTCCGTGACGTCGCGCGCATACTTGTTCAGGGCGTCAAAGCTTGCCTCGGCGTTCGGGCTGTCGACCTTTCGACCTTTCCGTATGCTGGCCACTGCCTGTTCGAGCGACTGGCGCGATACGCCGGCCTGTGCCAGCGCCCGAGCCGCCGGTTGATCGCTGCCCGCCAGCGCCACAAGCAGGCGGTCCTGGGCCACGAAACTGTCGCCGGCCTTCTTGGCCTCCTGCTGGGCCGTGTCGAGCAGGCGCACAAGTTCGGGAGTGGCCTGGGCGTGGCCGGCACCCCCGCCCTGCACCTTGGGCAACCGGCCAAGCTCAGCCTCGACCGACAAGCGGGCAGCCTGCGCATCGCCGCCAGCAGCACGGATCAGGCCGGCTGCGGCCCCCTCCTCATCATCGAGCAGCGCCTTGAGCAGATGCTCCGGCGTCAAACGTTGATGGTATTCGCGGGTCGCGATGGTCTGCGCCGCCTGCAGGAAGCCGCGAGACCGTTCGGTGAACTTTTCCAGATCCATTGTCCTGTCCCTTTTCATCAGGCGACTGGCAAACAACCAGCCCGTCTCGCGTCCCTCTGGAGGCAACGCCGGACAGGCCTGTCTTCGTGGAATCTGGGATCCCGACCTCGGGACTCAAGAGTGAGAGTGTCCTTCCGGTTCAAGGAAAGCCGGGTGATCGCGTCGGACCAGGCCGCCCGCTGTGCTTGGATGAGCTGCTGTTGGCCGTGTCGGGCGGCGATCATCGGTGTCGCCCACGTGCCAAAGGGCCTCCATGGTGATCCGCCGGTATCATGCCTCCGGATCAGGCACTGCCTCCGGCCAGACGTCTGCACCAAGCTTAGCTACGACGGCGATCACCGTAGGCTGCCTCGACATCCCGTGCCGGCCGACGCGGTTGCAGCCGCCGTTCCCGTCCCTCACCGATCCGGAGCTGACAAAGGACGAGGCACAGCGATTTTGCTTGTCTGATAGATCAGGTTCAGCCGGCGCGCGCCAGAACAGCCGGCGGTCCGGCTCCGGCCACAGGGAGAGGGGGCGACGCACGCAGGCCCCCGATCATGTCGTCGTTCACCTGGATCAGACCGGTGACCGAACGACCAGCGTCGCCCATGGCCGCTATGGTTTCCCGCATGACCAGGAAGCCGATCGACATCAGATCCGACTTCAGCACCTGCGGCAGGCCGTTGCTCGAGCTTCCAACGTCCCTGAGCAGAAGCGACCAGAGCTGCTGGTTCTTGACCAGACCGCGCATGCGGGCATCCCGGCCACCGTCTTGCCCCAGAAGCCGGTTGATGAAAGCAAACGCTGCAGCCTCCGTTTCCCTGGGAGATAAGGCGCTGCCCTCGGACCGTCGATATTGATGCGCACCGTAGCTCATAAGCAAACCTGTCGAGGAGGATGAAGACCAACGGGGCCGTGTGAACGAGCACGGCCCCGCCTAGTTGGGATCAGCCGCGGAACAAGGAGAGGATCGACGATGATTGCGAGTTGGCAATCGACAGCGACTGGATCGCCAGCTGCTGCTTGGTCTGCAGCGAGGTGAGCTGGGCGCTGGCGGTGGACAGGTCGGCGTCGGTCAGCGCGCCGACGCCGGTGGTCAACGCATCGCTCAGGTCGCTGGTGAAGCTCTGCATGCCGGTGATCTGCTGCGTGGTAGCACCGAGCGAGGCGGAGATGGTGTCCATCTTGTTGATGGCGCTCTGGACGGTGGTGATGGCAGCTTCACTCGACGACAAGGCAGTGCCAGCCCCGATGCCGGCACTGGCGATGCCACTCCCCGTTCCGGCAGTGCCACCGCTGGCGCTGCCGGTACCACTGTAACCAGCGGCATACACATCGGGACCGGTCGCGGTAGACCCTGTGACGCCCTGGCCGGTAACGTTGATCGAGCCGTCGTTCTGAATTACGGCGTTGTAGCCGTTCTGGTTCATAGCGTTGACAAGGTCGCCCAGCATGGTGCTGGTTGATTGCTCCGTCGGATCGACCAACACCGTGACGACGTTGTTGGCGCTAGCGCCTGATGTATCCGTCGCAGTAGTCTTGGTGCCACTGGTGTCAAACTCGAAGGTCGTAGTGGTACCGTCGCCGTTGGTCAGCACGACGCTGGCGCCATTGCCGAAGTCGGCTGACGACAGGTTGCTGGACGTGGCGATGTTGACTCCGGTGCTGCTGAGCACGCTCTGAACATCGTTGGTGCTCGCGCCGGCGGCGGTGGCTGCGGTCGTCGAGGCGTAGGCCGTACCGCCGGAGGTGAAGGTGCCTGTTGTGAGGCCGAGAAAGGAGCTGAGCACGTTGCTGGTGCCGATCTGGTTGGAAACGGTCAGGCTGGTGCCGCTCAACCCGGTAACGATGTTGGCGGACTCTGTGGTCGCCGGGGCACCGGTCTGCTTGACGTCGTTCGAGGAAGTCAAGAGGTTGACGCCGTTGAAGGTGGAGTTACGGGCGTAATCATTAATCTGGTTGATGGCGTCGGCAACCTGGGCCTGCATGGTGGCGCTTGCATAGCCGGTGCTGCTGGCTGAGGTAACAGTGCCTTGCAGGGTTTGCAGGGTGGAGATGATGTCCTGGCTCGCCTCGGATGCGGTGTTGACCACCTGCGCTCCCAGCGACAAGCTATCCGATACCGCAGCCAGACCTGCGATGTTACCAGTCATGGACTGCGAAATGGAGTAGATGGCGGGGTTGTCGGCGGCGGAAGAAACTTTCTTACCGGTCGATACCTCATTCTCGGTGTTGTTCAGAGCGGTTGTGGTGGTAGACAGCGACTCGAGCGCTGCCATCGCGGCCGTGTTGGTGTTGATCGAGAGCGTCATGTTGGTCTCCTATGAAGGGAAGCCGAGCGAGAAAATCATGAGTCCGTTAAGGAAGTCTCTACGAGGTCCTTCCCGATTCCGAACCGTTCCTGGTTCTCGTCGTGGATCATCACCCGAAGTAGCTTGAGCGCCTTGTAGAAGTCGTCCTTCCTGAACGACGCCTCGACCAGGCGGAGAGCATCGGCGGTCCGAGGAGGCAGTTCCGCCTGGAGCCTCGTCAGCATCTTCCGGACGTCATCCGCCGCTGCATCACGCTCCTCTGGTGCACCGACATAGGCCGTCTGCAGACCGTAATAGAGCTGGCGCATGACCGTTTCGGCCTCGTGAGGGGCCATGATCTGCTTTCCAAACAGGAAACGGGCTTGGGACACCAGCTCGACGCGGCACTTGCTGCGGAACCGGATCGTGGCTCCGTTGACGACCATCATCTCACCAGGCCGCAGTTCCAGAACGAGATGAGACATGTGGCACCGTATCCTCGCGGCAACCCGATCGCAGCCGACGCAGAGTGATTGTGCTGCCGGTTGCCTTAACAACAGGTCAACGGACCGGGCTGGGAACTAAAGATACGCCGCCAGGGACATGCCCTTCATGTCGGCGATCAAGGTGTAGGACGCGGTCAGCTGGTTCTGGGTCGCGGTGATCTCGGTCGACAGCGTGGCCGGATCGCTGCCCTTGACCGTCGTCAACTGGGAGGTGAGCGCACCGGAGACGGACTGCAGCATGTCGGACTGGCCGGTGAGCTGGGCCTGTGTCTGGCCGAGATCAGCGACTGTGTCGTTCAGGCTGCTGTTGATGGAGCCGACCTGGGTCGCGGTGTCGCTGACCAGCGTCGAGAAGCCCGCACTCGCCGGGTTGGCCTGGTCGAGGCTGCCGACGACCGCCAGGGCGCGCATCAGGTCGCGGATCGGCGAGCCCGTGGAGGTGGCGGTCGGCGCAGTGCCCTCCGTCGCCACGAATCCGACCGCGACCTGGTCCTGGTCTCCCACCGCCACGCTGTGCACCAGGCTGGTCGCAGCGGGTCCATCGACGCTGAGGGCCGGCGAGAAGACCGACTGCGTGGCGGTGTTGTCGGAGGCGGCAGCGACGGTCGCGGCTTCGACCGATGCCGCACCGGTCGTCGCGATGGAAGCGACGCTCGCCGAGATGGTCTGGAAGAACGGGCTGCCGGTGATGTTCGACGGGTCGGTCACCGGCGCCGTGTCCGACGCATTCCCGCCGAACACGTACTGCGAGCCGTCCTTGGTGTTCAGCAGGGAACCCAACTCGTTCAGGGAGGCTCGCGCCTCGGCGGCCGCGGCCGAGACGCTGGTGGCGCTCTGGTTGCCTTGCAGGCTGGTCAGCGAGGTCTGCAACGCCGTTGCGATGCCGGTGATGCTCGACATCGCGGTCTGGGTGATCGACAGGGTGTTCTGGGCCGACGTGACGTTCTGCTGCCAGGCGCCGACCTCCGTGATCTGGGGCTGCAGGTCCAGCGCCTGGTAGCGCTGGTCGCCGAGGCCGGCATAGCTGTCGGACAGTACGCCCGAGGAGAGTTCCGCCTGCAAGGCGGTGTCCTGCGCGTTGAGCTGATCCACCGCGCTGCTGAGCGGCAGCATCGTCGAGACGGGGGCGCCCGTTGCGCTCTGGATGGTCATGGCGGCATTCAGCTGATGGCGTCGATAAGGGAGGTGAACATGGTCTGGACCGCGGTGACGATCTTGGCGTTGGCCTCGTAGGCGTTCTGCAGCGACACGATCGAGGCCATCTGGTCGTCGACCGACACGCCGGAGACGGAGGCGACCTGGGTGGTCAGCGCGGTCTGGATCGCCGTCTCGTCGCCCAGGCTGCTGCTCGCCTGGTTGATGGTCGAGGCCTGGGCGCTGACGACGGTGGAGGCGAGCGAGGCGAGGTCGGTCGAACCGGAATAGGGTGCTGTGAGCGTTCCATCCGCCCCGAGCCCGGTCGTCGCTGCCGCCGGCTGCGTCACGCCGTCCTGGACGTCGGCTCCCAGGGCATAGTTGAGCACGCGATCGATCAACGTGGTGTCGCCTGTACCCCTGGCCGTGTTGACGGTGAAGCTGGACGCGCCGGTCGCGCTGCCGGCGACGTCGTGGCTCCCGTCCCGGATGATGCTCGGATCGGCCGTCACGGCCGGGTTGACCTGGATCACGTTGGAGAAGCCGAGCTGTCCGGCGGGCGAGGCCTGGGTGGCGCCGGAGCCTGGCAGGTTGCCGCTGCCGTCGGTGAACAGGGTCAGGCCCTGCGCGTCGAAGCGGGAGGCGATCGTCTGCGAGAAGGAGTCCAGCTCGGCCTGCATGGTCGGAAGCACCTGGTCCCGAAGCGCGATGTTGGCGCCGAGAGTGCCGCCTGTGAGGCTCGTGGTGACGTCGCGGCCGTTCAGGGTGATCGCCGGGATCGAGCCGGGATAGGCGTCCGAGACGCCGACGGTGGCGTTCGCGGTGGAAAGCGGCCCGGAGGACGCATGGGTCGGCAGAGACAGGCCATTCGCCGTGGTGACCAGCATGTCGCCGGTGGAGGTCGGAGTGAACTGCACGGACAGCACGTTCGACAGGGAGGTCATCGCGGCAGATCGTTGATCCTCCAGGTCGGCCGTGCTGATGCCGGTTATGCGGCCTTGCTCAATTTGGTTCGACAGCGAGCCAATCAAGGCAAGACTGGAATTGACGGTTCCGACCTCATCGACGATGGATTCCTGCGCCGCCTGCCTCGCGCTCTGATAGCTCCCGGCCGTGGTCTGGATGGTCGAGGCCAGGGTGCCTGCGGCGGTCACGACGGCCTGCTGGCTTGCGGAGCTGCTCGGATCGGCGTCCAGGGTGATCAGGCTCGACTGGAGGTTGCCCACCTGGTCCGGAATCGTGTCGCTGCTGCCGGAGTCCGAGCTGGTCGAGCCCTGGAGCGCGGAGATGGTGGCCAGCCCGTTGCTGGTCGCGGTCAGGCCGGAAACGGTCGCGTTCTGGCTGTAGAGGCTGTTCTCGAGTGCCGTGTTGATCGTCCGCGTGGTCAGCCCGACGACGACGCCGCTCGCCTGCCCGTCTGCGGTGCGCGACGAGATCGACGACTGCTCCACCGCATAGCCGGCAGTGTTGGCATTGGCCACGTTCTGCGACGCGACGGCCATCTCCGCCTGGAGGGCGGTGAGGCCGCTGTTCGCGATGGACAGGGATGCGTCGAGTCCCATCTGGATCTCCTGGTCGCGGCAGCGTCGACCCTTCTCGCAACCGGCCCATGATGAACGTGAGTTCTTAAGAAGCCGTTAATCCTCACTGCTTCATGGCCAGGACGGTCTGGAGCATCTCGTTCGCCGTGGTCACAACCTTGGCGTTGGCGCCGTAGGCGTTCTGGGCGGTGATCAGCTTGGTCAGGTCCGAGTCGAGGTTGGTGGTGGAGCTCTCGACCGACGAGGTTTCGAGGTTGCCGGCCCCGTTGGCGCCCGCAAGGTTGTTCGTGGCCGCTCCCGATGCGGAGGTCGCGGTGTAGGCCTCGCCGTCCTGGGACGACAGGCCGTTCGCGTCCGCGAAGGTCGCCAGCGGCACCTTGCCGACCAGCTGCGTCTTGTTGTTGTCGAACGTGGCCATGATGCTGCCATCCGAGGTCATGGTGATCCCGGTGTAGTTGCCGCTGGTCACGCTGTCGGTGCTGATGGTGGCAGCGGAACCGGCGCCGTTGGCGTCTGTGGCCATCGTGGTGCCGGATGACGAGCCGATGGTCCCGAGGTCGACGGTCATCGTCTGCGAGGTGCCGTCGAGGGTGGTCGGGATGCTGAAGCTGGCCGTCGAGTCGGTGGTGGTGTTCGCAGCACCGTAGGTCGCAGGCGTCGATCCGACATTCGTCTGCTGGGCGACCGACGCGATCTGTCCGGACGCGTTGAACGTCACCTGGGCGCTCGCGCTGGGCGTGCTCGCGCCGTCAACGGTGGCTGAAACGTTCCAGGCGTTGCTCGCCTGCGAGTAGGACCAGTTGAAGTCCATGGTATGCGCTGCACCGGACGCGTCGTAGATCGTCTGGCTCTGGCTGGTGGGCGTGGTCGAACCAGCGGCCGGCGTGGCACTCGCGGCAGCGGCGGTAGCTCCGGGCAGGCTGGCGGCGTAGGTGATGGTGCCGGTCTCGCTGGGCCTGAAGGCGACGTTGGCGACGTTGATCGTTTGCAGCGAGCTGGTGTCGAGGTTTCCGTTGGAGTCGACCATGTAGCCCTTCAGGTACTCGTTGGACGAGTTCACCAGGTAGCCGGCGCTGTTCTCGGTGAAGTCGCCGTTCCGGGTGTAGTAGTCGTTGGGCTGGAAGCTTTGCGACGTTCCTGTCGATGCACCGTTGGCTTCCGACACGTTGAAGAACCCGTTTCCCGAGATCGCCAAGGCCAGCGCATTGGTGCTTGACGTGATCGTGCCCTGTGCGTTGTTCTCGGAGGCCGTCGAGGCGACAACGGTTCCCGAGATCTGCGACGCGGTCGAGTTCAGCACGTAGTCGGAAAAGTCCGTGTCCGTCGCCTTGTAGCCGACGGTCTGGCTGTTGGCGATGTTGTTGCTGATGTCGGTAAAGGCTTGGGACTGAGCCGCAAGCCCGCTGACCGCCGTATCGAGTGCACCGAAGATCGACATGCCTGCTCTCCTGCCGGAACACGCCGGATGCGTGTCCAAGCACGATCAGCAGGAAGCGTGCCAACCAGTGTTCGGCGGTTTTCCTACGCATCATTCCAAGAGCCCGGCCTGATCGATGCCGGGCGGCAGATTGTGCCGGGCAGCTCCTGCCGTCGAGGTCCTGGAAGCGGCAGGTGCTTCGGCAGGGACGCCCGACCACGGAGTTGGCCCACAGCTTGCACACTAGGATGCAGGAGGGTGTTCGATGCCGACATCAAGCATGGCTATGGTCAACGCTGCCGCACATCCGGCCTGGACGCAGGCGGCTGCCAGCAGCCAGGCCGCGGGTGCGTTGCCGGGTGGTTCGTTCTCCTCGCAGGTCGCAGCGATCTGGAACCAATCCTCGTCTTCTCCTGGCGCTGCCGGATCCGCTTCTTCAGCGAACCTTAAGGATTGTTGGGTAGCGTCCTCGACACCGGTTTCGCGCACGCCAGAAAAGACGAAAAGCGACAGCACGCCGGAGCGGAAGGCGGCGCAGGTAAAACCACCTGCATCGAGGAGCCAGACCATGCAGCCGGCTTCGGCCCCCAGTTCCCGACATGCGGTTGAAACGCAAGGCCGCGGCACGTCGGCGACGGGAACCGGAGCAGCCGACACGGTCGATGGCGTGGAGGATGACGCGTCGATGACGGATGCGCCGCAACCGGATGCGCGGACCGCAACTGGCGCAGCTGCCAAGTCACTGCACAAGCCCTTGCAGGCGACAGGTGCTCGACCGGATGACGGAGCAGCCGCTTCTGCATTGCCGCCAGGTTTACCCGCCGCAGCACCCGTGCCGCCTGTCCATCTTCCCGATGTCGCAAAGGAGACACCGGGCGACGGTTCAGGCGGCAAGATTGTTACGTTATCAAACCATAGCGGTCCGAATGACGATCCAACGCAGCAGACCGACGCTGCTCAGCCGAACAAGGCGACGTTTAATCATTCTCCCGACAACGAAGCGGCTGGCACAGGAGCGGGAGCGGCAGCTCAGGCATCCGAGCATCATGATGACAGGTCCGACCACAACCTCCCGGATTGGATGCAGGCGGTCGACCCGGCGGCGGCGAACAACACGTCGGCAGCAAACCTGTTGTCGATGATGGAGCCGGCAGCGCTGGCCACGGATCTCGTCAATCCATCGGTGGCCGCGTCCGCCGGCACGTCCGCCGATGCCGGACCGGCAACGGCGTCGGCTTCCGCGACGTCCATGGATGAGACCGGCGCACCGGCACAGGTGGGCACCTCCCTATTGACTCTGGCCTCGGGCACCGACGGATCCAGCCAGATGGCGCTGTCGCTGCATCCGAAGGACCTGGGCGACGTCCACATCCAGCTCGCGCGCGATGCCGATGGCACCGTCAGGGTCGTCGTCGCCGCGACCGAGCCTACCACCCTGCGCAGCCTGATAACCGACCAAGCTCATCTTCACGCAGCACTGGATGCCGCCGCCGTGCCGAGCGGCAACCGTCATGTAAGCTTTGAGCTGACGCCGGCTTCCGCTGTGCCCGATCCCGGCGCAACCTCGAATCATCAGCCAGACGATACCGGATCGTCGAACGGCCGGACCGCCATGGACATGTTCGGTCGGGACGCGGACAGGCAGTCCGGGGACCCTCAGCCGCGTCGCTCAGGCGGACAGGATGCGGCGGCCACGCCCAGCGACGGCCCGGGCCGGTCGTCCTCGTCCACCCGGACGCTTCTGCTGCGCCAGGGCAGCATCAACATCACAGCCTGATCAGCAGAGGCACGTCATGAGCACAACCATCTCGTCTTCCACCGACCTCCTTTCGGCTGCGGAGGCGGCGGCCAAGAAGGCCAACACCGCCAACGCGGCGAGCAGCGCGTCGAGTGGGAGCAGCAGCACGAGCAGCGACGCGTTGTCCTCGCTGACAAGCAACTACAACCAGTTCCTGACCCTGTTGACGACGCAGCTGCAGAACCAGGACCCGACCAGCCCGATGACCTCCGACACCTTCACCAGCGAGCTGGCGCAGTTCGCCGGCGTCGAGCAGCAGATCCAGACCAACACCAACCTGACCCAGCTGCTGTCGCTGAACCAGGACAACGAGGTCAGCCAGGGCACCTCGCTGGTCGGGCGGCAGGCGGTGGCATCGTCGAGCCAGCTTCCGTTGCAGAACGGCTCGGCCGAGCTCCAGATCAGCCCCGCGAGCGCGGAGACCGTCGGGATCGCCATCACCAACTCCGCCGGCAGCGTCGTCAAGACGCAAACGCTGTCGCTTCCGGCCGGAACAACGAACTGGACCTGGAACGGCCAGGACGACTCCGGCGACACCCTGTCGGACGGCAACTACAGCGCCGCCGTGGTGACGCAGGACAGCAGCGGCAACACCACCGCGGTGCCGTTCAGCGTCGTCGGCACGATCACCGGCATCTCGAAGGACGCGTCCAACGGCGTGGACGTCGACATGGGGGCGAGCACCATCGACATGAGCAACGTCACCTCCCTGCTCAGCTCCGGCACGAGCGGCAGCAGCGCGGGCAGCGCCTCGACCGGGTCCTGAGCGACCGTCCAGCCTACCACCCGGCAGAAACTGCCGGGCGGTTAAGGTTCGGGTAACCCGAGGATGGCATCCTGCACTGGTCGGCAACGGGCCGGCTGCCGGGATGACGCCATGATCTGGAACCTGCCCTTCACCCCGATCGAGACCGGCGCGCCATGAAGCCCCTGCTGGAAGGGCTGAAGGCGCTCGGAACCGCCCGTCTCGCGGCCATGGGCGCGGTCGCTGCTGGCATCTTGGCCATGCTCGCGGTGCTGGTGTCGCAGGGCGGCAGCCACCCGCAGATGGCGCTGCTTTACGGCGACCTCGACCTGCGCGAAGCCGGCCAGATGGCCGAGCAGCTCGAGAAGGCGCACATCGCGCACGAGCTCGGGCCGCAGGACGACCGGCTGCTGGTGCCGGCGGACCAGGTCGCTGCCGCACGCCTGCTGCTGGCCAAGAACGGCCTGCCGTCGGGAGGCTCTGTCGGCTACGAGATCTTCGACCGCGGCGACAACCTTACCGCCACCCAGTTCGAGCAGACGATCAACCAGACCCGGGCCCTGGAAGGCGAGCTGTCCCGCTCGATCCGGCTGATCAGCGGCGTGCGTGCGGCACGGGTGCACCTGGTGCTGCCGCATCGCGAGCCGTTCGCCTCCGAGCAGGTCGCGGCGCAGGCGAGCGTGCTGCTGTCCATGGCAGGCGCTGCCCGGATGGATCCGGAAGGGGTGCAGGCGGTCCTGAACCTGGTGGCTGCCGCCGTGCCGGGACTGAAGCCGCAGAACATCGCCATTATCGACAACCGCGGCAACGTGCTGGCCCGTGCCGGCAACCCGGTGGATGGCGGTGAATCGGGCCAAAGCGTGGACGAGCTGCGCCAGGCGACGGAGCTGCGCCTGGCGCGCGCGGTCGAGGAGATGCTGGAGCCATCGCTGGGTGCGGAACACGTGCGCGCCGAGGCCGCCGTGACGATGAACGTCGACCAAGTGCACGAAACCCGCGAAACCTTTGATCCCAACCAGCAGGTTTTGCGCAGCCAGCAGACCGTGTCCGACAAGAACCGCAGCAGCGACGGCCAGACCAACACGTCGGTGCAAAACAACCTGCCGAACGCCAATGCGGGCCAGGCCAGCTCGGGCAGCCAGGACGACCGGCAGGAGGAAACCAACAACTACGAGATCGGCAAGACCGTGCGCACGCTGATCCAGGACCAGCCTCGCCTGGCACGGATCAGCCTAGCCGTCATGGTGGACGGCACGATCGCCGCCAACGCCAACGGCAAACCTGGCTGGCAACCGCGCAGCAAGGACGAGCTGGACCGGATTGCGACCCTGGTGAAGAGCGCGATCGGCTTCGACGAGAAGCGCGGCGACACCGTCAGCGTGGTGTCCATGCCGTTCGTCGTTCACGACCTGCCGGACGTCCCGGCACCCCCTGGGCTGTTCGGGCTGCATCTGAACCGAGACGACGTGGTCCATGTCGGCCAGAACCTCCTGCTTGGGGTGTTCATGCTGCTGGCGCTGGTCTTCGTCGTCAGGCCTATGGTCGGGCGCTTGACCGATCCTCCTGCGCCCGCCGTACCCGGTACGGCGGTTGCGGCCCTGGAAGCCGGCAGCACCCTGCGTCCGGCACTTGCCGGGCCAGCCGGAACCGGGGCTGCCAACGTTCCCGCTTTGATCGAGGACGAGAGCATGATCAGCCTTGCCAACATCGAGGGTCGGCTGCGTGCCGCTTCCATCCGTCAGGTCGTCGATCTGGTCGGACGCCATCCCGAGGAAAGCCTGACCATCGTGCGTGGATGGCTGGCCAAGGAGACGAGCTCGTGAGCACCCAGCAGCTTCCCGGCGCGCAGCGTGCCGCCATCCTGATGCTGGCCTTGGGCGAGGAGCAGTGCGCCCAGCTGTTCGCGATGATGCACGAGGAGGAGATCAAGGAAATCTCGCTGGCGATGTCGCAGCTCGGCAGTGTTTCCGCAACCGTTGTCGAAACGCTGTGCACGGAGTTTTCCAGCAGCATCAGCTCCGCCGGCATGCTGATCGGCAGCTTCGACAGCACCGAGCGGCTGCTGCAGAAGTCACTGTCGCGGGAACGGGCGGCACAGATAATGGAGGAGATACGCGGGCCCGCCGGGCGCACCATGTGGGACAAGCTCGGCAACGTGAACGAGGCAGTTCTCGCGAACTACCTGAAGAATGAATATCCGCAGACCGTTGCTGTTGTGCTCGGCAAGGTCAGGCCTGGACACGCTGCCCGCGTGCTGAGCCTGCTTCCGGACAGCTTCGCGATGGAGGTCATCATGCGCATGCTGCGCATGGAAAGCGTGCAGAAGGACGTGCTCGACAGCGTCGAGAAGACCCTGCGCTCGGAGTTCATGTCCAACCTCGCGCGCTCCACGCGCCGCGACAGCCACGAGCTGATCGCCGAGATCTTCAACAACCTCGACCGCCAGGTGGAAGGCCGGTTCATGTCCGCGCTCGAGGAGCGCAACCGCGACGCGGCGGAGCGGGTCAAGTCGCTCATGTTCACCTTCGACGATCTCGCCAGGCTGACGCCGGATGCGGTGCAGAAGCTGATGCGCGCGGTCGAGAAGGACAAGCTGCCGATCGCGCTCAAGGGCGCCTCGGAGGAGATACGCACGCTGTTCCTCGGCACCTTGTCCGAGCGCGCGGCCAAGCTGCTTCGCGAGGACATCGCGTCGTTGGGACCGGTCCGGCTGCGCGACGTCGACGAGGCGCAGTCCCAGATCCTCCTGACCGCCAAGGAACTGGCGACCCAGGGCGAGATCGAGCTGAACGAGCGCCAGGACGAGGAAATGGTGGCCTGAGATGATGCGCAGCCATTCCCTGTCCGGCGTCCTCTACGCGGAGGATTTCGACGCGCCGGAGCCGGTGGCGGCGCCACAGGCCACGCAGCCGGCGCCCGCGCCCGCCGAGCCGGTGGTGATCGAGCCGACCTTCAGCCTGACCGACCTGCAGCGCGCCGCCGAGCGCGCCCGGCAGGAGGAGCGCATGGCGGCACGGCAGCAGGCGGAACAGGATGCGGCCGTGCTGCGGACCCAGGCGCTGGTCCAGCTCGCCGATGCCGTGGCGCAGTCACGATCGGAAGCGGCCCGGATCGCTGCCGAGGCCGCCGAGGCCACCGCACAGACCCTTCTCGCCACGGTGGCCGCCCTGCTGCCCGCCTTCTCGGCCACCCACGGCGCGGCCGAGGCGACGGCACTCCTGCGCCTGCTGCTGCCGGCGATGGCCAACGAGCCGCGCCTGACGGTGCGGGCGCATCCGGCGCTGGTCGCCAGCCTGCGGCAGGAAACAAGAACCCTTCTGGAAGCCGGCAACACCGTTGTAGAGTGGATCGATTCCGAAACGATGGGTCCGGGCGACATCGCGGTGCGCTGGCAGGATGGATGCATGATCAGGGACACGAACACTCTCTGCGCCGAGGTGCATGCGCTGCTCGTGCCCGGAACAAGAACGAACGCACGTCAGGAGACCGTTGATGCCGACTGAGATCGACTTGGCCGAGCTCACAGAAGCTCCGGTCGCCCATGAAACCGGTGCGCCACGCACCGCGCAGGACCTGGAAGCGGTCTACGACATCCCCGTCACGGTCAGCGCGGTGCTGGGCAAGTCCACCATGCAGGTCAGCCAGCTGCTGAAGCTCGGCCGCGGCGCCGTGGTGGAGCTGGACCGCAAGCTCGGCGAGGCGATCGACATCTACGTCAACAACCGCCTGATCGCGCGCGGCGAGGTGGTGATGGTGGACGACAACCGGCTCGGGATCACCATGACGGAGATCATCAAGTCCGAGCGCGGATTCTGATCATGCGCGTCCTGATCATCGGCTCGATGGGCGGAGAGCTCGGCAAGGCGGCGCAGATCGCGGCCTCGCGCGGGGCGCATCTCGACCAGGCCGACAACGTTCCCGCCGGCCTGGCCCGGCTGCGTCGCGACGCCCGCTGCAACCTGGTGCTGTGCGAGCTCGGCCTGCCGATCGCCGCCCTGGTCCAGGGGCTGGCCCGGGAACGGATCACCCTGCCGGTGATCGCCTGCGGCCTGGAGGACGATCCGGACGCCGCCGTCCGCGCGGTGCGGGACGGCGCGCAGGACTTCCTCCCCCTGCCGCCCGATCCCGAGCTCATCGCGGCGATGCTGGAAGCGGCGTCGGGGGAAAGCCACGCCCTGATCGCGCGCGACCCGATCATGCTGGCCGCCATCCGCAGCGCCGAGCAGGTCGCCCGGTCCGACGCTTCGGTGCTCATCACCGGCGAATCCGGCACCGGCAAGGAGATCGTGGCGCGGCACATCCATCGCCGCTCGCGCCGGGCCGACGGTCCGTTCATCGCCCTGAACTGCGCCGCGATCCCGGAGCACCTGCTGGAGTCCGAACTGTTCGGTCACGAGAAGGGCGCCTTCAGCGGCGCCATCGCCCGGCGCATCGGCCGCTTCGAGTCTGCCGAGGGGGGCACGCTGCTGCTCGACGAGATCAGCGAGATGGACGTCCGGCTGCAGGCCAAGCTGCTGCGCGCCATCCAGGAGCGCGAGATCGACCGGCTCGGCGGCCAGACTCCGGTCCGCGTCAACGTGCGCATCCTGGCCACCAGCAACCGCGACCTGCGCGCCGAGGCCGTCACGGGCCGGTTCCGCGAGGACCTGTACTTCCGGCTGAACGTGGTCGGCCTCGAGATCCCGCCCCTGCGCCATCGGCCCGGTGACGTCGCTGCCCTGGCGGCGCACTATGTCCGCCATTATGCGCAGGCGAACGGGATCGAGCCGCCATCCCTGTCCGACGCGTCGCTGAACCGGCTGACCCAGCACGGCTGGCGCGGCAACGTGCGCGAGCTCGAGAATCTGATGCATCGCGCCGTTCTTGTGACAACGGGACCGGTGATCGAGCCGAGCGATCTCGGCCTCGCGCCGGCTCCGGTCCAACCAAGCCCATGCCAAGCCGCCCCGACAGGCGCGGCAGGAGCCGACAGCGAGCCAGGACGCGGCGTATCCGCATTGGTCGGGCGGCGCGTGGAGGAGGTCGAGCAGGCCTTGATCTTGGAAACGCTGTCCAGCACGGCAGGCAACCGCACCCACGCCGCGACGATCCTTGGCATCTCCATCCGTGCCCTGCGCAACAAGCTGCGGGACTATGCCAGCCAGGGCGTGCTGGTGCCGCCGCCGATGGCCGGCGTGGCGGCCTGAGGCATGGGCGACGCCATCACCACCGCCCAAACTGTCAAGGGCGGCTTCACCATGCCGAAGCTTAGCCTGCCGGGTGGCCGGTGGCGCGGCTACATGCCGGGCACCGATGTTGGCCTGGCGCTGGCGGTGGTGGCGCTGCTGTCAGTGCTGATCCTTCCCCTGCCGACCATGGTGCTCGATCTTGGTCTAGCCTTGTCGGTGACCGCCTCGGTGCTGGTGCTGATGGTGGCGCTGTTCCTCAAGCGCCCGCTGGACTTCACCAGCTTCCCGACCCTGCTTCTGCTGACCACGCTGCTCCGGCTGGCGCTTGAGGTCGCGACCACCCGGCTGATCCTGAGCCACGGCAACGAGGGGCCGCTCGCCGCCGGCCACGTCGTCGCCGCTTTCGGCGGCTTCCTGATGGGCGGTGACGTGGTGATCGGCCTGATCCTGTTCACCATCCTGCTGGTGGTGAACTTCATGGTCATCACCAAGGGCTCCGGACGCATTGCCGAGGTCGCGGCGCGGTTCAGCCTGGACGCCATGCCAGGCAAGCAGATGGCAATCGACGCCGAGCTGTCGGCCGGCGCCATCACCGACAAGGTCGCCCGCGTGCGCCGCCGCGAGCTTGAGGAGGAAAGCGGCTTCTACGGCGCCATGGACGGTGCGGCGAAGTTCGTGCGCGGCGACGCAATCGCGTCCCTGCTCATCACCGTGATCAACATCATCGGTGGCCTCGCGATCGGGCTTGGGCGGCATGGCATGGCCTTCGGCGACGCTGCCGCGACCTTCACCACCCTCACCGTCGGCGACGGCTTGGTGTCGCAGATCCCGGCGCTGCTGGTCTCCACCGCATCCGGCATCGTCGTGACCAAGGGCGGAACCGAAGGAGCTGCCGACGTGGCCCTGGTGCGCCAGCTCGGCGGCAACCCGAAGCCGATGGCGATGGCGGCGGGTGCTGCGGCAGTATTGGCGCTCATGCCCGGCCTGCCGGCATTGCCGTTCCTGGCGCTCGGCGGCCTTGCCGGTGCGGCAGCCTGGATGCGGCACCGCACCCCCGCCCGGGTCGAAGCTCAGGACGAGGCGGCTGCGGTTGTCTCCACTGCGCCGGCGGAACCGCCGATCGCCGAGGCAATGCGGATCGACATGATCCGGCTCGAGCTCGGCTATGGACTGCTGCCGCTGGCCGGTGGCGACCAGCCGAAGCTGACCGAGCAGATCAAGGCACTTCGCCGCACCATCGCCAGCGAGATGGGCTTCGTGCTGCCGCCGGTGCGAATCCAGGACAACATGCAGCTGGGGTCGGACGGCTACTCGATCCGGATCAAGGAGATCGAGGCGGGCAAGGGCGAGCTCCGGCCGACGCGCTTCCTGGTGATGGACCCTCGCGGCGGTGTGCCGGACCTGCCGGGCGAGAAGACCACCGAGCCGGCCTTCGGCCTGGCAGCACTCTGGATCGACGCCGCGCAGCGCGAGGAGGCGATGTTCCGGGGCTGCACCGTGGTCGATCCGGTCAGCGTGCTGACCACGCACCTGACCGAAACGGTGCGCGAAACCATGGCCGAGCTGCTGTCGTACTCCGAAACGCAGAAGCTGCTCGACGAGCTGCCGCGCGAGCAGCAGAAGCTGGTGGCCGACCTGATCCCGTCGCAGATCTCCATGGGCGCGGTGCAGCGTGTGTTGCAGGCCCTGCTGTCGGAGCGGATCTCGATCCGCGACCTGCCCACCATTCTTGAAGGCATCCAGGAGGCCTGCGGTGCGGGGATGCGGGCGATCCCCCTGGTGGTGGCCCATGTGCGAACCAGGCTGGCACGGCAGATCAGCGACGCCCTCGTGGGCCACGCCGGCTACATCCCGCTGATCCCTTTGTCGCCCCAGTGGGAGGAAGCGTTCCTGGAAAGCCTGGTCGGGCCGCCGGAAGATCGCCAGCTCGCCATGGCGCCGACCCGGCTGAACGAGTTCATTGGACGGCTGCGCACCGCGCTCGACGCCGCCGCCGCGACCGGGGAGTCGCCGGTCGTCCTCACCAGCAGCGGCATTCGTGCGCCGGTCCGCGCCATCGTTGAGCGCTTGCGCCCGGCGACCCCGGTGTTGGCGCAGTCGGAAATCTTCCCCCGCGCCCGCATCCGCACGATCGGCAACGTATGACCGTCCTGCCCCGACCGATCGTTTCCGACAAAGGACAAGCCGGTGCGGATTAGGATCTTCCGCGCTGCGAGCCTGGCCGACGCCATGGCGCAGGTGCGCGACGAGCTCGGCCTCGACGCGCTGATCCTGGGAACCGAAACCCGGAGCGGGTTGGTCGAGGTGACCGCGGCGCTGGAAACGGAGGACGAACCCGAACCGGCGGCACGCTTCGATCCGCTACCCGATCTTGCCTTGCCGGATTTGCCGGCCGCCCCGGTGCCGATGCCGCAGGCACAAGGACCGTTGCTCCGGCACAACCTGCCGCCTGCCCTGCTTTCGGCGCTGGAAGACGGACCGCTGGAAGCCGCGTGCAGCCGGCTGTTCCGGTTCAGCCGGCTTCCACTCGACGCGGATGGCGCACCGCTCCTGCTGGCGGGTCCCCCCGGCAGCGGCAAGACGTTGACCGTGGCCAAGCTTGCAACCAGGCTGGTGATGGAAGGTCACCGTCCGCTGGTGATCACCGCGGATGAGCAACGCGCCGGTGCCATCGAGCAGCTCGCCGCCTTCACCCGGCTGCTTGGGCTGACCCTGATCGCTGCCGGACGGCCGGACATGCTCGCTCGTGCGCTCGGCAGGCGCGAGGCGCTTTCTCCCGTGCTGATCGACTCGCCTGGGCTCGATCTGCTGGATCCGGTGCAGGACGCGTTGCAGGCGGAACTGATCGCTGCATCCGGCGCCTCCACTGCGCTTGTGCTGCCCGCAGGCTTGGATCCGGCCGAAGCGGAAGACGTTGCGGAAGCGCATGCCATGCGTGGCGTGCAGCTCCTGGTTCCGACACGCCTCGACCGCGCGGCCCGGCTCGGCGGGGTGCTCGCCGCCTGCCACGGCAGCGGTCTCGCCCTCACGGAAGCCGGGATAGGCACCGACGTGGCAGACGGCCTGGCACGGCTGACTCCGGTCACGCTCGCTGCGCGATTAGCTGCGGTCGTTCCCGCGCGCAGGGAAGCCCTGGCCGCCCCGCCATTCCAGCCGCCGCCAGCGGTTCAAGCGCGAGCCGGCTTCGAGGCTCAGTCCGACGCTACGCGGCATGGCGCCTTGTCCCTGCACATCGCAGCCCAGGCGGGCATCCACCGCCTCTCTTTCAGGAAGACGAACCCATGACTGCCATGCTGCAGCTGCCGGCATCTGTTCCGACGCACGGCGATGACACGGCGTTCCGGAGCGGCCGCGGGGCCCGCTTGGTTGCGGTCGCGTCGGGTAAGGGCGGGGTTGGCAAGACTTGGCTGTCGATCACGCTGGCTCAGAGCCTGGCCGCACGAGGACGCAAAGTGCTCCTGGTTGATGGCGACCTGGGTCTAGCCAACGTCGACATCCAGCTCGGCCTCACCCCGCGGCACGACTTGGCGGCCGTGCTGTCAGGACGACGCGGCCTTTCCGACGTGATCATCCGTCACGCGATGAAGGATTTGCCCGCTGCCGCGTTCGACATCCTCCCGGGACGGTCCGGAGCGTCATCCATGGCAACGTTGGAGATCGAAGTGCTGGGGCGACTGTTGCAGGCGATCCGGCGACTTGGCAGCTACGACACGATCCTGCTTGACCTCGGCGCCGGGATCGACCCGACGATGCGCTTCTTGGCCGCCTCGGCCGACACGCTGCTGGTGGTTTCGACCGATGAGCCGACCGCGCTGGCGGACGCCTACGCGGTGCTGAAGCTGCAGGTACGTGACCGTACTGCACGGAACGAGGGCGGCTCTGGCCTGCGGCCCGAGGCGGCCGCGGATGTTCGGCTGGTCATCAACCAGTCGAGCAGCCTGGCGAGCGGGCGTCGTACCTATGACGTTCTCGCCCGCGCTTGCAGCACTTTCCTTGGGCAAACGCCGGGTCTGGCCGGCATCATCCGACGCGACGGCAGGGTCGGCGACGCCATACGGCGGCAGACAACGCTGCTGACGCGTCACCCGAACGCGCCTGCGGCCGAAGACGTGGCACGTATTGCGATGGACCTTGCCGACTGAGCCGGATCCGGTTCCGTATTGAACGATATTCGGAGCCCTGTTCGGGTGCTGTCGTAGGACAAGGGTGCAACTTGCACCCGCGGGCTGCGATCATTCCAAATGAT
This sequence comes from uncultured Acetobacteraceae bacterium, assembly GCA_964245345.1. Taxonomy (GTDB): domain Bacteria; phylum Pseudomonadota; class Alphaproteobacteria; order Acetobacterales; family Acetobacteraceae; genus Lichenicola. The sequence goes on along the minus strand of CAXTMS010000014.1, from coordinate 11,682 downwards.
GACCAGCTCGAACAGCCACGACAGGAGGAACCCGGACACGGCGTCTTTGATGTTCGACGCATGGCTACGGACGCGCCTGCAGCGCTTGTATGATGAGGCCCTCGACGAAGCGGTTCCGGATGGCCTGATTCAACTGCTTCCCGAACTGGGACAACGTTGCAGTCATTGAAGCAGTAGCGATCGCCTCGCAGGACCGTTAGGAGCATCACATGCGCGTCAGCGTGATCCAGATGTCGCCCGGATCCGACAAGGCCGCCAACATCGAGCAGGCTGGTCGGTTGATCGAAGCCTGTGTCGCTGAAGATGATCCAGATTTGATAGTGTTGCCGGAAATGTGGACCTGTCTGGGCGGAACTCGACAGGATAGATTTGCTGCCGCCGAAACGGTTTCCCGTTCTGGACTTGATGCCGGGGGCGGGGGCCAGGCCTTTCAGTTCCTGCGGGACTCCGCTCGCCGCCACCATGTTCATGTCCATGGTGGTTCGATCGGCGAGCAGGATGGAGACAAGCTGCTCAACACCAGTCTCGTGTTCGCGCCGAGCGGAGACCTGATCGCGCGCTACAGCAAGATGCACTTGTTTGACATCACCACACCCGCCGGCATCGGCTACCGGGAAAGCGACGTGTATCGAGCCGGCGACACTGTCGTGTCGGTCGAGTTGAGCGGCCGCTTCGGGAGGATCCGGCTGGGTCTGGCGATCTGCTACGACATCCGATTCGGCGAACTGTTCCATCGCCTGCGTCGGGAGGGTGCCGAGCTGATTCTGTTGCCTGCGGCATTCACTGCAGAAACCGGAGCGGCTCATTGGGAAACCCTGATCCGGGCCCGGGCCATTGACACACAGTGCTGGCTCGCCGCGGCGGCGACAACCGGGCAGCATTGGGACGCGGACGGCCGTAGCCGGCTCACCTATGGGCATTCGATGATCGCGGATCCTTGGGGAGTCGTTGTGGCACAGGTTCCCGTCGGACAGGGTTGGACCACCAGCCGGATCGACCAGACCGCAACCGCGCGGATCCGCACCGGCATGCCGATCATGGAACATCGGCGGCTGTCGTGAGCGAGGCGATCAAGCCGGATGCTGGTCTCTGGCGTCCCGTGGTCGCGCCGACGCGGATCGCCTTTGTTGGTGCGCGGAACGACCTATCCCAGCAGAGCCTTCACCGTTTCGTTTCCCGCTACGGCAACTTGCCGATCACGGAAGCGGAAGTGGTGGTGTGCTTGGGAGGCGACGGCTTCATGCTGGAAACACTGCACGCCGTCCTGCTCAGCCATACCCCCGTCTACGGAATTAACTGCGGGTCGGTCGGGTTCCTGATGAATCCTTTGATCGAGGCAGACCTGCCTGAACACTTGATGCGCACTCAGGCGGCGGTGCTGCATCCACTGCGCATGCACGCGGTGACCCAGGCAGGGCTGGTGGAGGAGGCGCTCGCCCTGAACGACGTCTTCCTGTTCCGACAAACGCGTCAGGCGGCGAAGATCCAGGTCATGGTCGATGGCCGGATCCGCCTGCCCGAACTGGTCTGCGACGGCATACTGGTGTCCACGCCGGCGGGATCAACCGCCTACAACCTGTCAGCCCACGGGCCGATTGTTCCTCTTTCTGCCGACCTGCTTCCGCTCACGCCCATCAGCGCGTTTCGGCCGAGACGATGGCGCGGCGCCTTGCTGCCGAGTTCGGCGGACGTGGAGTTCAAGATCCTGGAAGGCGACAAGCGTCCGGTGGCAGCGGTGGCCGACTTTACCGAGGTCCGTGACGTCGTATCGGTCGCCGTGAGCGAGGACCGGAGCATCGGCACCACCGTTCTGTTTGATCCCGACCAGAGCCTTTCGGAACGCATCATCGTGGAGCAGTTCACGGTCTAGGACGGGCGTTCTACGGTCGGTCTGGTGCGGCAGCATGGTTGCTGCCGCACCCTCTGACCCGCCCGGCGTCTATGCCCCCGCCAGCACCGCCTTACGTTGCGGCAGAACTGGAAGCGGAACCGGGAGCGCGACCGGTGCCGAGTCGTCGCGAAGCATGTAGCCACGACCCCAGATGGTGCCGATCAGGTTGCCAGCGCCGGCGAGCTGCAGCTTCTTGCGGAGCTTGCAGATGAACACGTCGATGATCTTCATCTCGGGTTCGTCCATGCCGCCGTAGAGGTGGTTGAGGAAGGCATCCTTTGTCAGGACGATGCCCTTGCGCAGCACCAGCAGCTCCAGGATCGAGTATTCCTTGCCCGTGAGGTGTACCGGTCGCTCGTCCACCGTGACCTCGCGGCTGTCCAGGTTGAGGCGAAGGTTGGCGATCTGCAGCACAGGCGCCGCATACCCTTTGCTGCGACGCAGGATCGCCTGGATCCGAGCGACAAGTTCGGTCTGGTCAAACGGCTTGCTTACCACGTCGTCGGCCCCCGCCGCGAAGGCGCGGATGCGAACCGAAGCCTGCGTGCTGGCGGACAGCACCAGGGCGGGCACTGGATGGCGCGCATGACGCATGCGGCGCACCAGGTCGCTGCCTTCCATGTCAGGCAGCTCGATGTCCAGGACCGTCAGGTCATAATCGTAGTGACGGAGCATCTCGAGCGCTTCCTCGCCCAGATCCGTGTGGTCGACCATGAAGCCGGCGTTTTGCAGGATGCGGGTCAGGCCCTGCGCGGCTGAAACGTCACCTTCGACGAGAAGAACCCTCATGACCACTACTCCAGGTTTTGCTGAAGCATTTTTACTACCTATGCGTGTTTTCTCCAAGGCTTTAATGGTCGTTTATCGAAATAAATTCGCCATGCACGTCTCCTTAATGATTGCGTGGTGAGATCCGTCCGTTCCGTCGCCTTTTGGGGACGAGCATGGCTGTGGAAGCGGACCGGCATGACCAATCTTGCGCATCGTCTCAGGAACATGCGGGACAGCCTCGCTGCCGTGCCCCCCGCTCGCCTGTGCGGCCGTGTCGCGGGGATTTCAGGACTGGCCGTGGAGCTGGCCGGGCTGGAAAACCACGTTGCCATCGGTGACAGGATCAACCTGCAGCCACGCGGAGGCCAGGTCATCCCGGCCGAGATCGTTGGGTTTCGGGGCGGTCGGGCCAGTGCGATGGTTTACGGCGCGTTGGACGGCCTCGGCCCGGGCAGCGTCGCCTCGCTCGATTTCGGCAGCGGCACGGTCGCCCGGAACGGCACCCTTGCGGTATCGGACCAATGGCTCGGTCGAGTAATAGACCCCCTCGGCCGGCCAATGGACGGCAAGGGACCGTTGCCGCGGGGTGCGACGCCTCGCCCGTTGCGTGCCGCTCCACCCGACGCCACCTGCCGGGCACGCCTCGGACCGCGTCTCGATCTCGGCGTGCGAGTGTTGAACGCGTTCACCACCTGTCGCACCGGCCAGCGGCTTGGCCTGTTCGCCGGTTCCGGGGTCGGCAAGTCGACGCTGCTGTCCATGCTGGCCCGCCACACCGACTGTGACGTTGCGGTCATCTCCCTGGTCGGAGAGCGGGGACGGGAGGTACGCGAGTTCCTGGAAGACGACCTTGGAGAAGCCGGGCTGGCGCGGTCGGTGGTGGTGGTGGCGACCTCCGATACGCCCCCTTTGATGCGTCGCGAGGCGGCCTATGCCGCGATGGCCGTGGCCGAGCACTTCCGCGATGAAGGAAAATCCGTGCTTCTGCTGATGGACAGCGTGACACGGTTCTGCCTGGCGCTGCGCGAGATTGGCTTGTCGGCTGGAGAGCCGCCGGCCACCCGCGGCTATCCGCCAAGCGTGTTCGCCGAGCTGCCGCGCCTGCTGGAACGGGCAGGCCCCGGCCCGTTGCTACCCGATCGCCCGGCAGGCCAGATCACGGCCCTGTTCACCGTTCTGGTGGAGGGTGACGACCACAACGAGCCGGTTGCCGATGCGGTACGCGGCATCCTCGATGGACACGTGATCATGGACCGGCGGATCGGCGAGACCGGCCGCTATCCCGCCGTCGACGTCCTGCGCTCGTTGTCGCGTTCGGTCCCGGCCTGCAACGACCCTGACCAGAACGCCCTGACCCGCCGTGCGCGGTCGCTGCTTGCCCTTCATGCGGATATGGCGGACATGGTCCGGCTGGGTGCCTACAAGGCCGGCAGCGATCCGGCAGTGGACGAGGCGGTCGCACTGGTGCCGCGGATCGAAGCTGTGCTTCGACAAGGCCGTGAGGAGCACACCTGCATAGAGGACAGCTTCGCCGCCTTGGCCGGCGCAATGACGGGGGGTCTCCGGTGAAGCGTGATCCGCTTCGCACGATGCTGCGGGTTCGCCAGTCCACCCTGGACGAGGCGCAGAAGGCCGTTGCCGATGCCTATCAAATGGAGCGTAACGCATCCGATCACGCCGAAGCGGCGTCGGCAGCTCTGGAACAGGAGATGCTGGCGGCAACGAATCTGGCTGCTGGCGATGAAGCGGTGGAAACCTTCGCCCGCTGGTTACCGGTAGGACGAAGGGCTCTCAAACAGGCTCACGACGCACAAAGGGAAGCCACGGCGATACTCGACCAAGCGCGAGCGGTCCTGGCGCTCGCCCGTTCCGGCGTCAAGACTGTCGAGTCGCTGATCGAGCAGCGCCAGGCGGAACAGCAACTGGAGAGTAATCGCCGGGACCAGCGCGTCCTGGACGAGGTCGGCAACCGCAGGTTGGAACGAAACGGAGGAGATTGGACCTGAACCCTGACGCTCCCGGCCCGGACCAACCGCCTCAGCCCGGCGGGATCAACGACGACGGCCGCGCACGAGCTTGCGCAAGGCTCCCCATGCCGTCCGACCGGCAAAGCGGCCAGCCGGGCCAGCAACGGCGGTGGTAACCGCCGTCATTGCCAACGTGTTCCGCAACTCGGAAATCGACCGGTCACGGGTGATGCGCGCTTCAACCTCGATCGGATCCGGCAATCTTCCTCGTCCGAGCAGAACAAGGATAACCGCCACAAGGATGTCGAAACCCAGCACGATGACGGACGCCCAAACCTTGCCTGTATTCCAGGGACCATCGCATAGTGTCCAAAGAACGACATGCACCGCTACCAGCGCGAAGAAGCCGAACAAGCCCGCAACGATCAGAAAGACTACCTGTCGACCGATCCGCACCGCTTGACGACGTAAGCGTAAGGCCTCCGCCGTGGCAGCGATCCTGGCAAGGTCCACGGCCTTCATGAGCTTGCCCTCATCGCGCGATCCGGCCGATCAGGTAACCCACCGCGGCAGCGATGCCGATGGCGATGATCGGTTGCTCCCGGACCTGCGCCGACACCGTCTCGACCTGTGCCGTAGTGATGTCGCGCGCACTGTGGACGGCGGTTTCGGCTTTTCCGGCTGCGTCGGTCAGCGCCGGCGTCACACGCTCGTTGAGCAGCTGCTCCACCTGGGCACGAAGGCTCTGGATCTGGTCCTGGGTATCGCTCGCGACATCCTTCGCCTTGTCAGTCACCGTCTTGGAGAAACCCATGGCCGCACCCCATCTTAACAGGGCTGACGAACGTTGCCTGAGCCGCCAAGTTGCATCGGCCAAATGAACCGCGTCGGAAACGGAAACGTCCCGCGCCTGTCGCTGCTCCGGCTCTACGCCAATGATCCCGGCCGTCCGGGCGGCGCCCTGCAGGACGTGTCGCTCGACCTGCTGCCCGGACGATGCCTGGCCCTACTGGGCGATCAACAAGCTGGTGGCTCGCTGCTCCTCGACGTGGTGGCGGGCCACCATCGGCAGGGGAACGGGCAGGTGCTGCTCGACGGCATCGCCGTCGACAAACAACCCCCAGCCAGGCGGCGATTCGGCATCGTGTCGGTGCGTGACCCCCTGTTCCCCCACATGAGCGTGAGCGACAATGTGTCTTTCCCGTTACGGGCGCAAGGGTTGACGGCGGCGGAGCGGCAGCGTCGGGTGAGTGATGGACTGGCGCTGCTTGGGCTCGAGGCGTCGGCGCAACAGCGGCCCGAGGCGCTCGACGATGCCACCCGCACCCGCACGGCGCTCGCCCGTGTCCTGGTGTTCGACCCGAAGCTGATCCTGCTGGACGACCCGTTCGCGGTCCTGGACCCTGCGCCGCGTCAGCTGCTGCAGCGAACGCTGCGCCGGCTGGTCCGGGCGCGCGGGCTGACGGTCCTGCTGACTACCGCCGACCGGGACGAGGCACTTCTGCTCGGCGACGAGATCGGCATCCTCCAGTCCGGCCATCTGCACCAGGTCGGTACCGTCCAGACGCTCCTCGATCGGCCAGCCAACCCGGTGGTGGCGCATCGGCTGGGTGATGCCAACCTGCTGACCGGACGGATCGTGCGCCTGGACGACGAGGTCGCGACGGTGCGGCTGAGCTGCGGGCACGAGATGGGAGCGGAACCGGGCGAGGCCCTGGAGGAAGGGATGCTCTGCGTGCTGTGCGTCCGGCCGGACCGGATCGCCACCGCCTTTATCCAGCGGCCGGGGCTCGAGACCGGCAGCGACTCGGTGCCGGCGACGCTGCTGGATGCGGTGCATCTGGTCGATCATCTCCGACTGCGCTTCCGGCTGGCCGATGGAAGCGAGCTGCTGGTCAGGCGACCCCCGGCGGCATCGGCGGCGGAGCTGCGTCCGGACCGCGCGGCGCTGCTGGCCTGGCAGCCGCATCATGCACGTGTGTTCGCTGCCCTCCCGTAGGGGCGGGCGGGACAACGGCTGTTCCAGGGTTGTGGAACATGCTCTAGGTTGACCTTCCCGTTCTTCTGTCGGCCTTTGGCGCGACCACTACCGACGAGCCGGTCGCCATCGCCAAGCCCGTTCAACCACGGACCGACGCATTCCTCCCGCAGGACGCGAACCCGCGCACGAGTCGCATCCGCCCTCGGTTCCGATCGGCCTTGCGCGTTGGATTGTGCGTCTTCCTCGCGTCCGAAGCATTCGGTGCCGGAGACCGGACGAAGGATCCGCCGGCAAAGCCGCTCGTGATCGCGACCCTGGGCGGACCGGTGCAGGACGCGATGGCGCAGGCGTTCTTCTCGCCATTCACTACGCAAACCAGGATCGCCATCCATTCCATTACCTGGAATGGGCTCCTGGCCACGCTGCAGGACCGGGCCCGGGCAGGAGTCGCACCAGACCAGTCGCTCGTGCTGATGGACAACGCGTCGGTGCTGGTCGCCTGCCGGCAGGGGCTGCTGCTGCCGATCGATCCCAGGCTGGTGCCGGACCTGATCCAAGACGGCCACGAGCGGCTGGACGGGGATGCCGTCAGCCGATGCGGGCTGGGCGCGTTCCGCATGAACCTGGTACTGGCCTGGGACAGGAGCCGGATCGACAGCACGCCGAGCTGGTCGGACTTCTGGGACGTGGCGCGCCGTCCCGGCAAGCGCGGCCTGCTGCGCAGCCCACGCGGCACGATGGAGATCGCCCTGCTGGCCGACGGCGTGGCGCCGGGCGACGTCTACCGCACCCTCGACAGCGCCGCCGGACTGGACCGCGCCTTCCGCAAGCTCGACCAGCTCAAGCCCTACGTCGTCTGGTGGGACGCGCCGGACCAGGCGGCCCACGCCATCCAGTCCGGCGACGTGCTGATGACCCTGGCGCCGAACGACGTGGTCGCCGCCGCCAACCTGGCCGGTCATCGCAACTTCGATATCCAGTGGCAGCAGAGTATCGGTACGATCCTGAGCTGGGCGATCCCTGGCCGCCCGGCGGCGACCGGCAGCGATCCCGCCCAGGCGGACGACCGGCTTGCACGTGCATGGCAGCTGCTAGGCTTCATGATCGATCCGGCGCGTCAGGCGGATTTCGCTGGCCGCGATCCGGGTGTCGGCCTGGTGCAAGACGCAGTGGCACCGGACCAGGCGCTGCCGGCGGACAGTCCGGCCACGTCGCAGCACCGGCACGACGCGCTGCGTGAGGACGACGCGTTCTGGGCGACGCATCTCGATCCAATCAAGGCACGCTTCGACCTCTGGATCGGGAAATGAGCCACCCCGTGCAGGTCGCCTTGAGCGGCCGGACCCTTCCTGCCGACGCTGCTGTCCTCTGCCTGCTGGTGTCGCTGCTGCTGGGAGCCACGATCGCCTGGGTGGTGGCGTTGCTGCATCACCGGTGGCGGCGTGCCGTGCGGCAGCTGGCCTTGGCGTTGCTGGTCCCCGGCATCGCCTTGGCGCTCCGCCCGGAGTGGCTGCTTGATACATACGATGCAGGCACGCGAACCGCGTTCATGATCCTGGGGGTCCTGCCTTTGCTGGTGCTGCCGGTGCTGTGCCGGCTGGCCGGGATGCGGGACGGCCAGGTCCGGGCTGCGTCCGGTCTCGGTGCCGGGCGGATCGCGATCCTGCGCCTGGTGTGGCTGCCTCAGCTGGGACCGGCCGCGCTGCTGGGCGGAGTGCTGGGTGGCCTGCTCGACCTTGCGGCGCTGACGCTTCGTCGTTGAGGTTCCACCAGCACGTCGTTCTTTCCTATCCTTGCGCGAGGACGTAATCTGCCCTGATGCGTTCGCCTGCATCGTTCTGGAAGATCAAGACCCTTGAACAGATGACCGCCGCGGAGTGGGAGTCTTTGTGCGACGGCTGCGGCCGCTGCTGCCTGCACAAGCTGCGGACCGAGGACACGGACGAGATCCTCTACACCAACGTCGCCTGCCGGCTGCTCGACACCGACAGCTGCGCCTGCTCCGACTATCAGCACCGTCGCCGCAAGGTGCCGGACTGCGTGCAGCTGACCCCTGCCGCCCTGACGGAGATCGACTGGCTGCCGCCATCCTGCGGATATCGGCGGATCGCGGAGGGACGTGGGCTTGCATGGTGGCATCCGCTGGTTTCGGGCCGGGCCGACAGCGTGCACGAGGCAGGCATATCCGTGCAGGGCCGCGCGATCAGCGAGCGCGTGGCTGGACCGCTCGAGCATCACGTGGTCGACTGGCCCGGACGCCTCCCGCGCCGGGCAAGGTCCGCAGGACGGGACCCGAAGGCCACGCCGCTGATCCGGCGCCACCCCGCGGCTGCTGAACCCGTCCTGCCCGCGGGATCGATGGATCAATGACATCCGGCTCGCTCCGAAGATCCCTTCGTGCAGCCGCCGGACGGGACTGCGACGCCGCACGGTCTGTGCAACAGGAGCTGCTCCGCCTTCCCGGTGGAGACATGCCGGTGCGGTGGCGCCGATGCACCCGGGCGCGTCGGATCTCGCTGCGGATCGATCCGCGTGCCGGCACCGTGGTGGTGACGCTGCCGACACGTGCCGCCCGCGCTGCGGGTTTGGCATTGCTACGGGCCCATGCCGATTGGGCTGCAGGCCGGCTTGCCGCGCTGCCGGACGTGATCCGGCTCGACGAGGGAGCGATGGTGCTTGTCGGCGGCCGTCCCTGCATCATACGCCACCGGCCCGAAGCACGCCGTGGCGTCTGGCTGGAAGCGGACGAGATCCGGGTCAGCGGCGAGCGGGCGTTCCTGACCAGGCGGGTGACCGACTTCCTTCACACCGAGGCGCGCCTGCGGTTGTCGCGCCTGGTGACGCAGATCGCCGTCCATGATGCGGCCGATCCCGACCTGCTGCCGGCCCGCCTGAGCATCAAGGACACCGCGACACGCTGGGGCAGCTGTTCCTCGGATCGTGCGGTGATGTTCAGCTGGCGCCTGGTGATGGCGCCGCCCGAAATCCAGCACTACGTCGTCGCACACGAACTGGCCCACCTGCGCCACCTTGACCACGGTGAAGCGTTCTGGCGCCTGGTCGAGCGGCTGACGCCCCACCGTGCCCAAGCGGAAGCTTGGCTGAAACAGAACGGTGCCGCCCTGCTTCGCACCGGCTGACCGACTTCCCGGCATCAGGACTTGCCTGTGCAAGGCATCCGGTTGAAGCATGGCCATGCAGGCGCTCCGGCTGCCCGCCTGGCGGAATGGTAGACGCAGCGGACTTAAAATCCGCAGTCCGTAGGGCGTGCCGGTTCGAGTCCGGCGGCGGGCACCACGAGATCAACGGGTTGAACATCATCTTCTCCTTCGGCTGGAACGGTGGACGTTGTCGAACCCCGTGGCGGACCGCTGGATGAGGTTGATCCGTAGACCGTCTTGAACGGACGTAACCGTTCGGTTGCCGCACGCTGACGTGGACCGAGACGACGTGCTGATGGTTCCGACTAAGGTTGGAGTGGGTCGGGCGTGCCGCATGATCGAGAATACTGGCGCCAGCACATGCTGGCCCATCGCCGCAGCCGCCTGACCCAGACCGCCTACTGCCTGCAGAACGGCCTGCACACCAAGACCTACCGCACCTGGTGCCGCAAGCTGGAGGCAGAGGGCGTGGGTGAGCCGCTTCGCACGGCAGCCGCCGGGACACGGGCGATGGATGGGGTAGAGGAGCTTGCCTACCCTTTGCTTCCGGCATCGCCGTCCGGCCGAGTCGAACTGGTGGGCATGGTGGCGCGGCGGCAGCGCTACACGGTGGAGGAGAGGCAGCAGCATGTGCTGGCGGCGCTGCAGTCCGGCTTGCCGATCGAACGCTACGCCCGCATGGTGGGGCTGACGCCGAGCGCTCTGCATCGCTGGAAACATAGGTATGCCGTGCACATCGGGGCGCCGTTGCTGCGGCGCGAGCAGCCGCACCGGTTCCCGTGTTCGCGTCGGTAACCGTCGCCGACATGGCAGACAACGTATCACCCGTCGGCAATCCGTTGGGCAATCCATCTCGGGACGCGGCGTGGAACAGCGTCGACATCACCCTGGGCAACGGGCGCCGACTGACGGTGGACGTGCGGGTGGACGGGGTCGCGCTGCGCCGTCTCCTGGCAGTGCTGGAGCCGCCGGCATGATCACCGTGCCAGCTGGGGTGCGCATCCACCTAGCGCTGGGCGCCACCGACATGAGAAAGGGTTTCGATGGGCTCGGCCTGCTGGTACAGGAGGTGCTGCGGGCGGACCCGTTCAGCGGCCACCTGTTCGTGTTCCGCGGCAAGCGCGCCACCACGCTCAAGATCCTGTTCCACGATGGCAACGGCATGTGCCTGTTCAGCAAGCGGCTGGACCAGGGGGCGTTCACATGGCCCACGACCCAGCCGCGGACGGACGGCACCGTGTCGGTGACGCTGACGCCGGCGCAGCTGTCGATGCTGCTCGAGGGGCTGGAATGGCGGACGCCGGTGCCGACGCGGCGGCTGATGCTGGCCGGGTGAGCACGGTTTCGGTTGTACCAGCGCCGGCCGGGGCGGTAGGCTCGGTCCATGCGGATCGCGCTGGACCAGCTGCCGACCGACACCGACGTGCTGCACCGGCTGGTGCGTGATATGGCAGCGGCACTCGACAGCCGCCAGTCCGAGATCGAGCGCCTCCGGCAGATCATCGTCGAGTTCAAGCGTGCCCGCTTCGGCCGCAGCGCTGAGCGGCTGGATCCGGAGCAGGCGTCGCTGGCGCTGGAGGAGTTGGAAACGGATCTGGCCGCGGCGGTCGCCGCCGCTCCGGCGGTGGAACCACACGCGCCAATCCTGCCGGCCGCCTTGCCGCATCGTGCTTCGCTGCCGGCCCATCTGCCGCGACTGGAAACGGTCCTGCCGGTTGCGCATAAACGGTGCCCGGACTGCGGCGGCGCGCTGCACGACGCGGGCGCCACCAGCAGCGAGATGCTGGACTGGGTTCCGGCGCAGCTACGGGTGCTGCGCATCACCCGCCCCAAAGGCGCCTGCCGCGCCTGCGGCACCTTGCATCAGGCGCCGGCCCCCGAGCGGGTAATCGCCGGCGGCCTCGCCACCCC
>CAXTMS010000013.1:30601-33790 GCA_964245345.1 uncultured Acetobacteraceae bacterium | reverse complement strand
GAGCATGTGAGAATCTTCAGTTAGAGTTACAGAGATGAAGAATAGGACTAAGGTGTGTGTTACCGTGGACGAGGTAGCTCTGAAAATTAATCATGCCTGGATAAAGGAAAGGTTTGATGTTTAGGTGAATTAGGATGATGCCCATTGCCAAGGAAAATCAATCTGGGCTGAGAATTCACCTAAACTTGGAGATTTCGAAGAAGCCTTTGCTGTTGATATAGCTTTTAATAACTTTGCTTTGTCTCTCGGCCCTAGATCTGCACCTGCAATTTCCTTTAGGCGACCTTTGCCGGCTACGCCATCCCCACAATAATGATAATCTTCCACATGGAAGCGATTTGAAATCAGTTCTTCATCGGCAAGTATCCAATTCTCTGCTTCTCGGTCTGCAACACCGACATAAAATGTTCTAAAGGGCATTGCTGCTGCCAAATCACGCTTTAGATTTGATATAATTAGAGTGCAATCATCTGACCTTCCTTCGCGGTCGAATAATATTATAACCTTCTTGATTTCCGCGTCTATTACCTCAAGCTGATCAACTATAGCATTGAAGATTAGATCTAATTTCACATCATCGCCATTTGGAAGACATCTTTGAACTAGAACACGAGGATAAGATTGTGTCATAAAGTGATATTCAAGATGCCCCTCAACGATCGCGACGATCCGTTCCATATACCCCCCCTGTCCGATAGTAATGTCCCAAGCCAAAGCGACTGTTCTGAATCTTTTGCGAAAGTTGAGTATGATTAGCAACTCGATCAGCTTTGCTGAGACCGTCTTCTATCTGAAAGATAATCATGTCGCGCGGATCGCAGAAATCTAATAAAGTTGGGCTATGTGTAGATATAATAAAGTTTCTTGATTTGTCGCTATCTATAATATTTTTACAAAGCATTATAAAAGACTCTTGCATAAATGGATGGAGAAAATTTTCTGGCTCTTCAATAACACAAAGATTAGCTTCCACATGCATGACACTTAGAAGGGCTAGCCATTTTACTGTGCCATCGCTCATCCTTGTTAATGAAAAGTCTTCCTTCTTTTCATCTCTATTGAGTGTCAAGTAAGGCCTAAACAGAGCTTCTTGAAAGTCTAGTTCAACTTTGATGCTGTCTACTTCAGGATTCACTTCTTTGCACCACGACAAAACGCTGTCGTAAATGTTCTTTTGTTCGGTCCTCTGTATATAACGACGTCCCACCCTAAACTCTGTCGATGCATAGGTTCCCTGTTTGAGTCTATACAGTGCTCCAGCTAATCTCTCACCCTTCGGACCTATATCTTCACGTACCCCAACAGGAGTAGGTCTTCTCGCGATTGATGGATCAATATTAACGGAGCGAAATGACGTCATGTCAATAATTGCTGACATAATGTATCTTACAGCTGGTATAAAGATGTGCACTATAGATTTTTCCGGACTTATCTGCTTCGCTATATAATCATTTATGTCTACCTTGCCGTTCTTTATATCTTCGTTCCATCTGAACAAGTTTGAAACTGCTTTGTGATTCCTTGGACTTAAATTCACATGCGTTTCAAATTGGCCATTTTCACGCGTGGTCTTTCTATGTATGACAAAGGAAGCTTGGCTTTCTGGAGTAAATTGGATTTCTTCTGATGCAATTATGACAGCAGGTATATCTTTCAAGTAAGATATTTTTGCCTGATATATATATGTGCCTTTCTCACTTTCTTTCTCATCAGCAAAGAAAAAAACGCTATTCTTCAAATTACTTGTGTCAAATGTTCCTTCCAACTTAAACGTTAAAGTGGCTGTGTCTTCAGAAAACTTTTCCTTGCTAAAAACAGAGCCAGCACCTTGAGCGACCGCTATAGCGGAGTTGACATCGACTTCAACTAGTTCAGCGAGAAAGTCCAAGAAATTAACGAAATTTGTCTTTCCGCTTCCATTTGATCCAACAATTACGTTTAAACCAGGAGTCAGTGTGATAGAGAAGTCTACCAATGATCGAAAACCATCGATGTCAAGTTTGTCTAGCATCTCGCCATCCTATAAAGTTGCAGGCTGCCAAATCACGATACAAGCGTCCTCTAAGACAAATCCAATAGTGCTTCGCCACAAGGCTGCTCAACCTTCAAAGTTAGCAATCTATCTGCCCTGGTGTAACCAAGATTAACTGCCGCCACCTGCTTACCCATAGTAGTTGCTATCTGCACGAACCGGAACCCCGAGTACACCATCAGCGACGACCCCACGACCAGCATCGCATCCGCCCGCACCAGCGCCTCGTGTGCCGCATCCACCCGGTCGCGCGGCACGTTCTCGCCGAAGAACACCACGTCCGGCTTGAGCACGTCCCCGCACGCCTCGCAGGCCGGCACCACGAAGGACGAGAACTCCGCGTCCACCAGGTCCGCATCCCCGTCCGGCGCGTCCACGGCGTCCAGCCCGGCATAGTCGGGGTTCAGCCGAAGCAGCCGCTCCTGGAACGGTGCGCGCGGGATGCGCCGTTCGCACCCCATGCAGCGCACCTGGTCCAGCCGCCCATGCAAATCGATCACCCGTGCACTCCCCGCCGCCTGGTGCAGCCGGTCCACGTTCTGCGTCAACAGCAGTTCGACCTTGCCCATCCCCTCCAGCCGTGCCAGCGCCCGATGCGCCCCGTTCGGCGTCGCCCGCCCGAAGGACCGCCAGCCGACCAGGCTGCGTGTCCAGTAGCGCTGGCGGATCAAGTGGCTGCCCATGAAGAGCTGATAGGTCACCGGCTGCGGCCGCTTCCATTGCCCGTCGGCGTCGCGGTAGTCGGGGATGCCGGAGCCGGTGGAGCAGCCGGCGCCAGTCAGGACGAACAGCCGCCGGTGCTGGGCGACGAACTCGGCGAGGCGGACATTGGACATGGAGCGCAGATGGGGACGGCGGGAGCCGGGCGCTATCCGGCGCCGAGCCGGTCGCGTGCGAAGGCCGCCGCCTCGTCCAGCGACACCGCCGCTTCCGGCATGCGGAACATCTGCCAGACATGCGGCACCACCGGCCAGGTGCGTAGGGTGACGGCGGTCCCGGCCGCCCGCGCCCGCTCGGCCAGGCGGCGGCTGTCGTCCAGCAGCACCTCGTGGCTGCCGACATGCAGCAGCAGCGGCGGCAGGCCGTGCAGGGCGCCGAACAGCGGGGACACGAGCGGGTCGGTGGGGTCGGTGGTGGCGAGGTAGGGCGCGGTGAGG
>CAXTMS010000013.1:0-30591 GCA_964245345.1 uncultured Acetobacteraceae bacterium | reverse complement strand
CTCCATGCCTGTGCCGGGGAACAGGGCGTCGCGGCGGGCATTGCTGCGCAGGGTGGCGCTGGTGCCGGTCAGGTCGGTCCAGGGCGAGAACAGCACCCCGCCCGCGGGCAGCGGATGGCCGGCGTCGCGCAGCCGCAGCAGCAGTGCCAAGGCGAGTCCGCCGCCGGCCGAGTCGCCTCCGACAACGAGGCCACGTGCCGACACGCCGTCCGCCAGCAGGCCGAGATAGGCGGCGACCGCGTCGTCCAGCGCGGCCGGGAACGGGTGCTCCGGGGCGAGGCGGTACTCGGGCGCGAACACGGACAGGCCGCGTGCGGCGAAGGCGCCGGTGATGCGTCGGTGCGTGCGCGGCGAGCAGGCGATGTAGCCGCCGCCGTGCAGGTAGAACACGGTGCCCGCCGACACGCCGTCGGCCGGCCGCACCCACTCGCCGGCGATGCCGCCGACGGTGCCGGGCGTCACCACGGTGCCGGGGACCGTCACCGGCGGCATGCGCTCGAACGTGGCGCGGACCTGCAGCGCGTCCATGGTGGTGTTCTTGTTGCGCCGCTTCACGAACAGCTTGAGGCCGAGAACGGTGAGGTGCGCCTGCCAGCTCGCCATGGATGCTCCTGCCGCGTTGTTCAGCCGTGCAGGCCGAACTGCAGCCGGGCCAGCCTGGCATAGAGGCCGTTGTCGCGCACCAGGGCGTCGTGGGTGCCGGTGGCGACGACGCGGCCGGCATCCATCACCACGATGCGGTCGGCCTTGCGCACGGTGGCCAGGCGGTGCGCGACCACGATCGTGGTGCGGTTGCGCGCCAGAACGGCGAGCGCGTCCTGCACCGCCTGCTCGCTTTCCGCGTCCAGCGCGGAGGTGGCCTCGTCGAGCAGCAGCACCGCCGGGTCGCGCAGGATGGCGCGGGCGATGGCGACGCGCTGCCGCTGGCCGCCGGACAGGCGCACGCCCTTCTCGCCCAGGAAGGTGTCGTAGCTGTCCGGCAGGCGGTCGAGGAAGCCGGCATGGGCGGCACGGCCGGCGTCCCGCACTTCCGCATCGGTGGCGTCGGGGCGGCCGTAGCGGATGTTCTCGGCCGCCGTGGTGCCGAAGATCACCGGGTCCTGCGGCACGATGCCGATGCGGGCGCGCAGGTGCGCCGGGTCGACGCGGGCGATGTCGACGCCGTCCAGGCGGATCAGGCCGGAAGCGGGATCGTAGAAGCGCAGCAGGAGCTGCAGCACGGGGGTCTTGCCGGCCCCCGACGGCCCGACCAGGGCGACGGTCTCGCCGGGGGCGACGTCGAGGCGGAAGCCGGACAGGGCAGGGGCGTCGGGCCGGGCAGGGTAGTGGAACACCACGTCGTCGAAGGCGATCCGGCCTTCCGCCCTGGCCGGCAGGGGAAGCGGGTCGGCAGGAGCGGTGATGGCGGGGCGCTCGTCGAGCAGCTCGCGCAGGCGGTCGGCAGCACCCCCGGCGCGGGCCAGCTCGCTCCACAGCTCGCTCATCTGCGCGCCGGAGCTGGCCAGCAGCACGGCATAGAACACGAAGGCGGACAGGTCGCCGCCGCTCATGCGGCCGGCGATGACGTCTCGGCCGCCGACCCACAGGCTGAACACGATGGCGCCGAAGCCGAGCAGGATCACCGAGAAGATCAGCCGGCCCCTGGTGCCGATGCGGAGCAGGGCGGCCGACACCGAGCGCTCGATCTCGGCACGGAAGCGCAGCCGGTCCACCGGCTCGTGGGTAAAGGCCTGCACCGTGCGCAGCGCGTTGACGGTTTCCTCGGCATAGGCGCCGAGGTCGGCGACGCGGTCCTGCGCCGCGCGCGACAGCCTGCGCTCGCGCCTGCCGAACAGCACCAGCGGCAGCAGCACCAGCGGCACCACCAGCAGCACGATGGCGGTGAGCTTGGCGCTGGTCACCAGCAGCATCACCAGCGCGCCGAGCAGGAGCAGGGCGCTGCGCAGCCATTGCGAGATCGCCGAGCCGATCAGCGCCTGCAGCACCGAGATGTCGGCGGTGAGGCGGGCCAGGATGTCGCCGGTGCGCGCGGTCTCGAAGAAGGCGGGCGACAAGGAGATGACGCGGTCGAACAGGTCGCGCCGGAGGTCGGCGGCGATGCGCTCGCCGAGAAACGACACCAGGGTGTAGCGCAGCACCGTCGCCACCGCGAGCGCCGTCACCACGACCGCCATCGCCAGGGCGGCCGCGTCGAGATGCGCCATGCTGCCGCTGGCGAAGCCGCGGTCGATCAGCCGGCGCACGCCCTGGCCCAGCGCCAGCACCAGGGCGGCGGCGACCAGCAGGGACAAGGAGGCGCCGAGCACGCGCAGCCGGTACGGACGCATGTAGGGCAGCAGCAGGCCGAGCGGGCCGATCGACACGGTCCGCCAGGAGGGCAGGGGCCGCGCCGAAGGCGGGGCGGCGGCTAGAACCGTTCCGTCCATGGCCTGAGGTCGATCTCGTGGCTCCAGGCGCTGCGCGGCTGGCGGAGGAGGTGCAGGACGCTGTCGGCGATGGCGTCCGGGTCGATCCGGCTGTCCGGCTCGCCCTTCGGGTTCGGGTTGGCGGCGCTGCGTATGCCGCCGTCGACCAGCACGTGGGCGACGTGGATGCCCTGGGGACCGAGCTCGCGCGCCATGCTCTGCGCCAGGCCGCGCAGCGCGAACTTGCCCATGGCGAAGGAGGCGGATCCGGCGAACCCCTTGATGCTGGCCGACGCCCCGGTGAACACGATCGTGCCGGAGCCCCGCGGCAGCATCGCCCGCGCCGCCTGCTGCCCGACCAGGAAGCCGCCGAACGCGGTGACCGCGAGACCGTGCGCCACCTCGGCGGGATCGAGCCCGGCGATCGGGCCTCGGGCCCGCGCGCTCGGATTGTAGACCACCACCTCCGGCACCCCGAGCCGGGCGGACACGGCGTCGAACAGCGCCGCCACCTGATCGGGCTCGGTGGCGTCGCAGGCAAAGGCGTGCGCGCCGGTCTGCGCCAGCAGGCCGGACAGCTTGCCGGTGTTCCGCGCCGCCAGCGCCACCGCGAGCCCGGCGGCGGACAGCGTTCGGGCCAGCGACGCGCTCAGCCCGTCGCCTGCGCCGACGATCAGGGCAATGTTTGTCGGGTCGGATGTCATGGGAGACTCTCCATGCCGCCGGTTGAAGCACGTCCGGACCGGACCCGCGAGGCTGCCGCAGGGCAATGCGCGGGAGATCGAGACGGGATCGAACCGGAACCGCCGCCGCGTCTTACAGCCCAGGCCGTATCGGACACGGCTCGACCTGCCCCGACACCGCGTCCGACAAGGGTTGAACCGCGCATGCTCAAGTCGACGATCGCGCATGTGGTGGGGGCCTCGATCCGGCGGCCCTGGATCGTGATCGTGCTGGCGCTGCTGGTCACGCTGGCGGCGGGAACGTTTGCCGCCACGCGCTGGACGGTGAACACCGACACCATGCGCATCATGCCGGACAGCCTGCCCTGGCGGCGCACGCAGATCGCGTATGAACGGGCGTTTCCGCCGCGGGCGATCCTGGCGGTGGTGGAGGCGCCGACGGCGGAGCTGACCGACCTCGCCACCGAAACGCTGACGGCGGCGCTGTCGGCGGAGCACGAGCGGTTCCGGTCGGTGCACCGGGCGCAGGACGACCTGTTCCTGCGCCACGAGTCGCTGCTGTTCCGCTCCCAGGCGCAGGTGGCGCAGACCGCGCGTCAGCTCGCCGGCGCGCAGCCGCTGCTGGCGGAGCTGGCCGCCGACCCCACCCTGCGCGGAGCGGCCGGCGCGCTGGTGTTCGGCGAGCGGGCGGTGGCGGGCGGGCAGGCAAAGGCGGACGGGCTCGCCGCGCCGATGCGGGCGCTGGCCGACACGCTGGACGACGTGTTCGCCAACCGGTTCGCGAGCTTCTCCTGGCGCACCCTGATGGGCGGAGCCGAGCCGACCGACAGCCGGCGCGGCTTCATCGAGATCGACCCGGTGCTGGACACCCATTCGCTGCAGCCGGGCCACGCCGCGACGGAGGCGATCCGGCGGGCAGCGGCGCAAGCCGACATCGCCGGGCGGTTCGGCGCCACGCTGCGCTTGACCGGCACCGCGCCGATCAACGACCAGCAGTTCTCAACGCTGAAGCGCGAGTCGAAGTGGACCCTGTCCGGCACAGCGCTGGCGGTGCTGGTGATCCTGTGGCTGGCGCTGCGCTCGGGGCGGATCATCCTGGCCGTGGCGCTCAGCCTCGGCGCCGGCTTCGCCGTCACCGCGGCGCTGGGGCTGCTGATGGTCGGAAGCTTCAACCTGATCTCGGTCGCCTTTGCTGTGCTGTTCGTGGGGCTGGGGGCGGATTTCGGCATCCAGTTCAGCGTGCGCTACCGGTCCGAGCGGCACGACCACGACGAGGTGCGGGAAGCGCTGCACGGGGCGGCGCTCAAGGCCGGGGTGCCGCTGCTGCTGGCGACCGCCGGCACCGCGGCCGGGTTCTTCTCCTTTCTGCCGACCGCCTATCGCGGCATGGCCGAGCTGGGACAGATCGCCGGCGTCGGCATGCTGGCCGCGTTCACCGCGACGCTGACCCTGCTGCCGGCGCTGCTGACCGTGCTCAGGCCGCCCGGCGAGCCGCACCGTCTCGGCTTCAAGGCGCTGGCGCCGGTGGACCGGTTCCTGGCCCGGCACCGGGTCGGGGTGGTGGCCGGCACGATCGGCGTGGTGCTGCTGGCGTCGCCGCTGCTGCTGCGGCTCAGGCTCGATTTCGATGCCACCCACATGCAGCCGCCGAACGCCCCGGCGGTGCGCGTCTATCACCAGCTGGCGCGCGACCCGCAGGCCAACATCCAGGCGATCAACGTGGCTGCCCCGTCGCTCGAGGCGGCGCGCACCCTGGCGGAGCGGCTGCGTCGCCTGCCCGAGGTGTCGGAGGTGCGCACGATCGACGTGCTGGTTCCGTCCGACCAGGCGGTCAAGCTGCCGCTGGTGCAGCGCGCCGCGGTGCCGCTCGCGCCGGCGCTGATGCCGAGGCAGGTCAAGCCGGCGCCCAGCGATGCGGAGGAGGTGGAGGCGATCCGGCAGGCGGCGACGGGCCTGGCACCGATCGAGCGGGCCGGAGGGGCCGCCGGCGCCGCGGCGCGTCGGCTGCGGCCGCTGCTGGTTCGGCTGACGCAAGCCGACGCCGGAACCCGGCAGCGCGCCGCGACGGCGCTGGTGGTGCCGCTGCGAGCCGACCTCGCCCTGCTCCGGGACATGCTTCACCCCGAAGCCGCGACGGTCGGGGCGGTGCCGCCGGAGCTGAAACGCGATTGGCTGGCGCCGGACGGGAAGGCGCGGGTGGAGGTGGTGCCGCGTGGCGATGCCAACGACAGCGCCACCATGGCCCGCTTCGCCCGCGCCGTGCTGGCGGTGGCCCCGGACGCCAGCGGCGCGCCGGTGGCGCTGGTCGGCTCGGAGCGCACCGTCACCCACGCCTTTCTGCAGGCGGGTGCGGTCGCGGTGCTGTCGATCGCGGTCATCCTGTGGGTGACGCTGCGTCGGCTGGGCGACGTGCTGCTGACCCTGCTGCCGCTGCTGGTGGCGGGGCTGGTGACGCTGGAGCTGGTGTCGCTGATCGGCCAGCCTCTCAACTTTGCCAACATCATCGCCCTGCCGCTGCTGCTGGGCGTGGGGGTGGCGTTCAAGATCTACTACATCACCGCCTGGCGCGCCGGCGCCACCGACCTGCTGGAAACCGCGCTGACCCGGGCGATCGTGTTCTCCTCGCTGACCACCGCCACCGCGTTCGGCTCCTTGTGGCTGTCCAACCAGCCGGGCCTGTCCAGCATGGGCAAGCTGATGGCTTTGTCCCTGGCCTGCACGCTGGCCGCCGCCGTGCTGTTCCAGCCGGCCCTGATGGGACCGCCCAGGCGGCGCAGCGGCACCGGGCCGGAGCCCGAGTTCTGACCCCGGCTTCCGCTGCCGGCGTGGACGTGATCGCAGCCCCGTTCCACGCCGGCGTCGAGGCGGAGCGGGTCGGCAAGGGCCCGAGCCGCCTGCTCGCAGCCGGCCTGACCGACGCGTTGCGCAACGGCGGTGCCGAGGTGAGATTGGTGCGGATCGGCGCCGTTGACCGCCACGAGGGCGAGATCGGGCGCAGCTTCGAGGTGATGCGCCGGGTGGCGGTCGCTGTGGTCCATGCCAGGGCGGCTGGACGGTTCCCGCTGGTGCTCGCGGGCAACTGCAACGCGAGCGCGGCACCTGTGCCGGGCTGAGCGATCCCGGCATCGGCGTGGTCTGGTTCGACGCCCATCCGGACTTCAGCACCCCGGACGAGGCGACCGGCGGCTATTTCGACGGCATGGGAGTCGCCATCCTGGCCGGCCAGTGCGGGCACCGTTTGGCCGCGACCGTGCCCGGGTTCCGCCCGCTCCCGCTGGACCGGCTGCTCTGCTGCGGCCTGCGCGACTTCGAGCCGGGCCAGCGCGAGAAGGTCGAGCGGCACGGCATCTGCGCCATCCACGGCGGCGCGGACTGATCGGCGGACGTCGCCGCGGCGCTGGAGGAGGCGCTGCCCGGGCCGCCCGTCCGGGTGCTGGTGCACCTCGACGTCGACTGCCTCGACACGTCCGCGGGCAAGGCGAACGATTATGTCGCCCCTGGCGGGCTCCGCGCCCACGATCTCGCCGCCTGCATGGAGCGGCTGGCGACGCTCGCCCCGCCGACCGGCATGACGGTTGCGTCGTTCGATCCCGACGGGCCGGGCGGCGATCATTGCGGCCGGCATCATCGTCCGCGCCGAGGGCTGAGCCGTGCCTGCAGGACGCCGAAGTCGGCCTGGAGCGGCAACCCGTCGGCGCGTCGCGGGTTCGCATCGCATGGGGCGCAGCAGGCAGGTGCACGTACCGTCGATCCTTCCATGACCGCTGCCTGCTTCGGGACCAGCCTCGACCGCATCTTGGCACATGCCGCGCACGACTTCGCCGACGCGGCCGAGCTGCTCCGCCTCCGGGAACACGCGTCGCCGGACTGGCCGTCGGAGCTGATGGCGCGGACCCGCGACCTTCTCGCCTGCGGGCGGCACGACGACGCGGTGACGCTGGTCTACCTGTGCGCCGAGACCGGACAGGCCGGGCTTGCCCTGGCGGTGGCCGATGCCGCCCATCGGCACGATCCGGGCGCCGATCCGTTCGTCGTCGCGCTGTGCGACATGCGCCACCGCCTGGGCGAGCGCGTGCAGGCCTTCCTGCTCGCGCGCCGCCACGTCGTGGACACCAGCTCGGACGCGCTGGTGGTCAAGGTGTGCGACTACGCCCGCGACGTCGGCAGGAGCTTCCTCGGCGAGGAGCTGCTGCACCGCTTCATAGCCCGTGGACGCGGCACCCTGCTGAACCGGTTGTCCGAGCACTACCGGGAAAGCCGGAACTGGACCGCGCTGCGCAGCCTGCTCGGACCCGTGCCGTCGGGGGCCATGAGCGACTACCTCGTCTACCTGCTGGGGCGGGCAAACGTGTCCCTTCTGCTGGAGCAGGAGGTGATCGCGTGCGCCGACCGCCTGTGGCCGATGCCGGACCCGGCTCCGCGCTACGCGCAGCTGCTGCACGACGTGTGGCGGTGGCGCATCGGCGAGATCGAGCAGTCTCCGCCCGAGCCGGATCCGGCCGGCCTGCCGTACTGGGTGGAACGCGACGCGCATGCCATCCGGCAGCCGCCGCGCTTCGTTCTCGACGCCGCCACCGTCGTGCGCAGCGTGTCCGGCTGGCGGGCGATCCGCCCGCGCGAGAACCTGCCGAACGTGCTCGGGATCGGCACCCAGCGCAGCGCCACCACCTGGCTGTGGTACCACCTGTCGCAGCGTCCGGAGGTGCAGCCGCTTCCCGTGAAGGAGACGGTGTTCTTCTCCGACGCGTTCGGCTCGCCGCAGGACGTGGATCCCGGCTGGGGGGATCGAGAAGCCGAGGAGGGCGACGCGTACTGGGATGGCCCGACCCGGAACCTGTTCCGCTACCTGCGCTTCTTCGGCGCCGGACACCCGGTGCGCGCCGACGTCTCGCCCAGCTATGCCGAGCTGCCCGACGAGACCGTGTCGGTGATCCGTGACCTGCTGGGTCCCGACCTGCGCGTCCTGCTGTCGGTGCGCGATCCGGCGGAGCGCGCCTGGTCCAACCTGAAATACGACGCCAAGCTGGCCGGGATCGACGTCCGCACCCTGTCCTTTGCGGAGCGTGTCGCGCATTACGGCAGCGACTCGTCCCTTCGCCGGTCCGACTACGCCGGGATGGTGGCGCGCTGGTCGTCCCGGTTCCGCAACTTCAAGCTGGTGTTTTTCGATGACGTCGTGTCCCGTCCGGCGGCGGTGCTGGAGGAGGTCGAAGCTTTTCTTGGCCTGTCCCCTGGCAGCGCCTCGGGCGCTGCACACAAGGTGAACCCGAGCGTTGACCGGGACATGCCGCCGGAGGACCGGGCCTTCCTGCTAGGCCTGCACGATCAAACCTACCGAGACGCGTGCAGGGTGCTCGGCGGCGCCGCACGTCATTGGCGCGACCGGCACCTTTGCCTGCCGGCAGCGCCCTCCGCGACCGGCAGCTAGCCGTTCCAACCCGGGAAGGATCGCCGGCCGTGGCGCGCAGAGCCGCCCTGCCCGTTGCGGAAGGTGACGCGACCACGCCGCTGCGGCATGGTGCCGCCGCTTCCGGTCCCGGTGGACGGACGGCGCAACGGATCGGGCCCATGGACCAGAACCCGCCGCATTCGGCCGAGCACCACCATGCTTGCTTCGAGCGCGGCTTGGAGCTGGAATGCGGCGTGACGCTGAAGCCCTTGGCCATGGCGTACCGCACCTATGGCCGGTTGAGCGACAAGGCGGACAACGCCATCCTGGTCTGCCACGCGCTGACCGGCGATCAGTACGTGGCGGAGGTGCATCCGGTCACCGGCAAGCCCGGCTGGTGGGACCGGCTGGTGGGGCCTGGCCTGCCGATCGACACCGACCGTTTCTTCGTGCTGTGCATCAACGTCCTGGGTGGCTGCATGGGCTCCACGGGCCCGCGCTCGATGCGGAACGGGAGCGGCGAGCCTTGGGGCACCGACTTCCCGCCCGTCACCATCCGCGACATGGTACGCGCCCAGGCGCTGGTGGTGAGCAGCCTCGGCATCGACCAACTGTTCGCAGTGGTGGGCGGCTCCATGGGCGGCATGCAGGTGCTGAGCTGGGCGGCGACCTTTCCCGAGCGGGTGTTCGCAGCGCTGCCGATCGCCACCGCCTCGTTCCATTCCGCGCAGAACATCGCCTTCAACGAGGTCAGCCGGCAGGCGATCTTCGCCGATCCCGACTGGCATGGCGGGCGCTACTGGCAGGACGGGCTGGTGCCGGCGCGCGGCCTCGCGGTGGCGCGCATGATGGCGCACATCACCTACCTGTCGGAGGAAGCGCTGACCCGCAAGTTCGGCAGGCGCGTCCGCACCGACCCGGCGGCACCGACAGGAAGCACCGGCATCGGCCTGTTCGGCGAGATGTTCGAGGTGGAAAGCTACCTGCGCCACCAGGGCTCGAGCTTCGTGCGCCGGTTCGACGCGAACTCCTACCTGACCATCACCCGGGCGATGGACTACTTCGACGTGGCGGCAGACCATGGCGGCGACCTGGCGGAGGCATTCAAGGGCACGTCCACCCGGTTCTGCGTGGTGTCGTTCTCGTCCGACTGGCTGTTCCCGACGGCGCAAAGCCGAGCGGTGGCGCGCGCGCTGAACAAGGCGGCCGCCAACGTCAGCTTCGTCGAGATCGAGACCGACAAGGGGCACGACGCCTTCCTGCTCGACGAGCCCGATTTCGACCGCACCGTGCGCGGCTTCCTGTCCGGCTGCGCCGAGCACGCCGGACTCAGCTGAGCACCGGACATGCGCCTCGACCAGAAGCTGATCGCGGAGATGATCGAGCCCAACACCCGCGTGCTCGACATCGGCAGCGGCGACGGCTCGCTGATCGAGCACCTGTTCCGCACCCGCTCCTGCGACGCGCGCGGCATCGAGCTCGACATGGGCGAGGTGACGCGCTCGGTGGCGCACGGTCTGCCGGTGATGCACGGCGACGCCGACAGCGACCTGGCGCACTATCCCGACGGCGCGTTCGACTACGTGGTGCTGTCGCGCACCCTGCAGGCGGTGGAGCGGCCGCGCGAGGTGCTGCGGCAGATGCTCCGGATCGGCAGGCACGCCGTGGTGTCGTTCCCGAACTTCGGCTACTGGCGCCTGCGGATGCAGCTGCTGCTTCGCGGCCGCATGCCGATGACCGACGTGTGGGGCCGGCCCTGGTACGAGACCCCGAACATCCATCCTTGCACGGTGCGCGACTTCTTCGCCCTGTGCGCCGAGGACGGCTACGCGATCCGGCGCTGGATGGCGGTGGACGACAAGGGTGATCGCGCGCCCTGGCGCCGCTCGGTGCAGCTCGCCAACCTGTTCGGCGAGCAGGCGCTGTTCCTGCTGGAGCGAAGCGCTAGCTCCCGGACCGGCGCCCGTCAGGTGCCAGCGCGTCCGCCACCAGCCCGGTGACCAGGCCGAACAACGCGTGGAGGCAGACCCGCTGCGCGACCGTCGCGGCCCCCTCCTGCCGCGGCGTCGGTGTCAAGCGCAGCCGGGGGCCAAGCAGCCCCCAGAACAGCAGGTAGAACGCGGCGCCGAACAGCAGGCTTCCGCCGGGTCCGCGCAGCACCGGCAGCGACCGCAGCGATGGATAGGTGGCGCCCATCGCCGCCGACAGCACGAGGTGGCCGCCATGGTAGCGGAACTGCTCGTCGAGCGCCGGCATCGACTCCTGGTGCTGGTAGGGAGAACCGAGCGCGTTGGCGGTCTTGCGGCCGAGCCTGACGATGTCGGACGGGGTGTTGCTGCTCCGCTCGATGCCGAGCAGCAGGGCGGTCAGCAGGGTTCCGGCAACAAGGCCGCCCAGCGTGCCCGAACCGACCCGTCGCACCGCCTGGTCCATGCCTCGCCCTCCCGGTCCTGTCCTGGTTCGGCGGCTTGAAGCGGCCGCTGCCCTGGCCGGTTGCCTCGGCACCAGCGATAAATCCGGCTGGGCGCGTATGGACGCGTCCGCGGGACGGCAGGTGTCCCGACGCGGAGGCAGGAGCGGTGCTGGTGACGGGTCCTGGTTCCGCCGATGACGGCCTCCGCGCCACGCTGACCCTGCCGATGGCGTTCTGCGTGTCGCTGAAGCAGGTGATCGGCGGCGGCGTGGTGGTGTCGACCGGAACCGCGGTGGCGCTGACCGGCGCCGGTGCTGCGCCGGCCTACCTGCTGGCCTGCGTCGTGGTGCTGCTGGTCAGCCTCCCCTACGCGGTGCTGGGCGCGGCGCGGCCGATGTCGGGCAGCCTGTATCGCTGGCCGAGCCGGTTCGTCGGCCGGCCCGCCGGGTTCATCGCCTTCTGGATGGTGCTGAGCACCCATGTCGGGCTTGCGGCCTATGCCGCCACCTTTGGCGACACGCTGCACGCGCTGCTGCCGTCGGTGCCTGCCAGGATCGCCGGGATCGTCGCGCTGGCCGTGGTGCTGGGCCTGAACCTGCTCGGCACCGCGGCCTCGGCACGGGCCGGGATCGCGATCACCGTGGCGGTGGCGCTGTCGCTGTGCTCGCTGGCCGTGGCCGGGGCGCCGCACGTGGTGCCGGCGCGGCTCGGCGACATGCTGCCGCATGGCTGGCATGGTCTGCTGTCGGCGGCGGCGCTGCTGACGTTCCCGATCAGCGGGGCGACGCTGGTGTCGGAGCTGTCGGGGGAGATGCGCCGGCCGGGACGCGACCTTCCGGTCGCCATCCTGGGCGCCACCGCCTGCGCCGCCCTGCTCTACGTCCTGGTGGCGCTGGTGGCGGCAGGCGTGCCTCCGGCGGGGCCAGGAGAACGATCGCTGGTCGCGGTGGCGGCCTCGGTGATGCAGCCGGTGCCGTTGGCGCTGTTCGAGCTGGGAGCCGGGATCGTCAGCATGCTCGGGATCATGAACGCGCACATGCTGTGGGGCAGCCGCAGCATTCTGATGGCGGCTTCGGACGGGTGGCTGCCGCAGGCGTTCGGCCGCACCAGCCGGCGCGGCGTGCCGGTTGGGGCATTGCTGCTGCTGGGGCTGATCGGCGCGGTGCCACTGCTGGCGGGGCTGGACGTGGGAAGCATCATCCGGGTGAGCGGGCTCGGCGCCAGCATCTCGGCGATCCTGTCGGTCGCCTGCGCGCCGCTCAACGCGCGTGCCGACCCTGCCGCCTACAGCACCTCGCCGCTGCCGCTGCCGGTCGGCGTGCTGTGGTTCGCGTCCGTTCTGGCGATCGCGTCGCAGGGGGCGACGATCGTGCTGCTCCTGCGCGACCTGCCGCCCCGGCTGCTGCTGTTGTGGGGGTTGTGGCTGCTGGCAGGCGCTGCGATCGTCGCCAGACGGTGGCGGCTGGTCCGGATGAAGCAAGCGTCCGGCGGCTAGACGGTTTCCAGCCATTCGGTTTCGCGCACCACCACCGACCGCAGCAGGCCGAGCACGGTTTCGCCGCCGCCGGAGCGGGCAGTCAGGGTGTCGCTGAGGCCGAGCCCGGCCACCTTGGTCGCGCCGAGCGCCCGAGTCCCGGTGAAGGCCATAGACCATCCGGCGAAGTGCCGCTCGGCGATCGGGCCCGACTGCAGCACAACGATCTCGCCATGCCGCTCGTCGCACTGGATGCGCTCGAAGGCGGCCATCACCGCTTCCATCGGTCCTTCCAGCACCTGGGCAAAGCATCCGTCGCTGAACAGCAGCCCGCCCGTGACCTGGTCACGGGCGTTGTTCTCGCGCGACCTGGCGAGGATCCCGCCGATGTTCTTCGACACCATCTCCGGTGCCCCCGGGATGCGGTTTCGGCTGCAGTAAACGACCTGGTACAGCTCGGGCATGAGCAAACTCCTTCAGGAAGTGGGGGCTGATTCGGACTGGTTGTAGCCGGCGATAAGCCCGGCCACCTGCGCCACCGGCACCGGCCGGCTGAACAGGTAGCCCTGCACGGAGGTGCAGCCGCCGTCGCGTATCCGCTCCAGCTGGCCGGCGGTTTCCACGCCTTCGGCGATGGTGCTCATGCCCAGGCTGGTGCCGAGGGCGGTGATCGCCCGGATGATCGCGTTCTGGCCCGCGTCGTCGCCGCGGTCCTTCACGAAGGACCGGTCGATCTTGATCTTGTCGAACGGGAAGCTGTGCAGCTGGCTCAGGGACGAGTAGCCGGTGCCGAAATCATCCATCGCCACACGCACGCCCATCCCGCGCAGCTGGTGCAGCGCCGCCAGCACCGGCTCGGCATTGCGTAGAAGCACGCTTTCGGTGATCTCGATCTCCAGCCGGCGACCGGGCAGGCCGGACAGGCTGAGCGCCCGGCCCACCGCCTCGACCAGCCTGCCGGTATCCTCGAACTGGTATGGTGACACGTTGACGGCGATGGTGACCGGCTCCGACCAGTGCGTCGCTTCCAGGCAGGCCTGGTTCAGCACCCATTCGCCCAGCGGCACGATCAGCCCGATCTCCTCGGCGAGCGGGATGAAATCGGCGGGGGACACCATGCCGCGCTCGGGGTGGCGCCAGCGCAGCAGCGCCTCGAAGCCGACGATGGCATGCCGCTCCAGGTCGATCTGCGGCTGGAAGTGCAGCTCGAACTGGCGCAGCGCCAGCGCCTTGCGCAGGTCGATCTCGATCAGGCGCCGCGCCACCGCGCGCGCATCCATCTCCGGCTTGAAGAAGCTGTGGGTGCTCCGGCCCATGGCCTTGGCGTCGTAAAGGGCGAGGTCGGCGTTCCGCAGCAGCTCGGCCTCCGTGCCGCCATCCTCCGGAAAGACGGCGATGCCGATGCTGGCGCCGATGTTCACCAGGTGCCCGTCAACCAGGTAGGGGCGGCCGATCACGTCGGTGATCCGTCGCGCCAGCTGGTCCAGCACGGTCCGGTCCGGCGCCGGCGACACCAGCAGGGCGAACTCGTCGCCGCCAAGCCTGGCCAGCGCGTCGTGCTGCCGCAGCACCGAGCGCAGCCGCTTGGCGACCAGACAAAGCAGCCCGTCGCCGGTGGAATGGCCCAGCGTGTCGTTCACGCTCTTGAACCGGTCCAGGTCGACCGCCATCACCGCGTGCCGCAACGGGTCCGGCGAGCCGGTCGCCGGCTGGCCGGTCGGCTCGTGGTCCGGTCCGGCGCCGAGAAGAACGGCGATCTGGTCGTTGAACAGGGTGCGGCTGAGCAAGCCGGTCAAGGGATCGCACTTCGCCCGCTCGACCGCCTGCGCTTCTGCGGTGCGCTGCGCGGTCACCTCGGTGAAGCAGGCCATCCAGTGCCGGTCCGCCAGCGGGGCCACGCGCAGGGAGAAGAAGCGAGCTCCCGGTGCCGCAAGCGTCAGCTCCTGGGAGATCCGCCCGTCGACCGCCCCCTGGCAGGCCTCGTGCACCTGCTGCACCAGCGTCGCGGACAGGACGGCGCTCGCTTCCATCAGCATCAGCAGCGATCCGACCCCGCCTGCGACCGCGGGCTCGATCTCCAGCACGGAACCAAGCCGGCTGTTGACGAACAGGATGTCGAGCGTCCTGTTGAAGGTGACGAGCCCTGCGTCCAGACCGTCAAGCGTGGCGCGCAGGTGCAGGCCCGGAACCGGCGCGCGCGCTTCGCCCGCATCGGCCGGCCGGCTGTTGTCGACGGGCTGGACGCGCAGGGACGAGGAAGGGTACGGCAACACGCTGGCTCCGCGTCCGGATCGCCCCGTTCGCGCGGGACCACCGGATCAACTTCTGGTCGCGCCAGGATAGGAACGATTCCCTTACGCATCCCTAACGTTGGCGACGCCTCGTCCTGCCGGGGATTGCGCAACCGGATGACGTTGTTCCGGTGCGTCGAAGCGGTCAGGATCGGCGTGTCGGTGCCTGCCTGGGTGCGGGCTGGCCGGCGGCGGCGGAAGGAATGCGATGCTCGGATCAGTCGTTCTTGACGTTGCGATCGGGCTTTGCCTGTTGTTCCTGTTCGTCAGCCTGGTCTGCTCGGCGATCCGCGAGGCGATCGAGGCGATCCTCAACACCCGCGCCTCCGACCTCGAGCGCGGCATCCGGGAGATGCTGGACGATCCCGACGGGCAGGGAACGGCGCGCGCGCTGTATTCCCATCCGATGGTGTTCGCGCTGTTCGACGGAACCTATGCGCCCGAGCAGCTGCAGCCGCACCGGAGCCTGCTGACCGGCAGCCGGTCGCTGCGCATGCCGATCAAACGGCGCGGTAACCTTCCGGCGTACATCCCGGCCGGGAACTTCGCGCGCGCCTTCCTGGACCTCGTGGTGCGCGGGCCGATCGGTGGCGGAAGCCCGGCTTCGGGCGAGGCGGTCACGGTCCGGGCGCTGTCGGCCCGGGCGCAGGCGATGCCGGACGGCCGTATCAGGCGGGCGCTGTTGAGCGCGCTGGACGGTGCGGAAGACGACCTCGGGCGCGTCCGGTGGGCGATCGAACGCTGGTTCGACAGCTGCATGGAGCGGGTGTCCGGCTGGTACAAGCGTCGCACCCAGGTGATGCTGTTCGGGATCGGGCTGGCAACGGCGGCCGTGATGAACGTCGACGCGTTCAGCGTCGGCAAGGCGCTGTTCGAGGACAAGGCGCTGCGCGATGGGGCGGTGTCTCAGGCGGCCTCGCTGGTGCCGCACGACGCGGGCGGCGTGCCGGAACAGGCCAGGCAAGGGTTCGCAGCGCTTCGCGGCGAGCTGGCGCAGATCCGGTTCCCGTGCGGCTGGGGCGATCCGCTGCCGCAGCAGCTGCGCCGTCCCGGCGTTGGCGGAAAACCGGGCCCGCTCGATCCCGGTTCCGTGCTGCAGATGCTGGTCGGCTGGATCGTGACGGCGTTCGCGGTGACGCTGGGTGCGCCGTTCTGGTTCGACATGCTGAACCGGTTCACCGTTGCCCGGTCCACGGTCAAGCCCGGCCTCGGGATCAGCCGCTGAGCCCGTCCCGGCGTCGTTCCGGCCGGCCGGTCACGCTGCAGGCGGACCGTTGGTGCCGCGACGGCGCAGGCCGGACCACATGTGCGGGCAGACGAGGGTGGCGAGGCCGGCCAGGCCGACGCCGAGCAGAAAGGTCTTGATGACGCCGGACACGCGATGCTCCTTCGATGCACCGCTTCAAACCCCGGGCGGCCAGGCCGGTTTCGCGTCCGGTCGCCGCGGCGGCGCCCGCCGGCCTACTGCCGCCGAAAGGTGACCACGAGCACGTCGCGATGCGCGGGTAGCGCCGGGTCCAGCGGACGGATGGCGGTGACGCCGTGATACACCCGGCCGTCGTCGACAAAGGCGGCGTCCAGCGGCTCGCGCAGCGTGAAGGAGCCGAGCAGGCGGCGCTGCGCGTCGTGGATGCTGGTGACCCCGCTCCCGATGTTCTCGCGCGCCACCAGCAGCACCAGCACCCAGTCGACGCCGTCGCGGTGCAGGCCTTCGGGGGTGGGCTGCCCGTCCATCCCGTCGCTGGGCTCGATCCGGAACTGGTGCAGCTCGACGTGCCAGGTGTCCGGACGGGCGCCGGGCGGGGTCATGTCCTCGAACACGGAGTGGCAGGCGGACAGGATCGCCAGCAGCACCGGATGGGTGGCGACCTGGTCCTCGACGGGGGTGAACCAGCGCTCGATGCCGCCGTTCAGGGCGTTGTGGTCGCGGCTCTGGTAGTGCGGCTGGTGCGGTTTGCGCTCGAACCCTCCGGCGCTGGCGGCGAACACCGCATGGCGCCGGCGGCGGTAGCGGCCGCCATCCGCCATGTAGCGGTCGACGCCGAGATGGTCCCAACTCGACGCGAATCCGTCCCAGCGCTCCAGCACCGCAGATCCGAGCAACGCCCGCATCCGCGCCGCCGGGACGAAGGCGTAGCCGTTCGCGGCGAGGGCCTGTTCCGGAGCGGCGGTGGGATCAGCCATGGCTCGTGTCCTGGTCCGGGATCGCCGCATGAGGCTGCGCCCGATCGAGCAGGCCGGGCAAGGCCGGCATGTCGAGGGTGCGGTGCATCTGCGGCAGGGCGACGTTGCCGTCCACCAGCCGGGCGCGCAGGCGACGGTTGAACTCGCGCTGCACCGGCCAGCGCCCGGACACGGTGCATCGCATCGTGCCGCTGATCGCCACCGCGTACTCGCCCAGGCTGTCGATGCCGTTCAAGGCGAAATCGGCCAGGATCTTGTCGGCAAACGCTTCGTCGTCGCGCAGCGCGGCGCCGACCTCGCCCAGCATGTCGCATACGCGGTCGGTGTCCTCGGAAAACGCGATGGCGATGCTGATCGTGGCCACCGCGAAGTCGCGGCTCATGTTGGCGACGGTGGACACGGACGAGAACGGGATGATCTGGATCGAGCCGTCGCCGCCGCGCAGGCGGAGCGTGCGGATGGACAGGTGCTCCACCGTGCCGCTGATTCCGGCCACGGTCACGGTGTCGCCGACCTGCATCGCGTTCTCGACCAGCAGGAAGATGCCGGTGATGAAGTCCTGCACCAGCTTCTGCGAGCCGAAGCCGACCGCGACCCCGAGGATGCCGGCGCCGGCCAGCAGCGGCGCGATGTCGACGCCGACCTCGCTCAGCACCGTCAGCACCAGGATCGCGCCCAGCACCACGAACAGCAGGGTGCGCAGGATCGGCAGCAGGGTCTGCAGCCGCACCGCGCGCGCCGCCTGGTTGGTGTCGTTGAACCGCCCGATCTGGCGATCGAGTGCTCCGTTCACCAGCTCCCAGACCAGCACGCCCACCACCAGCGTGGTCAGCACCGTCACCAGCGCGGACAACAGGCGGGTGCCGAGCGTGCCGTGGGTGAAGAAGCCGAGCGCCGGGACGCCCCACCATTGCAGCAGGGTGAGCGCACCGGCCACGCTCAGCGCCCACACCACGATGCGACGCAGCACCGGGTAGTAGCGGCCGGCGCGCTGCACCAGGCCGGGATGCTGCAGCGCGACGCCGGGCTCGACCCGGAACAGGCGGTCCAGGCCGCCCAGCAGCATGATGGCGACCAGGCGGCAAACGAAGATGACAATGCAGCTGGATAGGAACAGCTGCCACATCTTGGCATAGCCGCCGCGTATCTGCGCTGCCCAGACGAACCAGAAGGCGGCGTCGAAGAACAGCGCCGCGACCCACCAGCGGTCGGCCAGGACCACCAGCACCCGGCCGAAGGAACGCTGCCGCAGTCGTCGCGGCGGGTGCAGGCTTTCCGCGACCCTGCGCCGGGTCTGCCAGATCAGCACCGCGACCAGGACGTGCTCGACCAGCACCACCGCCCGCGTGATCGCCAGCGCCGCGCGTGCCGGCAGGTCCAGGATGCGGCCGACATCGGTGATGCAGATGGCGACGGTGAACACCGCCACCAGCCAGCCCCACCAGCGGATCAGGAACCGCGCGGCCTCGTTCGACACCTCGACCAGCCGCACGCCCGGTGCCCGCGGCGCCAGAAGCATGTCCATCAGGAGCCAAAGGCTGCGGCTGACGCCGTAGATGTTGGTGACGGCAAGGATCACCAGCTGCGTCCGGGGTGCCGCGGCGACAAGGGTTGCGGACCCGTTGCCGACCAGGAGGAAGGCACCGAGCGGAAGCAGCTTCAACAGCAGGCGCAGCAGCGCGAAGGGCACGCGTCGGAGCACGCGCAAGGTGTTGCGTCTGTGGGCGGCGTCGCGCGACCGGTGCTCCGCCTGGCTTTCCTCGCCAAGCGCCGCCTCGCCGGACGGCACGGCGTCCGGAGGCAGAAGCGCGGCTGATGGCAGGTCGGGCGCTTCCCCGGCCGGCTGCGACGACAAGATCGTCGGCACGGCCGGCGTGCCGGACGGACCGGCTCCCGGCAGCGTCGTCGTCGGCGCCGCATCGAGCGGAGCCGGCAGCCCCGCCTGCAGCGGACCGGCGGCAGGGTCGTCGCGGGACAACGCTTCCCTCGTCTCCTCGCCGGCCCGGACGGCGTCGCGGCCGAGCCCGCGCAGCGGGCGGCGCAGCGCCAGAAGCAGCAGGTGCTCGGTCCCCAGCCCCACGAGCACCACCAGCGCGCTGCGCCAGAACGCGTCGAACAGGGCGCCCCGCGCGGCGGGATCGACCATCTCGCGCTGCAGCCAGCGGCCGGACAGGGCGATGTCGCCGAACAAGCGCAGAAAGGTCGAGCCGTCCGCGAGCAGGCCGTGCCGGAACAGCGTCGCCTCGACCAGTACCTGGCCGGCCAGGCTGTCCGGCGCCACGCTGACCGTTTTCGGCTTGGACGCGGCGGCGGGTGCCGCGGCCTTGGCGGCGCCGGCCGGCGCCGCGGCAGCAGGTGCGGCCGGGACCGGCGCGTCCAGGATGGTCCGCAGCCTTTGCCGCTCGAGCGGGGTCAGCCCGGCCAGCGGGTCGACGGTCCGGGCGTGTCCGGTCGCGCCGGTGCCGTCGTCGGCGCGGTCCTGCGCTCTCGCCGCAAGGCCGTGCAGCCACCACCCGATGACCAGCAGCAGGAGCACCAGGATCCGGCCGCGCCGCCGGAAGAAGGAAACAAAGGCGCTTGGCCCGGTCGCGGAAGGCTGGTTCATCGTCGTCGGGTCCTGGACGCGCGGGTCGGGGAAGGCGGCGCCGCACCCAACACGGGCGGTCCGTCCTGTCAAACCGCCTGCTGGCGATCCGCGGCATCCCGGGAGCAGCCGGCATCGAGGCGGTGCGGAGTCGCCTGCCAACCTTTACCCGCAGGGACGAACAAGCCGCTCGCGCGTGTTCGTCCCGGCCAAGCCCGTCTTCCCGATGTTCAGAAGTCGCACCACCCGGCATCCGGACGGCTTTGTCGCCGCTCTCGGCACGTTTCTTCCGACGCAACAAGGGCGTCATCAGGTAGACCGCCGCGCCAGGCAGGGAGGCGGAGGCTGCACGGGCGCGCCCGAACCGAGATTCTGCTCGGCATGCGCTTCGGCGACCGCTCCCTGGGCGACCTCGGGCATTGGGTCTGTGCGGCGCCCACGTTTCACCTCGGCAACGCGTTCCCGATTGCCCGGTGATGCTGGACGGGATGAACGACGCCGGCGACCGCGGCCGAGCCGCCCGCGGCCCGGCATCGCCCGGGCGGCGCGGTCGAGCGGGCCGGGATCCGGTTCGTCGACGCCATCAACCGGTCCGCGCTGTGGTGCAGCCAGGCGGACACGTTCACCGCCCCGCCGGGGGCGGCGCTCACAACGTGACGCTGGATCTGCGACAGCCCGGGCCTTGTGCTGTCGGTTGCTGGAACCTGTTCCGCCGCACCGACCTCCACAGTCACCCTCCGGCCGGCCACAGGGAGCGGCCAGCGAAGGCCCTGTTCAACGGCACCGGCGGGTGCGCGACACCGTCCCGTTCCTCCTGTCCGGGCACCATGACGGGTACAGCGATTTCATCGTGGACCGCTCGGCGTTGTTCGCGGCATTTACCGGGCTGGTGCGACGGCATTCGGCGGTCCCATGACGATCGGGCAGTCCGGACGCGGCCGCGTGTCCTGCTGCGAGGTGTGGCGTGTTTGAAGGAACCGGGACCAGGCTGGCCGATGACGCGGTCGGCGGGGCGCTGCCGCTGCTGATCGAGCGTCCGGTGCACCACGGTCCGGACGGGATGCTCCTGCGCATCCCCGGCCGGCCTCCGATCGCGCTGATGAGCGCCGACCGGCCGGTGCGGCTGTTCAATCCCGGCTGGCGGGCGGACAGCCTGTTCACCCTGCTCGACCCGCTCTGGCTGCTGGTGCTGCGCCACGAGAACGGCGAGTTCGCCTGGTGGAACATCGACAATGGCGGCCGGATGGCGCCGCCGCCGCACGAGCGGCCGCAGGCGGAGCGCGCCCGATCGGCGGCGCGCATGCGCGAGGTGGCGCTGTGGCTGTCCATGACGCGCGACGCGCCGATCCGGATCGGCATGCCGCCCGCGGTGCAGGCCTATCTCCGCCTGCCGCAGGTGGTGCGTCGCGGGCTGGACGCGCTGCTGGACGCTCCCACGTCGTCGGTGCAGGCGGCCCAGACCTGGCAGGGGCCGCCGCCGCCGCTCCGCGTCGAGCCCATCGCCGGCACCAACGGCTACCGGATCGGGCATCCCGGCGCGCTGGTGCCGCTTGGCGGCGGAAGCCCCGCCGAGCTGCAGGACGGGTGGCGGATCGAGGGGATTGAAACCGGCCTCGCGCCGATCCTGACGATCGCGCTGCGCCATCGTGACGGCAGGTGCGCGGCCTGGTTCACCGACCTGCACGGACGCCTGGTCGGACACCACCTCGGCCACCTGCCGGCCGCCCTGCAGGAGCACGTGCTGCGCCAGGTGATGCCGATGTTCGACGCGATGTGGGAGCAGGGGGTGCTGGGACGCACCGGGTCGCCTCCGCCGTCCAGCCCGATGATAAGCGGCGTGCCGGCCGCCGACCTGGGCAGCCTGGCTCCGGCCTGGATGGAGACGAACGGTCGCGGCGGCCAGACCCGGATCTGGTCGCTCAGCGACACGCTGCCGCCCGGGCTCGGCTACCTGGTGCCGACGGGGCGCGGCCTGAGCGGCTTCGATCCGGAGCTGATGCGTCGCGCCCTGCTCCACCCCATCGAGCAGGAAGCGAACCGGCTGCTCCGGACCGGGCGCATGCAATGGCCGTCGCCCGCAAACGGCGACCCGGTGGACAGCGACGGGTTCGCGCTTCTGCTGGAGCGCGACTGCTTCGCCTACCGCTTTCTCCAGGAGGCGACCGGGCTGGTGTTCTACGTGATCTGCTCGGGCGGGCATTTCCGCAACTACGCGCTGTACTTCCCGACCGCGGAGCTGCTGGTGATGCAGACGCCGGCCACCGCCCACGACTTCGCGCCCCTCCCGCGGGTCGGCGACGCCATGCTGCGCCATCTTTGCCGCTTCAACGGGGCGCTGGCGGAAGGGCGGGACCAGCCGGTGGATCCCGTCGTGCAGCTGGTGTTCGGCGAGTGCGCCGTGCACATCGGACACTACGTGTGGCAGGACCTGTCCGGGCTCGCGGTGATGCTGCGCCAGAACCTGCCGACGGACCGGCTGCCGCAGCTGCAAGTGTTCGAGCTGGGCCGCACGCAGCAGTTCTTCGGGCCGGAGGAGCTGATCTTCCCGGTTCTGGACAAGCGCATCGCGCGGCACGATGCGCCGTTCGCGTCGCATGTGGACACGTTCTACCGGCGCCGCCAGCGCGTCATCAAGTACACCGCGATCAGCGTGCCGGCCGCGCTCCGCGGCCCGGTGCTGGGCGCGGCCGAAGGACGGCCCGAGCTGCAGGCGACGCGCCGGGACGCGGATGCGGCCAGGCGCCGGCCGGCGCCAGTGATCCTGCTCGGCATCCGCACCGGCAACCGCACCATGACCGACCTGGACGAGTTCGCGACCGCCCTGCTCCGCCACCTCGCCCGCGCCTTTCCCGGCTGCACGGTGGTGCTGGACGGCTTGAACGACGTTCAGGATCGTGGCCAGGCCGAACAGGCCGCGTCCGGCAGCGACCTGGCACACGAGCTGGCGCTCGGACGCGCGCTGGCGGACGTCGCGGCACGGTCCGGCGTGCGGTTCGTCGACAACATCAACCGGTCGGCGCTTCGAAGCGTGCTGTGGTGTTCGCGCGCCGACGGGTTCATCGCCCCGCTGGGCGCAGCCCTCGCCAAGTACCGCTGGATCTGCAACACGCCCGGCCTGGTGCTGACCAGCCGCTGGAACCTCCAGCACCGCGAAGACCTGCACATCTACGACTCGCCCGCCGCGCTGGAAGGCTCCTCGGAGATGCAGTTCGTCGCCGCCGGCGACGTGCAGGACGAGGCGGCGGCGGCGGAGCCGAGCCGCACGAACTTCACCGTTCTCCGCGCGCCCGTGTTCAAGCAGTTCGAGGACCTGCTGCGCCGCCAGCTGCCGCGGCGCCAGGCCGGTTGAGGGCCCCGGTCAGCATGGATCGGCCGGATCGGGCGTGCTCCCGAGCCGGCCGATGAACTCGGGATCGCCGAACTCGTCGGCATCCTCGTCGTGCCGCACCAGCACCACGTCGGCGCCCGCCACCAGCCCTGCGGAAAAGGCGCGCTCGGCCCGGCGCAGCCCTTCCTCCGCGGTGCGGCAGGCGACCGGGGTGCCGGCGCGGAGCGAGGCATGGCCGGCATGGTGATAAGGCTGGTAGATGATCCGGGTGGTCATCGACATCGCGGGAACGCCTCGCCGTTGCAGATCGCCCGGCATCGGCCGCCGGATCTCGTTCACCATATGTTCCAGGCTGGGTTCAGGCAAGCGGGTGCAGCTCCAGCCGTGCGCGGGCCAGGATCGTTGAACGGTCGAGACGGTACAGCGCGTCGAGCAGCTCCACCTGAAGCGAGCCGGGGCCGCGGGCCCGTTCCGCGGCGAGCTCGCCGGCCAGGCCGATCAGCGTCATGCCGTGCGCGGACGCCAGGAACGGGTCGGGCTCGACCGCGAGGCAGGCGCCGATCAGCGCCGTCGCCGTGCAGCCGAGCCCGGTGACGCGTGTCATCAAGGGATGACCGTTGCCGATCCCGGCCACGCGTTGCCCGTCCGTCACCAGGTCCACCGGCCCGCTGACGGTGACGGCGGCGCCGCTGCGTTGCGCCAGCCGCCGGGCGGGGTCCAGCGCCGATCCCGCCGCATGGGCGGCATCGACGCCGCGGCCGGCGACCGCCTTTCCGCCCGCAAGCAGGGCGTCGAGGGCGAGGATCTCCGACGCGTTGCCGCGTATCGCCTGCGGCCGGTGCGCCAGCAACTCGACGGCGACGGTTGAGCGGAACTCCAGCGCGCCCACCGCGACGGGATCGAGAACCCAGGGCGTGCCGGCGTCCCGGGCGGCCGAGGCGGCGGCGTGCATGCCGCGGGCGCGC
Source organism: uncultured Acetobacteraceae bacterium (assembly GCA_964245345.1). Classification (GTDB taxonomy): domain Bacteria; phylum Pseudomonadota; class Alphaproteobacteria; order Acetobacterales; family Acetobacteraceae; genus Lichenicola. The sequence goes on along the minus strand of CAXTMS010000013.1, from coordinate 6,875 downwards.
TCGGCGCTCATGGTGCCGAGGTTGACCACCAGGGCGTCGGCGACCCGCGCGAACGGAGCCGCCTCCTCCTCCGACTCGACCATGGCGGGTGACGCCCCGACCGCCAGCAGGGCGTTGGCGGTGCTGTTGGTGACCACGAGGTTGGTGATGCTGTGCACCAGCGGGCAACGCGCGCGCAGGCGGTCCAGGGTGTCGGCCACGGAGGCGGGCGAAAGGGTCATGGACGGTTTCCGAACCCGGTGTTCCGGGAGTTGGTCGCGGGACGCGGTTCCATCTAGGGTCTGCTTCCGTCAACGGGAACCGGACATGGCAGCGGACAGAATGGGTGTAGCTGGCGCGAGGGTTGCCCGACTCGTTCTCGCGTTGGTCATCGCCGTTGCGGCGTTGACGGGGTCGCGCGGCTGGGCATGGGCGGCGGAACGGCCGGTCACGGTGTTCGCCGCCGCGAGCCTGACCGACGCCATGGGCCGGGTTGCGGAGCTGTGGGCGGCGCAGGGGCACCCGAAGCCGCTGCTGTCGTTCGCGTCCAGCGCGGTGCTGGCGCAGCAGGCGGCGCAGGGTGCGCCGGCAGACCTGTTCGTGTCCGCGGACGAGAAGTGGATGGACTGGCTGGCTGCCCGCGGACTGGTGCAGCCGGGCACGCGCGGCGACCTGCTCGGCAACACGCTGGTGCTGGTGGAGAAGCAGGGACAGCCGCCGGTGGCGATCGGCCCGGGGCTCGACCTTCCCGGGCTGCTCGGGCCGGGCGGGCGGCTCGCCGTGGGCGACCCCGGCTCGGTGCCGGCCGGGATCTACGCCAAGGCGGCGCTGACCACGCTCGGGTTGTGGGCAACGGTGGCCGACCGGCTGGCTCCGGCGGAGAACGTGCGGGCGGCGCTGCTGCTGGTGGAACGCGGCGAGGTGAAAGCTGGGATCGTGTACGGCAGCGACGTCCGGGCGGCGCCCGGGCTGATGGTGGCCGGAACCTTTCCCGAGTCGAGCCATCCGCCGATCCTGTATCCAGCGGCGGCGCTGACGGCGTCGCCGCAAGCGAGGGCGTTGCTGCGCTTCCTGCACGCGGCGCCGGCCGCCACGGTGTTCCGCGCCGCCGGGTTCCAGACCCGCCCCTGATGCCCTGGCTCGGGCTCGATCCTGGGCAGTGGGAGGCGGTGCGGCTCACCCTGCGCGTGGCGTTGATGGCGGTGTCCGCCGCGCTGCCGGTGGCCCTGGCGCTGGCATGGCTGCTGGCACGGCCGGTGCTGCCGGGACGGCCGCTTCTGGACGCGCTGGTGCACCTGCCGGCCGTGCTGCCGCCGGTGGTGACGGGCTGGCTGCTTCTGCTCCTGTTCGGGCTGCACGGACCGACGGGGGCGGTGCTGTGGCACCTGTTCCGGGCAAGGCTGGCTTTCACCGCGGAGGGTGCGGCGCTGGCGACCGCGGTGATGGTGCTGCCGCTGATGGTGCGCACCATCCGGCTGTCGCTGGAAGCGATCGATCCGGAACTGCAGGCGGCGGCAGCCGGTCTCGGCGCCGGCCCGCTGGACCGCTTCCTGTCCGTGACGCTGCCGCTGGCGGCACCCGGGGTGCTGGCGGCGCTGGCGATCGGCTATGCCGCCAGCCTCGGCGAGTTCGGCGCCGTGATCACCTTTGCCGGCAGCATCCCCGGTCGCACCCAGACCCTGCCCTTGGCGATCTACGAGGCGCTGCAGGTACCGGGCGGCGAGGCAATGGCGGGACGGCTGGCCACGGTGTCGATCGTGCTGGCGCTGCTGGGGCTGTTGCTGTCCGAACTGCTGCTCCGCCGTCTGCGGCAGCGGTGACGCTTCATGTCAGGCTGCGACACCGGTTCGCGACCGGACAGGCGCTGGACCTGTCGCTCCAGGCGCCCCTGCCCGGAATCGTCGGGCTGTTCGGGCCATCGGGTGCCGGCAAGAGCTCGCTGGTGTCGGCGTTGTGCGGCTTCTTCCGGCCGGACTGGAGCGAGATCAGGCTGGGCGACCGGGTGCTGTCGGGACCGGGAATCTGGCTGAAGCCGGAACAACGCCGCGTCGGCACCGTGTTCCAGAACGGCCGGTTGTTCCCGCATCTGTCCGTGGCGGGAAACCTGCGCTACGGCGCCAGGCGCGCGCCGGTGTCGGCGGCGGGACCCGGCTTCGACGAGGTGGTGGCGCTGCTGGGGCTGGACACCCTGCTGCGCCGGCGCATCCGCGCCTTGTCCGGCGGCGAGCGGCAGCGCGTGGCGATCGGGCGCGCCCTGCTGTCGCGGCCGGCGCTGCTGGCGATGGACGAGCCGTTGTCCGCGCTCGACGCCCCGCGCCGGGCCGAGATCCTGCCGTTCCTGGCCCGGCTGCGTGCGCAGGCAGGGCTGCCGATCCTGTACGTCACGCACCAGCGGCAGGAAGCGATGCAGCTGTGCGACACGCTGGCGCTGGTCGAGGACGGGCGCGTGGTGGCGTGCGGGCCGGTGGCGGCGATCCTGTCCGGTGCGATGGCCGACCAGCCGGACGCGGCGGCGCTGCTGGAGGGCGTGGTGTCGGGACACCAGCCGGAACGCGGGCTGAGCCGGATCGAGGCCGACGGGTTCGCGTTGTCGGTCGCGACCCTGCCGCTCGGCCTGGGCACGCGGCTGCGGTTGTCGATCCCGGCGCGCGAGGTGGTGCTGCTGCGGCCGACCGGCGCGGCGCCGCCAACCAGCGCCCAGAACGCGCTGCCGATGCGTGTGCGGGCGATCCGTCCGGCGGGACAGGCGGAAGCGGTGGTGGTGCTGGAACCACGTCCGGGCGAGGGTGCCGTGCTGCTGGCGCGGGTGACGCGGGATTCCGTCGCCCGGCTGGAGCTGGCCGCAGGAGTCGCGCTGGTCGCGCTGGTCAAGGCGGCCTCGGTGTCGGTGCTGGACGGAAGGGAACGAGGATGAACGAGCCGGCCTGGCTGGTCTGGGCACGGGAGGTGCAGGCGCTGGCGCAGAGCGGCCTCGCCTTCACCCGCGACCCGTACGACGTCGAGCGCTACCAGGCGCTGACCGCGCTGGCGGCGCGGATGATGGCGGCGTCGAGCGGCGGGGCGGCGACGGCGGACGCGCTGGAAGCGTCGTTCGTCGCCGAGACGGGATACGCGACGCCCAAGGTGGACGTGCGCGGCGCGGTGTTCGACGCGAAGGGGCGTCTGCTGATGGTGCGCGAGCTGGCCGATGGCGGCCGCTGGACCCTGCCGGGCGGCTGGGCGGACGTGAACCAGACCGCCTCCGAATGCGCCGTGCGCGAGGTGCTGGAAGAATCCGGCTACGTGGTGCGGGCGGACAAGCTGGCGCTGTTGCACGACCGGGGGCGGCAGGGCCATCATCCCGCCGGACCGTTCTCGATCTACAAGCTGTTCTTCCTGTGCACGCTGCTGAGGGACGCGCCGGTGGCGAGCGGGCCGAACATCGAAACCAGCGACGCCCGGTTCTGGGCCGAGCACGAGATCCCGGCCGAGCTGTCGACCGGCCGGGTGCTGTCGCACCAGATCGCGCGGTTGTTCGCGCACCATCGGCAGCCGGAACTGCCGACGGAATTCGACTGAACGCTCAGCCGGCGGGGCGCGACGGACGAGCGGGGGCCGACGCGGCGGCGGACGTGGCCGCGGGGGTGCCGCGCAGCTCGACCTCGAGCTCGGCGATGCGCCGGCGCACGCTGTCGCGCAGGGCGGGTGCCGTATGCGCCTTCATTGCCGCCAGGGTTTCGCGCAGCTCGCGCAGCTGCTTCTGCTTTTCCGCGACGCTGCGTCGGATCGGCTGGTTGTCGGAAAACTGTCCCTGGAAGGCGCGCATCGACTTTCTCCCTGTTGATCCTTGGGACGGAAGATGGCGTCCGTCCCGGAACGGGCCTTGTTGGCGGCCCGTCACCGCATTGTATGGCATCGGCCTGGGAGGCGGCCAAGCCTCCGGCCACGGTGGCTCGACTGCCGGCACCGGGAGCGGACGCATCGTGGATCAGCGTTGGGTCACCAGACCATCCTGCACCGAGCGATGCGGCCGCTGGCGGGTCGTCTGGCCCGGACGCCGGTCAGCCCGGACACCCTGACCGCCTTCCGGCTCCTGACCAGTCTCGGCGCCGCATCCTGCTTCGCCTGCGGCAGCGGATGGCTGGCGGCCGGTGCCGGGCGGTTCAGCCGGTTCGGCGGCCGCTTCGACCTCCTGGCCGGCTGCGTGTCGCCATGGCTGCGTTTGTCGGCCTGGGCATTGGCCCGGCCCCTGGCTGGAACAGGCCCGGAATCGGCTACGCGACGGGGCTGCTGGTGGAGCCCTGAACAGCGTTCATCTTTCTCCGGCTGAACATGCGGAAGGCGGCGGTCGGCGCGGACGGGAAGCTGTCCCGCCGCCCGTTCGATCCAGGCGACACCCCTCCGCTGGTGCCGGTGGGGGTGTGGTACGGCGGTGCCTCGTGGATCCTGCCGGCGAGCGGCGTCCTGATCCCGATCGCGGCGCTTCTGGTGGCGGTCGCCGGCCTCGCGGCCCGCAGGCGTGCCCTCCGGCCGGTGCGGGAAGACGCGTCGGCCCGAAGCGCCTAGGCGGCCTCGGCGGCGAGAATGGTCGACAGGGCGTCGAGCAGGATGGCGCACTCGGCCTCGGTGCCGACCGTGATGCGCAGGTAGTCGGCGATCCGGGGCTTGTTGAAGTGGCGCACCAGCACGCCCGCCTCGCGCAGGGCGGCCTGCAGCGCCGCACCACTCTGCCGGTCGTGTCGGGCGAACACGAAGTTCGCGGCTGATGGCAGCACGGAAAAGCCGAGCCGCTCCAGGCCCGCGACGAGGTGCCCGCGGCTCTGCACGATCCGGGCGCGCGTGGTCTCGAACCAGGCCTCGTCCTTGATCGCGGCAACCGCGCCGGCCTCGGCCAGCCGGTCGATCGGATAGGAGTTGAAGCTGTCCTTGACCCGCACCAGCGCCTCGATCAGCGACGGGTCGCCGAACGCGGCGCCGACGCGGAGGCCGGCCAGCGCCCTGGACTTGGACAGGGTGTGCACCACCAGCAGGTTCGGATGGCGGCCGATCAGCTGCACCGCCGAGGAGGCGCCGAAGTCCACATAGGCCTCGTCGACGACCACCGGCTGTTGCGGATGGTCGGCGAGCAGGGTTTCGATCGCGGCAAGGGGAAGGGCGATGCCTGTGGGGGCGTTGGGGTTGGCGACGATGATGGCGCCGCAGGGCCGGCGGTAGTCCTCGACCCGGACGGCGAGGCCGCTGTCCAGCGGCACCGTCTCGAAGGACACGTCGTAGAGCCCGCAATACACCGGGTAGAAGCTGTAGGTGACGTCGGGGAACAGCAGCGGCGCGTCGTGCCGGAGCAGTCCCTGGAAGGCATGCGCCAGCACCTCGTCGGAGCCGTTGCCGACGAACACCTGCGCCCGGTCGATCCGGTGGTGCCGCGCCAGCGCGTCCCGAAGCGCCCGGCTGGCCGGATCGGGATACAGGCGCAAGGCGTCGCCGGTGGCGGCACGGATGGCGTCAAGCGCCTGCGGGCTCGGGCCGTACGGGCACTCGTTGGTGTTGAGCTTGACCAGCCCCGGACGCTGCGGCTGCTCGCCCGGCACGTACGGGACCAGGTCGTGGACGCGATCACTCCAGAAGCGGCTCATGAAACGGACACCGAACGGTTCGTGTGGGCGGACGTCGAGGATATAGGCCGCCCGCCGCACGGTGTCGCGAGGGGCGGAACGCTTTGCCGGCGCGGAACGTGAAGGGGAGCAACCGGACAGGAACCCCGCTCATGCTGCAGAACATTCCCGCAGGCGCCGGACGCGCGCTCCAGAACGTGCGCAGCGGCGCCGACAAGCTGGTTTCGGCCGACCCGGCCTTCGCCGCGGTGCCGGAGGTGATCCAGCTGACTTCGCCTGTCTTCGCGCAGGGAGGATCCATCCCGGCCGAGCATACCGAGGACGGGGCCAAGCTGTCGCCGCCGCTGGAATGGATCGGGGTGCCGCCGGAGGCGGAAAGCCTGGTGCTGCTGATCGAGGACCAGGACAGCCCGACCCCGCGCCCGCTGGTGCACGCGATCCTGGCCGGGCTGGCGGCGGTGGATGGCGCGCTCGCCGCCGGCGCGCTGCCGAGCCCGAAGCACGAGGGCGAGCCGCTCGACATGGGGCGCAACTCGTACATGCAGCGCGCCTACCTGCCGCCCGACCCGCCGCGCGGGCACGGGCCGCATTCCTACGCGTTCCAGCTGTTCGCGCTGGACACCGTGCCCGAGTTCGACAGCGTGCCCGGACGGAGCGCCCTGGTCGCGGCTCTCAAGGGACACGTCATCGCGCGCGGGACGCTGGTCGGAACCTACGAGCGGCCGTAGCCGGGACGGGAAGGACCAGAACGCATGCCCTGGTCCTTCCCCTGCCGCCGGTGTGGCGTCAGCGGATCAGCTTGGCCGCGGCAAGACCGATCGCCAGCCGGGTCGCGTCGAGCGCGCCGTTGCCGACCGCGTTCTCGTAGCTGGCGGTGGCTCCGTAGCCCGAGTTGTCGCTGGTCTTGATGTCGGTCGAGATCAGCGAGCCCAGCGAATAAAGCAGCGGGTTGAGCTGGCCGGTACGTCCGCCCAGCCCTTGCACGTACAGGGCGTTGACGCCGTTGAGCTGCGGGGCGACGAAGCTGGTGCCGCCCTAGAAGTTCACGACCCCGCCCTCCTCGATGTACTGGTAGCCGGACTCCGGATCGGCGTTGGCCGACAGGCCGGGCAAGTTGCGCCCGGCGAAGTCGGCCGGGAGCACGTATTGCAGCACCGGTCCGGCGCCGTTGTCCTGCGTCAGGGTCTGCCCCGGCTTGGTCAGGGTGATGCCGGCGACACCATCCTGGTAGTACGGCTTGCCGAAATAGGAGCTGACGCCGCCGTCGCCGGTGGAGAACACCGTCGACACCGGCAGGGACGCGGC
>CAXTMS010000012.1:5892-33888 GCA_964245345.1 uncultured Acetobacteraceae bacterium | reverse complement strand
GCCGCCGCTTCCAGCTCCGCCAGCGTCATCTGCGCCCGGCTCTTGTTGCCGCTGATCCGCTTCAGCACCGCGTTGTAGCGGTGCGCCAGGCCCGGACCGGCCAGACGGCCCTTGAGCCCGGCATGCCCCGCCTCGTCCTCCACCGCCTGCCGCGACACCATCTCGCCCAGCCGGATCCGCAGCCGGCGCTCCAGCACCGAGGGTGGGTCCAGCAGCTCACACTGCGCGTCCTCCTGTTCCGGTCGGCGCAGCGCCAGCTCAGGGCCAGGCCGGAGCGTGTCGTATCGCAAGGCCAGGGCGTTCGACGACAACGGCACGATGCCGGGCTTCGGGGTCCCGAGCTGGTCCAGCAGCCACGACGGCAGGCTGGTCTGCGGCCGCCGGGGCTTTGGGCGACGCGCCAGCGTGCCCTGCTCGAGCTCCATGCGCCGGCGGAACTGAGCGAACAGCGGGTCGTCGGGATGGAACACCAGCGCCCGCTGCGCCTCGTAGGGACCGGCCCTGGGATCCACCCGCGTGGCGCGCGCCACCATCTGCTCCAGCCACGGCCGCGAGCGGATGTGGGTCAGCGCCGCCACCACGGCGACCTCCGGCGCATCCAGCCCCTCGTAAGCCATCGCCACCGTGACCAGGATCGACGGCTCCGGCCTGAGCCGGAACGCCGCCAGCACCTCGTGCGCACGCGGCGTGTCGGAGGTTGCGAGCTGCGCTGCGTCGCCTGCCTGGGCCCGGGGGATCCAGCTGCGCAGGACCTCCAGGTAGTGCCTGGCCGCCACCTGATCGGGCGCCACCACCAGCAGCTTGCCGAGACCCTGGGCCGTGGCGCCGGGCGCCAATCCCTTTGCCTGCCGGCGACGGGCACGCAGGTCGCGGATGGCGACGAACGCTTCCCGCAGCAGCGCCTCGGCGAAGCCGGTGCGGAGCGCGGTGAACAGGGCAGGGCGGGTGGTCTCGTCCGGGTGGCCGCCGGCCAGCCGGTGCGGCCCGAGGGCGATGCCGGTCTCGTCCTGCCAGCTGGCCTCGCCGTCGAGCGCACCGAACGTCACCGGCAGCACCGCTCGCTCGCGCAGGGCCTCGGCGCGGGAATAGCCGATCACCGCCCAGCCCGGCGCGTCGAGCTCGACCTCCCGCGTGCGCGCCCTCGGCCCGGTGCGGTAGGGCAGCCACAGGATGCCCTTGCCGTCCGCCCGTTCCAGCGTGCCGGACAGCAGCAGACGCACGCAGGCGCACTCCAGCAGCGGCAGCAGGGCAGCCGACCAGGCGCTGCTCTGGTCCTCGCCCAGCTGCTCGGCCTGCTGGGCGGCGACCGGATCCACCTCGCCGAGAGCCGGCAGGTGGTGCACCTCGTCCACCACCAGCAGGGTGCGGTGACGCGTGAACTCGCGCAGGTGCAGGTCGGGTGCTGCGGCGACGCCCTGATAGGTGGTGACGTAGCCGGCGAGGCCGCGGCTGGGGTCGGGCGCGTTGTCGGCGGCGCGCACCGACAACGCGTGGCCGAGCGCCTGCCGCCAGGTGGGATCGGCGAACGCTTCCTCGGCCTGCAGACGCAGGCTGTCGCGCGGCACCACCCAGCAGATGCGTTCGACCAAGCCGGCGCCGATCAAGGTGTGGGCCGCCAGTACCGGCAGCAGCGACTTGCCGCCGCCAGGCGTGACGGCAGCCAGGATGTCGCGGGCATCGGTCTGGCCGTCGGCGATGGCCTGCACGAGGCCCAGCAGGCGACGCTGATGCGAGCGGAGTGGACGACCAGTCAGAGGAGGACGAAGGGCAGGCGAGGCATGAGCAGAATCCTGAGTCCTCGGGAGTCCGATGTCCAGCCCCGGTCCAGCCGATCAGGAGCCGTCTCTGCTCATCCTGCTCGCCTTGAAGCGACCAGCCACGACCTCGGCTGATCCTCATTCCTCCAAAGCAACCGCGTCGCCATGGCTTACAAACGCCGCGGGCTCCTGCTCGACATCAGGCTCTGCAGCACGTGATGCCCTCGACTTGGTGCTGCGCTTGGAAGTCTGCTTGGCCGCCGCAGGTGGCTCCGCCGCCAGCCTTTCCTTTGCTCCTGCTTGACGTCGCGCCGCTGCAGCACCGTTGGGCTTCGGCAACCGCCTGCTGTCAGCGGGCGGCGCAGGCGGAGCTTCGGCGGCTTCACGCGCCTTTGTGCGTGCCATCTGCTTGAGCTCAGCATTCTGCTTGCGCAACCGGGCGATGCTGCGCTCCAGTTTGACGACTTGCGCCTCGAGCTCCGCCTTGTTCAGCTTCGGCGCGGGTGCCGCCGTCGTTCTTCTGGGTGCTGCGCGGACCGTGCGTACAACCGGCACAGCCTTGGTTGACGTGGACGATTTCACCCGGTTTTTCGAGCCGGGCGGACGGCCGAGACGCTTTCTCGGTGCAGGCTCGGGTGTCCGCCTGGTGGAGTTGCGGGTGGTTTTGGTGCTGCGGGCCATGAAAGATTCCTGAATCAAGGATGTGTTGCCTGATGAAGATGGACGCAAGCAACGATTCGCAAGTTGCATAACGCTCTCGCTTTTACAGGATAATGCTGATTGATATTCTGACCACCCACCGACAAGTGCCTGCCGCGCGCACTACACGATGTCCGGATCCTTGCGGTCTTGTCGCACGATCTATCAGAGATCGGTCAGCTGCACTTCACGCCAGCGTCTTGATCCTGAGCGTAGCGGACACGGCAAGTCACGCGTTCTGCATGATCCCGAAAGTAACTCGGGCGTCTCTGCGAAGCGGAAGCGGCGGAGGGAGGCGGGAACGACCTGGGTGTGACAACGGCGAGGACGGGAAATCCCGGAGTTTGCCATGCTCGCTTGAAGCGGCGCATGCAGCGGATCATGCCCTGAATGCCGTGATAGTCCTGCCTGAGCCGGTTGTTCAGGGTGGCGTTGGTGCGACGCCGGGCCGCCACGCTGCGGAGCGGCCTCGGATAGAAGCCATGGCCACCGCGTCGCGACCCAATCCGACCCACATCCCGCGGTCGCCCCTGGCCGAGCGGAAGAACGTCTTGGCCGCATTCATGTCCCGGTGCTCGCTCAGCATGGCGTCGATCAGGTTGCCGCCCCGATCTATCGCCTGTAGAAGCAGACCCAGCGATCGCGGACCTTGAGGTAGGTCTCGTCGACATGCCAGCTGCTCCCGCAGCCGCGCCGCGTCGACGCGAGAACCGACAGAACCATTATGACCTTCTTGCGGTCATCCGTTTCCCCGGAAAGCAAGAACCAAGATAATAAGAGCTCCGGTCAGGACCGATCGGACACCAGCGTTGAACTGCAACACGTTGAGCATCGTCACGGCATAGAAGAGGAAAATGGACCCGGCCAGGGTTCCAATCGCGGTGTAGTGGCCGCCTGCAACCGATGTTCCGCCCAGGACCACGACGGCGATCGAAACCAGCAGGAACTCATCGCCCATCGACAACGAGGCGCCGCCGGAAAAGGCGGCGAACGCTATCCCCGCCACAGCCGCCAAGAGAGCTGAGACGCAGTAGACGCTCATGGTTACCAAGGTGACGGGGATCCGGGACAAACGGGCTGCGACCCGATTCTGCCCCGCACCCTCCAAGTATCGTCCGCACACCGAGGAACCGAGGATCAGGCTGACGCCGGTCAGGATGAGACAGCTGGCGATGAAGATCGCGGACAGGCCAAACACCCGATCCTGCGCGAAGCGCGCGATCAAGCGAGCCGGAGCCGCCGTCGAACCCTGCGAATACGATACGGCAATGGACTGGAGAATGAAGCCGCTGGACAGCGTCGCGATCATCGGCGGAATGCGCAGGGCGATGATCATCAGGGCGTTGAAGGCACCCATACCAAGTCCGATGAGGAGCCCGACCAACACACCCACGAGCACCGGCATGTGGTCGTAGGTGACGAAACCCAAGGACAAGTAGCCACTCAACGTCATGGTAGCCGGGATCGACAGGTCGATGTTGCCAGGACCCGACGTGATGACGATCATCTGACCGACGCCGACGATCACGTAGAAGCCCACGAACGGCGAAGACGCTACGAGTAGTTGTAAAGCGCGCTCGACCCCGAAAAACCCTGCACAGGCAACGATCAGGAGGGTGGCTCCTCCGATCGCCCAGGCGCTTTGCTTGAACGTGTCAACGATGCTGGAGGCCCTCATTGACGGCGCTCCGCACCGATGAATGCACGGACACCGAGCACGATGAGCAACAGCGTGCCCTGAACGCTCAGCTGCCAGTCGGTCGAGATGTTCATGAAGGACAGCAAGGCCGCGGTAAGAGCCAGGATCAGCGCACCGACAACCGTTCCTGCAGGCGAAACGTAGCCGCCAGAGAAACGACCGCCGCCGATGATCACGGCGGCTATGGCGAGCAAGGTGTATTGTCCGCCACTCGTGGCATCGCCCGTCGTGTTGAGCCCTGTCAACACGATCCCGGCCAGAACGCCGAAGACACCGGCCGCTCCGTAAGCGCCCGCCTTCAGTCCGACGAGGCGCCAGCCAGCCTTGGAAAGCGCCGCCGGGTTGTTGCCGAACGCTCGAACAACGGAACCGTAGGACGAGGCGAACAGCATGCTCCAGCAGGCGAGGAAGACGAGCAGCGCCAGGTAGACGGGTGGCGGGACCAGCGGGGGCGTTCCGCGAACGAGCCCGATCAGCCAGCCGGGCGCACTGCCGCCAGGCCGCGGCATCACGATGATCGCGAAGCCAATCCAGACGAAGGACGCTCCCAGCGTCACCACGATCGACGGAAGTCGCCGAATCTCGATCAACGCTCCCATGCCTGCGTAGGCGAGGACGCCGGCGACGAACAGCAGGCTCGCGAAGGCGACGTTCGTTGGCAGGTACAGAGCCGCGACCGCGTTGGACAGCGAGATGAAGGAGCCTATGCCGAGGTCGATATCGCCGAGGACGATCACGAACATCTGTGCCGCCGCCGCGAGAACGAGTGGCATCGAATAGTTCAGCAGGAGACGCGCCCCGACATAGCTCAGCGATCGTGGCTGCAGGTAGACCAGGACGCACAGGATGCTCAGCAGGGCGGCGAACGACATCAGAACGGCCGGTGAGAGGGTCTGCGCGATCGCCCGGGCCTTGTTCATCATCGGACCTCCAACCCTGCGAACGAGGATCTCAGGACCCTGGCCTCACTCAGCTCGGCGCCATCGATCTCGTCGGTGATCCTGTTCATGTAGAAGACGTAGACACGGTCGCAGAGGCGCAACTCTTCGAATTCCGTCGCATACCAGATGAAGGCTCGGCCACCCGCCGCCTCCGCGTCCAAGATCTTGTAGAACTCGAGCTTCGTTCTCTGGTCGACACCTCTGGTCGGATCGTCGAGCAGTATGAGAGGCGCGTCGCTCGACAACGCGCGTCCGATCAGGACCTTCTGCTGGTTTCCCCCCGAAAGCGACGACATCAGCGACGTGGTGACGTTCAGGCGGACGGACAGGCGTGCGAGCCACGTGCTCACTAGCCCTGCCTCAGCACCCCTCGAAATGAACCCGAACCTGGACACCTTGCTCAGGCCGCGCACCGAAAGGTTCTTCGCGATGCTCCAGGACGGGAAGATTCCCTCACGTGCCCGATCACCGCTGACGAACCCTATGTCTTTCGGACTGGTGTCGGCGCCTTTTCTCTTTGCATCCTGCCTGTAGATCCGACGGATCATCTCGCGTTGTCCGTGACCATCGAGGCCGCCGAACCCGACAACCTCTCCGGGACGCACCTGGATGACCGTGGGGCTGTCGTCCAACTGGATGGTGACCAGTTGCGATCCAGTATGGGCCGGCCTGCCGCGTATGGTGGCGGATGGCTCCGGTCCCGTTGCACCGCCATCCATCAGCCTGACAAGGTCATCCCGATCGAGGCCTGCGACGGGATGATCCGCTACCACCGCCCCGTCCTTCATCACGATGACCCGGTCCGACGCCGCCGGAACTTCCCGAAGCTTATGCGAGATGAAGATCGTTGTGATGCCTCGACCGGCAGCCAAGCGCATGTAATCGAGCAAGGCATCGGCAGACGTGTTGTCAAGGGAAGACGTCGGCTCGTCCAGGATGACGAGGCTGATGTCATGATCGCCCTTCGCGAATGCCCTGGCCACCTCGACCATCTGACGCTGGCCGACCGACAGGTCCCTGATGAACGAGTTCTCCGAGATCCCGTTGCCCGGGAAGATGTCGTCGAGGGCAAGGCGGATCGACTGACGGGCGCAGCGCTTCCAACCCCAACCGCGGAAGCTCCGATCCTGAAGGCGAAGGTTCTCGAAGACGGTCAGGTTGTCGGCAAGAGCGAACTCCTGGTGCGCGAAGCGGATGCCGAGCCGACGCGCGGCGGAGACCGACCAGCCAGATCCGTGATTGGCGCCTCGGAAGTGCATCGCCCCGCCGCTCGCGGCGAGCGTGCCCGTCACGACGTTCATCAGCGTCGACTTGCCGGCACCGTTGTGACCGAGGATGGCGATGCGTTCACCCGAACGGATCATCAGATCGACCGCTCGCAGGGCCTGAACCCCTCCGAAGGACTTCGAGACCCCTTCAAACGCCAGCAGCGGCGTTCCCTCATGGTGAAGCGTAGGTGACGACATCAGGACTTGATCATCTCGGTGACCCACTGGAGGTTGCTTATGCCGTCGTCCAGCGTCGCGATGGAAGATGCTTGACCCTTCAACAGGGCCTCGAACGCGCGGACCTGTTCCACGTAGGCGCCGTTCTCGTCCATCACTTCCTGCTCGGCCGCATTGATGATCATGGTGGAGCGCTGCTTGAACGATCCCTCGATGACGATCGAACCGAGAGTGCCTATGATCTCGAGCCGAGTGGCCGGTCCCTCGACTGCCGTCGACGCCTCCACCGATGCAAGCACGCCGCTGCGTAGCTTGAGGACGCCGGCGAAGATGTCGTCCGTCTCGTAGTCGAAGCGGACGGTCCCGAACAACGCCTTGGCGGCGACGATGTCGGACTGTGCGATGAACCTGACCGTGTCAATCAGGTGGGTGCCGATGTCGTTGATCGACCAGCCACCGCCCGACGTCGCCTTCCGACGTCGCCACTCGGCAGGGTCCGCCGCGTAGGAGGTCAGAAACTTACAATGAATGTGAGCCGTCTTGCCGATCGTCCCGTTCTCGACCTCCTGGCGGGCACGCACGTGAGCTGTCTTGAACCGCTGGTGGAAGCCGACCGCCGTCGTGACCGCGTTCCGTTCGGCGGTCCGCTTGATGCCCTCGGCCTGACCCAAGGTGAGCGCGACGGGCTTGTCGATGAGGACCGACTTGCCGGCGGCCATCAGTGTCTCCGCCTGTTCCGCATGGAACCCGGTCGGGGAGGCGATCCAGACGACCTCGACGTCTGGATCGGCGGCGACATCGGCCACGTCGGCATAGGCCTTGGCGAGCGAGTAGCGTTGCGCCACGCGTCTACTTCCCGAAGGATCCGATCCGCAGCAGCCGAGAAGATCGGATGACGGCGCCTTCAACAGGGTTGGGATGCAGGTCTGCTCGGCAAAGCCGCTCGATCCGATCACCGCCCACCTGCTCATCGAGCACCTTCCCTGCTCTTGATGGCGTCGGCGGTACGCAGGGCATAGGCAACGCAGGTCAGGGTGGGGTTGCAGGCCGTGGCGGCGCCCAGCACCGGCAAGCCTGCTGCGTACAGGTTCTGCATGCGCCAGAAGCGACCATCCGGATCGGTGACGCTTGATCCGTCGTCGACGTCGCCGGATCGGCACGTCCCCATCAGATGTGCGGCCGAACCCAGCTGGCCGACGACGCTCCTCATCCCGTCCTCGGGGTTGGAAAGCATCCGAGCGATCCGTATGTTCTCGTCTTGCATGTGGTGCATCTCCTGGAGATCCGCGTCTCCAAGCGTAAACGTCACCTGCGGCCGAGGGAGCCCGAAGCCGTCCAGAACGCCATCGGAAAAAGTCACTCGGTTGTCTGGCCGGGGCACGATCCGCGAGAACGAGCAGACGTCCGCCATCTCGAGGGGCGAACGACCAGGGAGCGGTTCCTGCGGATGCCTGAAGACTTCGTGTTGCCAGGGCCTCGACGTGCTGACCGGCACCCAGATCGAGAACATCGGATCGTCGTCCGGAACACCGGCCAGCAGGTCCGCGGCAAGGGTCAGTTGCGTCGTGACGATCATGTGGTCGGTTGCGAAGCGGCCGAGGGCTGGGCCGACATCCAGGCCGGATGCGTGAACCAGCTGCGGCACGGCGATGCTTCCAGCGGCCAGGACGTAGCTGGAGGCGGCAATGCGAAGCAAATCACCGCGGTCGGTGATGCAATCGATGCTCTCGATGCGATCGACGTGGTGATGAAGTCTCATGCCGCGAGTGTTGAACAGCAGGGGCGGCCGTCGTCCATGCTGATCAACCATGAGGTCACCCGAACTCATGTAGTACGGCGTCTCGCCACGCCAATCGACAGCGATGGGCATGTGCTGAACCGGCCGCTCGTCGACCATACGCTCGAAGCCACGCTCGACGGTCCGGAGGATGCGCTGCCCGCGCCGGCTCGCCCCGTTGACCGTGTGGCTGACGGAGAACAGCTGCTTGGCTCGATCGAAATAGGAATCGAGCTGACGGAGGTGCCAGGAGCCATGAACCTCCTGTTCGAGCGGCATCGGGCAGTTCGAGGTCCAGAGAGCCGTCATGCCGCCCAACCCGTGCGAGACCCTGTATCCGGGCAGACCTTGCACGGGTTGTCGGGATCCGCTGGGATAGATCCATTCCCGGTCGATGACCGCTCCGGCCAGGGGATCATCGACGACTGCGGGATGCAGGTTGCGCGAATGCACCATCCCGCCGGGGAAACGGTCCTCTCCCGCCTCCACCACGATGACCGCCAGCCCGGAACGCCAAAGCTCTCCGGCGACCGCGCCGCCGCCGGCACCGCTCCCCACCACCACGACGTCGGTTGTCAGAACCTGCATAGGGTGTCGAGTTCCCGCCTGGGGACGAGGATCGGATGGATCACGTCCCTGCCCTTGTTAGAAGAAGCGCCAGCCGGATCCGGCCGACGGCTCATCTCGGATCAGGCGTCGCAGGCAAGGCCGTATGGTTCCTGTTCGCTGCGATCAGCTGTTCAACCCAGCCACGGCTGTAGTCGGGGCTTGCAACGCCTCCTTCCGGAGTCTTCGCCAACAACTGGTCGAGCTTGGCTGGGTCGATAAAGTTGATGGGCATGTCCAGGGTCCTCGGCACCGGCTGGCCGCTTAGAATCTGCTGAGCCACCCAGAACGCCACGGAGGATACGGTCGGCGACGAGGAGATCGAGATCGCCTGGTAGCTGGGATCCTTTTTCTTTGTCTCTGACCAGACCTTGAGCTCTTCTTGATAGTTGCCATAGATCATGATGGGCTGCTTGCGTCCGGACGCGGCAAAGGCCTGATAGGCTCCGAATCCGCCGCCTTGTGATATCACCGCATCGATCTTGGGAAGCGACGGCAGGATCGCAGAAATCTCCCTTTGCGTGATACTGGGTGTCCAGGCGCCGTAGACGGTTCCGACGACCTTGATGTCGGGATATTTCGCGAGGACTTCTGCCGCGCCGTCATGCATGTCTTCGTCGATCGAGATGCCGGCGATGCCGCGGTTCTCGAGCACGTTGCCCTTCCCGTGCAGCTCCTTGGCCACGTAGCTGGCCATCGTCGCGCCGACACCCTTCCAGTTGTATTCGACCTTGTAGGCGCACGGGGTGGTGGCGATACCGTCGAACTCGACAACAACGATGTTGGCCGCGCAGGCTTCCTGGATGACCCCGTTCAGCGCTGCTGGCGATCCAGCGTTGATGACGATCGCACTCCAGCCTTCGAGGATCAGGGTCTCGATCTGCGCCGCTTGTTCTGGAGCGCCGTTGTGGGCGGTGACCACCTTGGTCTTCTTGATAATGCCGTCGGCAACGGCCTGTGCGGTTGTTGCTTCCCAGGCCTTGATCTGGCCCTGGCGCATCGCGTTCCCGGCATAGGAAATCGAGAAAGCGATCGTCTTGTCGGCTGTCTTGCTAGGCCCGCCATCCGCTGCGACGGCTTGTCCCGTCAACGCGATCAGGGTGAACATACCGAGCCAACAAACATGGATACGCGCACTCGACATTTCGTCCTCCGGCACTTGCGGCGTTGCTTTCGTGACAGGCGCGTCCGCTAGCCGGCACCACGGCCGGCCTCATCAAGGTCAAGGGCTGTCCATCGGCGGTGACGTGGATAGCCCTCACCAACACGATCGGGAACATCGCGGCGGATCGACGAGGCAACCCAGTCCATCCTGCTCCCTTCCTGATCAGCATCCAGCCAAGCCCGTGTTCATCGTCTTGTGAGGAGGGCAGCTAAGGCTGCTCCCGACACGCCCTTGTATTCCGTAGAACGGAACAACGTTCTGCATCTTGACGTTGACGCTTCAATGTAATCATGTCAACCCTGACAAGCAGGCTTATCATGGCCGAAAAGCAGAGCCACTCGTCTCAGAAGCTATCGAAGCTGTCCTTGTGCACCTGATACAAGCCGGAGGCGTCGCCACGTCGTTCGGACGATCGACTGCCAGCTCCGCGATCAGTAGCCGGCAGATGTGGCGAAGCGCGCCAGGCGCACGCTCTAGCGTGATTGTGTCACATCAAGCGGCGGCTGGAAGTCACGAGAACAGCCTGGTTCGACAAGCCAAACCCACTGTCGCCATGGCTACAACGGCTTCCTGCAGGTCAGCTGGAAGCCGATGAAGGCGTCCGCCAAGCTGCTCGCTGCTAGGTTTTCCGCGAGCGCTTGGTCGGGAGCGTCCCGTGGGTCGGACCCCCAAGAAGGACACTGATTCGGTCGGCATGGGAACGGACCGTGGCACCAAGAGTGTGAAGGTCGATCTCGGACTTGTCGAGCTTGATCGTGGTCACGCTGATGGCAGCTACGGTTTCCGACGATCTTCCGTAGATCGGCGCCCCCACGCAGACGACCCCGATATTGTCCTCTTCGTTGTCGAATGCATAGCCGCGCCGGCTCGCGTCATGCAGTTCCCGCAACAGCAGTTCCGGCTGGGTCACCGTATGCTCGGTGCGCTTCGGCATCCCGAGGCGCCTGACCAGCGCCTTGACTTCATCATCAGGCATCCTGGCGAGCAGCGCCTTGCCGATCGCCGAGGAGTGCGGGAGCTCGCGCCGACCCAGCGAGGCGGTCATGCGAAACGGTCCGGATGCATCAGTTCGGCTGATCGAGACGGCGCAACCTTCATCCAGCACAGCCAGACGTGAGGTCATGTTCGTGGTCTCGGTCAACTGCCGTAGCAAGGGCGCTGCGACCTGAGTGATCCCCAGATGCGATACGGCCTTGTCGCCGAGGTGAATGAGCGAAAGACCCAGACGATACAGGCGCGAGCCACCAATCCTCAGGTCTGCCACGAAGCCGCGCGTCACCAGCGTCTGCAGGAGCGTGAAGGCGGTGCTCCGTGATGTCCCGATCGCCTCGGCGACCTCGCCCACGCTCATGCCTTCGCTTGCCGTTTCGAGCGTCTCGAGAATGTCGAGGGCTCGTCCGACACTGCGCAGCGCGTACTTGTCTTGGGGCGCGTCGCGTTTATCCATGAAGACCTGTTTCTCGGCTACAACTGCCGGCAAGCAAGATGCCCCCTCGGCTGCCGGTAGTACTCAATCCGGCCGCTGTTTGACAATGGCTCCTCGAGCAGCCTAGATTTTCTACACGCGGAACGGCGTTCTGCCAGACAGAACAAAAGCTGGATGTGGGACGACGTGACTGATCCCAGGAAGCTAAGATCACAGGCTTGGTTCGGCGGCTTCAGCAAGGATGCGTTCATGCATCGCAGCTGGATGAAGAACCAAGGAATACCCGCCGATGCCTTCGACGGCCGGCCGGTGATCGGTATCTGCAACACCTGGTCGGAACTCACGCCCTGCAACGCGCATCTGCGCGATCTCGCCGAGCGCGTGAAACGAGGCGTCTACGAGAGCGGCGGCCTCCCGGTCGAGTTCCCGGTCATGTCGCTGGGCGAGTCCAACATGCGGCCGACCGCGATGCTCTACCGAAACCTCGCCTCCATGGATGTCGAGGAGTCCATCCGGTCGAACCCGCTCGACGGCGTGGTGTTGCTTGTCGGCTGCGACAAGACGACGCCCGCGCTGGTCATGGGAGCGGCGTCCTGCGACCTGCCGACGATCGTCTTGTCCGGCGGCCCCATGTTGAACGGGGACCACCGGGGAGAGCGGATCGGCTCGGGAACCGTCGTCTGGCGCTACAACGAGGAGGTCAAGGCCGGGCGCATGAGCCTCGACGAGTTCATGGCCGCCGAGGCGGGCATGAGCCGCTCGGCGGGAAGCTGCATGACGATGGGCACGGCCTCGACCATGGCCAGCATGGTGGAGGCACTCGGCATCGCCCTGCCTCAGAATGCGGCGATCCCGGCCGTTGATGCCCGTCGGTATGCGCTGGCGCAGATGACGGGCCGGCGTATCGTGGAGATGGTGCGCGAAGACCAGACCTTGTCGAAAATTCTCACCAGCGATGCCTTCGAGAACGCCATCCGGACCAACGGCGCGATCGGTGGATCGACCAATGCGGTCCTGCACCTCATCGCGATCGCGGGCCGCGTCGGCATCGCCCTGGACCTTGATCATTGGGATCGCCTCGGTCGCGACGTGCCCACGATCGTCGACCTGCAGCCATCCGGGCGCTTTCTCATGGAGCAGTTCTACTACGCAGGCGGGCTCCCGGTGGTGCTGCGCACGCTTGCCGAGAATGGTCTCCTGAACAAGGACGCGATCACCGTGTCGGGCCGCAGCATCTGGGAGAACGTCGCCGACGCGGCGAACTACGACCGCGAGGTCATCCGCAACTTCTCGAACCCGCTGGCCGAACAGGGAGGCATCGCGGTCTTGCGCGGCAACCTCGCGCCTCTAGGCGCCATCCTCAAGCCTTCGGCTGCGACCGAGGCGCTGATGAAGCATCGCGGCCGGGCCGTGGTGTTCGAAACCATCGAAGACTACAAGCGACGCATCGTCGATCCAGAGCTCGACATCGATGCGGCCAGCATCATGGTGCTGAAGAATTGTGGGCCACGCGGCTATCCGGGCATGGCCGAAGTCGGCAACATGGGCCTTCCAGCCAAACTCCTTGCCCAGGGCGTAAGCGACATGGTGCGCATCTCCGACGCGCGCATGTCTGGCACCGCCTATGGCACGGTCGTGTTGCATGTGGCTCCTGAGGCCGCAGCCGGCGGCCCGCTCGCTCTCGTACAGGAAGGCGACATGATCGAGCTCGACGTGCCGAACCGCCGGCTCCATCTCGAGGTGAGCGACGCGGAACTGGCGGTACGACGTCAAGCGTGGCAGGCGCCTGCGGCGCCGGCTTCCGGATATCAGAGCCTCTACGTCCAGAACGTGCTCCAAGCTGATAAGGGTGCCGATTTCGGTTTCCTCACAGGGCCTCGGGGCGCATTCATACCGCGCAATTCACACTGAGCGCTCGTCGAGATCGACCTCTGCAGCAACGACTGCTTGGAAAGAAGAAAGATGCGCCTCGTTCAGTACAAGGATCGTCCTGACATCCGTCGAGTAGGCGTTGTGGACGAAGCCGGCTCAAGCGTCGTGGGACTGGTCGGGATCGAGAGCGTCTACGCGCTGGCGTCACAGGCGATCGCAGGAGGGCAGACGCTTGCTGAGCTGGTGCAGGCGCAGGCGCGGGACGAGCCCGTTGACTACGACGCGATCATCGCCGAGGGACGTCTTCTTGCGCCGCTTGACCATCCCGAGCCGTCACGGTTCTGGGTGACGGGCACCGGGCTCACCCACATCGGCAGCGCAGAAGCCCGCGACAGGATGCACGAGCTGGCGCATGGGTCGCAGGACATGTCCATGACCGACTCGATGAAGATATTCCGCATGGGCATCGAGGGCGGCAAGCCGGCCGAAGGCGGGGTCGGGGCGCAGCCGGAATGGTTCTACAAGGGCGTCGGTACATGCGTCGTACACCCTGAAGCCGACATGCCGATGCCCGCCTATGCCCTTTCCGGCGGGGAGGAGGCAGAGATCGTCGGCCTTTACCTTGTCGGCCCGGATGGAAACCCATGGCGTCTCGGCTTCGTCATAGGCAACGAGTTCTCGGATCAGACCACGGAAGCGCTCAACTACCTTTATCTCGCCCATTCCAAGCTGCGCGCCTGCTCGATCGGACCGGAACTGCTCACCGGAGACCTGCCCGAGGACGTGCGCGGCACGACCCGGATCATGCGCGAGGGCGTCCTGCTCTGGGAAGGCGAGTTCCTCAGCGGCGAGGCCAACATGTCCCA
The DNA here is from genome assembly GCA_964245345.1 of uncultured Acetobacteraceae bacterium. Lineage (GTDB taxonomy): Bacteria > Pseudomonadota > Alphaproteobacteria > Acetobacterales > Acetobacteraceae > Lichenicola. The sequence continues at coordinate 19,635 of CAXTMS010000012.1, read as the reverse complement.
CTCGATCCGCAACCTGGAGCACTACCACTTCCGCTACGACATGTTCCGACGCCCGGGCGACCTTCACGCCTACTTCTTCGGCGCCTCCCTCCTGAGCTGTGCCTGCGGCGTCAAGACGCAGCCGGGAGACCGGTTCGAGATCAACGTGCCGGTGTTCGGGCGCCCGCTGCGCAACACGCTGCGGCTGATGCCCGAGCCGTCGTTCCAGGTCAGGACCCTTTAATCGTCACCCGCAGCCCGGGAGCTGGAACATGGGTCTTCGCTTCGCCATCGACACCGGAGGAACCTTTACCGACGTCATGGTGTCCGACGAGGCGGGCCTCCTGAGCATGCACAAGGCGTCGACGACCCCGGCAGATCCGATCGCGGGCGTGATCGACGGCCTGCGCGTTGCCGCCGCGGCGGCGGGCGAGGACCTGGAACGTTATCTCGGGCGCGGCGAGATCCTGATCCACGGAACCACCCATGCGATCAACGCGATCGTGACGGGCACCACCGCACGCACGGCCTTTCTGACCACCTCGGGCCATCCCGACACGCTCGTGTTCCGCGAGGGCGGCCGGATGGAGCCCTTCAACTTCAAGGTGCCCTACACCGAGCCCTACGTCCCCAAGGCCCTGACCTTCGAGGTGCCCGAGCGGATCACGGTGGACGGGCGTGTGAAGGTTCCGCTCGACATGGCGGCCGCCGTCGAGATCCTTGAAAGGGTCAAGGCGGCAAAGGTCGAGGCGGTCGCCGTCTGCTTCTTGTGGTCGGTGGTCAACCCGTCGCACGAGCTGGCCGTGGCAGACCTGATCGGGCAGTACCTGCCGGGCATCCCGTTTACGCTGTCGCATCGCATCAACCCGGCGATCCGCGAGTATCGCCGGGCCTCCTCCACCTGCATCGACGCGTCGCTCAAGCCGGTCATGGGTGCCTACATGCGCGATCTCGAAGCGCGGCTCCGGGAAGCGGGGTTTGGCGGCCGGGTGCTCGTGGTCACCTCCCAGGGCGGCGTGATGGACGCGGCGCGGGTCGCGGAGGCACCCGTCCACCTCATCAACTCCGGACCGAGCATGGCGCCGGTCGCGGCGAGGGCCTACGGCACCGGCGGCAGCGACGAAACGCTGATCGTCGGCGACACCGGCGGCACCACGTTCGACGTGTCCCTGGTCCGACACGGCCGGATCCCGCGCAGCCGCGAAACCTGGCTGGGCCAGCCGTTCCGCAGCCACATGACCGGCATGCCGTCGGTCGACGTGAAGAGCATCGGCGCGGGAGGAGGCTCGATCGCCTGGGTCGATGCCGGAGGTCTGCTCCATGTCGGCCCGAAAAGCGCGGGGGCGGTTCCCGGGCCGGTATGCTACGGGCGCGGCGGCACGAAGCCGACCGTCACCGACGCGGCGGTGGCGCTCGGCTTCATCGACGCCAACTTCTTCCTCGGCGGCAAGATGGTGCTCGACAAGAACGGCGCCCTGAACGCCATCCGGCGCGACGTGGCCGAGCCGCTCGGCGGGATCGGCCCCGAGGACGCAGCGGCGGCCATCATGTCGCTGGCGACCGAGCACATGGTGCAGGCCATCATGGACATCACCGTCAACCAGGGCATCGACCCGACCAAGGCCATCTTCGTGGCGGGTGGCGGAGCGGCCGGCCTCAACTGCGTGGCGATCGCCCGCAGGCTTGGCTGTCGGCGCGTCCTGGTGACCGAGGCGGGCGCCGCCCTCGCCGCTTCCGGCGCGATGATCTCGGATCTCACGACCCAATACCAAGCCATGTTCTACACCCGGAGCCGCGACTTCGACGCCGCAGGCGTGAACCGCGTTCTCGCCGGGCTCAAGGCCGACTGCGACGCCTTCGCCCGCGGACCGGGCGCAGGGGCCGCGGACACGGGCATCGATTGGTCCACGGAAGCCCGCTACACGGATCAGGCCTGGGAGATCGAGGTGCCCCTGCGCCAGGGCGGCTTCGAGGATGGTCGCGACGTCGACGCGTTCGTGACCGACTTCCACCGGATGCACCAGGACATCTTCGCGGTCAGCGATCCGCATGCCGGCATCGAGCTGGTCAACTGGGTCGCCGAGGTCCGCTGCCGCCTCGGTTCCGGCAAGCCCGGCCGCCTGGCCTGCGACCACCGGCCGCTGCAGCTGCCGACGCGTCCGGTGCGTTTTCTTGACTCCGGCTGGGTGGAAACAAGCGTCTACCGGTTCGAGGCCCTACGCGAGGAAACGCGGCTGACGGGTCCCCTGGTGATCGAGTCCGACTTCACGTCCATCGTGGTTGATCCCGGCGCCGAGGCCTGGCGCGACGCCATGGGCAACCTGATCATCGACGTCAACTGCTGAGGAGCGCGGCCATGCCCACCGTCGAACCGATGGACGGATCGACCATGGCGGTGCTGACCGCCCGCTTCGAAGGCATCGCCCGCAAGATGGCGAACACGCTGCAGCGCACGGGCCGCTCCGGCATCATCACCATCGCCCGCGACTTCTCCTGCGTCGTGCTGACCGCCGGTCACGAACTCCTTGCAACCGCCGAAAGCCTGCCGATCCACGTGCTGCGCGGACCAGACATCATGGCTCGCACCATGGCCGCAAACCATCCGGTTCTCACGCGCGGCGACGCCTTCCTGCACAACTCGCCCTATCACGGCTGCACGCATCCGGCCGATCACTCGATCCTGGTCCCGGTAATGGACGATGCCGGCGTGCACCGCTTCACGGTGCTGGCGAAGGCGCATCAGGCCGATTGCGGCAACGCGCTTCCGACCACCTACATGGGCGCTGCCAAGGACGTATACGCGGAAGGCGCCTTGATCTTCCCGGCGGTCAAGGTGCAGCAGGACTACGAGCACGTGATGGACGTGGTTCGCATGTGCCAGATGCGCATCCGGGTCCCTGAGCAGTGGTGGGGGGACTACCTGGCGACCGTCGGTGCCGCCCGCGTCGGCGAGCGGGAGATCCTGGCGCTCGGCGCCGAGATCGGCTGGGACCGGCTCGAAGCCTACACCCGGCAATGGTTCGACTACAGCGAGAAGCGGATGGTCGACGTGATCCGCGCCATGCCCGGGGGCACGGCCACGCGCACGAGCACGCATGACGCGTTTCCCGGCACGCCGGCCACGGGCATCACGATCAAGACGACCGTCGCGGTGAAGCCCGAGGAGGCCCTGATCGAGGTCGACATGACGGACAACCCGGACTCGATGCCGAACGGCCTCAACCTGTCGGAAGCCTGCGCGCTGTCGGCGCCGATGATCGGCATCTTCAACTCGATCGACCACACGGTCCCCAAGAACGAGGGCAGCTTCCGGCGCATCAGGATCCACTTGCGCGACGGCTGCGTCGTCGGGCGCCCGCGTCATCCGACCTCGTGCTCGGTCGCCACCACCAACGTGGCCGACCGGGTCGCCAACCCGGTCCAGGCCGCACTGGCTGACCTGGCTGACGGCTTCGGCCAGGCGGAAACCGGAGCGCTGCTGCCGCCGTCCTGCGGCGTGGTGTCCGGCGTTCATGACGGCGTCCAGTACGTCAACGAGGTGTACCTCGGATGCACGGGAGGAGCCGGAACGCCCTGGACGGATGGGTGGCTCACCATCCTGCACGCCGGCAATGCCGGCATGTGCTACCAGGACTCGATCGAGATCGACGAACTGCGCCATCCCTTGTTCGTCCATTCCCGGAAGCTGATCGCGGACTCGGAAGGGGCCGGTCGCTTTCGCGGGGCACTTGGAGCCTATTCGGAGTTCTCTCCTGCCGTGGGCAGCATGACGGTTGCCTATGTCAGCGACGGCAACGATAACCCCGCAGCCGGAACTCGCGGTGGTCTGCCAGGAGGTAGGTCAGCGCAATACCGCCGGCTCACGGACGGCTCCCTCGAGCCTGTCCCTGCCTGTGCCGAGATCGAGATCCGCTCGGACGAAAGCATCGTGTCGATCAGTTGCGGAGGTGGGGGTTATGGCCATCCGCACGAGCGTGCGCCTGAGAGCGTGCGACATGACGTCGAGGAAGGTTGGATCAGCCGCGAGCGCGCCGTGTCGGTCTACGGCGTCGTGCTGACCGACCTCCTTGAAGTCGACGTCGAACTCACCCAGGACGCGCGTCGACAGGAAGCTACGCAGGAAGATGAGTCAGCGCGGCGGCACAGGCAACACGGCAGGGCACACAGTTGGGACTGATCCTGGCATGTGTCGGCGCATCGCAGCTTCCGCACCACCTTTATCTATGACCTATAGTTCCAGCCAGGAAGATGAGGGCTGGCGTAGCTGGGACAGGCGGACATCTCGGCCCGGATCGCCTGGACAGGCGGCCCACCTGGCGCCGCCTTTGACTGGTCAAGCGACCGGGTCCTCGAAGACGCGCGACGATCAACCGACACTAACATGGATTGCTTCAATAGCCTGACAAACCTTGTCGAAGGGATAGTAGGCTGATGGCTGAGGCGGAACAGGATCGGCAGGTGGGTGGCTCGGGCCTGGCGCTCCCGTTTGACCAGCATCATCTTGACGCCTTGCTGGATGCCGCCGGTATCGACGTCTTGCTGGTCACGTCGAAGCACAACATTCAGTACCTGCTCGGCGGGTATCGCTACTTCTTTTTCGAGCACTTCGACGCTCTCGGCGTCAGCCGCTACCTGCCGATCTTGATCTATCCGAAGAGGGCGCCGGAGCGCGCCGTTTACATCGGTAACGCAATGGAGGAGTCCGAGGCCGAGAACGGCCGCTTTTGGTGCCCGACGGTCGAGACCGTTTGCTGGGGAACGCTGGACGCGGCCGATCTCGCCATCAAGCATGTCCGACGCCTCGGCTTTGATGGATCGTCCATCGGCATCGAGCATGCCTTTGTTCCGACCGATGCGAGCGACCTGCTGCGACACGCTTTTCCCGGCCAGGAGATGCTGGACGCCCACATGCCGCTGGAGCGGTTGCGCGCGGTCAAGCGTCCGGACGAGTTGATGCTGATCCGGCAGGCGTCGGACCGGGTGGTGGAAGCGATGCAGGCGACCTTCGCGCAGCTCCGTGCGGGCATGACCAAGCAGCAGCTCTGCGACGTGTTGCGGCGCGAGGAACAGGCCCGCGGGTTGAGCTTCGACTACTGCCTGATCAGCGCCGGGACGACCTTTAACCGGTCACCGAGCAGCGACGTTATCCGGCCGGGAGACATCGTGTCGCTCGACTCGGGCGGGAGCTATGGCGGCTACTTCGGCGATGTTTGTCGTATGGGCATCGCCGGTGAGCCTGACCACGAGTTGAGGGCGCTCCTCGCTTGGATCGAGACAGTCCAGCAAGCGGCGAGGGTTCCGATCCGTGCCGGTACCGTCGGACGCGCTATATTCGATGCGGTGCAGGACCTGCTCGATGCGTCGCCTGCGCCCGACGGCACGCAGTTCGTCGCACATGGTATGGGCATCATCGGGCATGAGGCCCCTCGGCTCAGCGACCGCGGACCGGTGACCTACCCGGCTCATGACGCTGACCTGCCGCTCCAGGAAGGAATGGTCCTGTCGATCGAAACGACCCTCAGGCATCCGCGCCGAGGCTACATCAAGCTTGAGGACACGCTCGCGGTAACCAGGACGGGCTGGGATGCCTTTGGCGACGGCGGCAGGGGATGGAATATTGGATGCGGCTGACTCGGGTAGCCGGAACGGATCTGCGGACGGGTAAAGTGCATGTGCCGTGGCTCTGCGGTCGTGATGAAGCGGCCGGAGCTGACGGCATGGGGCACCGGCGGTTCCGCTGCCGGACCTGCGGGCGGCAGTTCAACCAGCGCAGCGTTGGCGTGCTGAACCGGACCAGCCTGCCCAGCAACGTCATCGCTCCGGTGGTGTTTGCAGGCTCCGCTACCGGCTGACATTCCGCGACCTGAGCGAGATCCTGGCACTGCACGGCGTCGAGGTGAACCATGAGGCCGTTCGTGGTTGTCTGCCGTCTAGGCTCATGAAACAGATCGGAGGAGTTGAGGAAGGACTTCTGGCTGATCGTGTGTCGAGCCGTACACGCACCACTCGACATCGCGCCATTCTTGCGCTCATTTTGCCCCGCCGTACCCCAAGCAGGCGTTACGTCGGCCGGACAGCACCCAGAATATTTACGGAGTTCTATGAGCTTACCTGCTGCGGAGGAACGGTGGCCCCGCCGTGCAAGCGCACTCCTCCTTGTCCTGTTCGCCATCCTGGTGGTCGTCCGGATGCCGGAGATCGTGCTGAAGGGCCGCTTCTGGGCCGAAGAAGCCCGCAACTTCTTTGCCAACGCCTGGGTCGTGCCACCGCTCCAGGCGCTGTTTACCTCCTATGGCGGCTACCTGAACCTTGTTGCGAACGCCGCGACCTTGGCTGCGCGCCTCCTGATGCCGCTGCGCCTCGCACCCTACCTAACCATAACCGTCGGGCTCGCCTTTCAGCTGCTGCCGCCGCTGCTGCTGCTGACTGCCCGCGACGAATGGCTCGGTCGGATGCGGACCCGCGTCGCCGGCCTCCTGCTGCTGCTTCTGGTGCCCGGAACCGAGGAGATCTGGCTGCAGAGCCTGCACTGCCAGTTCGAGCTGACGCTGTGTTGCGGCATCATCCTGGCACTGGAACCCACCGCCGGCTTTGGCGCTTTCGCACGGCTGGCGATCCTCGCATTGACGCCGCTCTGCGGTCCCGAGGCGATCGTGCTGGTTCCATTGTTTCTGGCGCGGGCAGCGCTCGACCGGTCCGGCGCGCGCCTGCTGCAAGGACTGACGCTGGCCGCGACAAGCGCAATCCAGATCCTGCTGTTCATGGAGCCGTTTGCCGGGCGCGCTTACCACCTCGATCCCACCATGCTGCTCTGCGTGGTCTCGATCCGCCACGTCGTCGAGCCATTGTTCGGGCTGAAGGTGGCCTACATGGCGGGCCGCGAGGTCCGGCGCCAGCTCGCGTCGAACCATGTTCCGATCTGGGCGGTACTGCTGCCGGTGGCGGTGTTCGTGCCTGCCACCGTCCTGACGCTGCGCTCGCCACGGGCGGCTGCGTCCCGTTGGCTGCTGGCCGCAGCGCTGTTCACCGCACTCGCCGCCCATTATGGCGCCATCGGCGGGGAGGCCGTTCTCATCGGGGCTCAGTCGGGCGAGCGCTACATCTTCGTGCCGCAGGCGCTGCTCGGTCTCGCGATCCTGGCGTTCGCGGCGACCGCCTCGCGGGGTGTCGCACGTGCCGCCTGGGTCGCAATATTCTGGCTGATCGTGGTCGGGTCTGGAACGTATGTCGGGACGCTGCGAAGCATCCGGAACGGCCCCGCCTGGCGAGACGAGGTGCGCGCCTGGCAGCTTGATCCATCCCACGTGATCCGGATCTGGCCGCACGGCTGGACCGTCACGCTCGCGCCGAGGCCGCGAGTGCCTGGATGAGGCCTATCGTGCCGTGTCCGGACCCGGCATTCCGGCGTGCAAGCGGCGCCCCTGCCCGAGAAGCCGGGCGACGTCGCGACCCAGCAGGCTGACCACGATCGTCAGCAGGACACCCACGATCCACCACCAAGCCACCTGCATGACGAACCATCCCGGAGTCGAGCGGCTCACGATGCCGTCCCACAGCACCAGCACGATCAGCAGGCTGGTCGACCGGTACACCAGCCGCGCCTGCCCCCCGGGCTCCACCCGGACCAGCGCCAGCAGGCCGGGTAGCACCAACAGCAGAAGCACCCCCCGGTAGCCGATGTTCTGGTGTCCGAAGAAGCAGCCGGCGCACAGTACTCCACCCACGAGCATCAGCGAGCGGGCGGTGGGCTCGATCCGGTCGAGCATGTCCCGCAGCACAGGGTTCCGGCCGCACAGGATGGCGGCCAGCACGCAGCCGCCGGACATGATCCCGGACAGCGTCCAGCCTAGCAGGGTCATGGCCGGACCGAGGGCGTCCAGGCTGACATACACCCCGGATGCGTCTCGGATCCTTGTTTGATCGAGCAGCAGCGGAACACCGAACGGCAGGCTGCGCGCACCGAACATGTCGCCGAAGGGCGAACTCGCCATGTTGGCGCCGATCCGCCACAACTCGGCATGGAAGCCTGCAAGAAACGCCGACAGCGCGAGGGCGCACAGGCCGCCTGTCAGCCATGCCCGTGGGCGAGGCTCGCGGACGACGAGTGCCAGCATGGTGAGCGGGTAGAACTTCAGCAGTCCGGCGCAGAGAACCAGCGCATAGCCGGCGCATCGCAACGGCGCCGATCGCATCGCCAGATGCGCGAACAGCACCGCGGTGGCGAACATCAGCAGATCGGTGTTGCCGCGCTCCATCGCCAGCATCGTTGCCCAGGACACCACCGCGCCGCCCGCGACGACGAAGCCGAAAGGCCCTTGCTGCTTCCAAGGCATTTGGAACAGCGCGACAAGGAACGCGCCGTCGATGGCAAGGCCGAACACCGGCGTCCAGCTGTCCGACCGCGCCAGGAACGGCAACCGCAGCCAAAGCGGCGAATAGTCGAGCGTCCGTCCGAGCGGGTCGCACGGGTTGCGGGCATACACGTCGACGCTCCGCTGCCAGCATTCCACCTGCGCCGTCACGAACCGGGTGTCGAGAAACGGCCGCGGGAAGGGATGCACATGGACGGCGTTCAGGATCCCGAAATAGATCGGCCTGTCGATCGCATACAGGAGCGCGAACACCGCGAACGAGAGGGTCGCCAGCCCCGGAACGAGATGCCGCCTCATGACGTGCCGGTCGACCTGCTCCGCGGTTCTGCTCACCTCTTACATCCCCTGGCCGACACCCTCTCGAGCAGAGGTCTACGCCGAGACGATGGCCCGAAGGAACATCCTGGCCTGATCAGGCGCTGCCTGTCGACGCCGCCTGCCTCCTCGCCGTGCCGACGACGAGGGCTTTATCCTCGGATGCTGCCCGGCGCGATCGGCAGCCCGAGACCCGCCTCGTCCTGCATGAGATGGGAACCGATCCGCATGCAGGGCCCGGGACGGTGCAGCAGGCACGCCCCGTGGATGCACCTGGAAAGCACGTAGCCGGAAGGCAGGAAGGCCAGCACCGCCTCGTCCGCGATCAGCGTGTCGAAGCCGGGCGCCGCCGCCTCGAAATCGGTCGGCGAGCGCAGCAGGTAGAGCGGTACGTTGCGGTCCAGCAAGCTGTAGCCGCCGGTCCAGATCCACCATTGTTGCTCGCCGACATAAAGCGCCAGGCCGCACAGTCCTGGCATCTGCCGTGCCTCTCGCATCAGGCGTGGCAGGTTTGCGTGGTCGCGCCGGAGCGCCTTGTAGCCGCTGAAGATCGTCGTCAGGCACATCGCCACGATCCCAAGCACCATCCAGGACGCGAGCGGGACCCGGGACGGCGTTGAGGATCCTACCGGTCCGAGCCGGTCGAGCAGCGATGCGGCGCCGATGCCGGCCACCACCAGGATGAGCGGCACCGCCCCGGCAATGAAGCTGAACTCCTTGTGCCCGATCACGCTGTGCGAGAAGACCACGGCCGCGACCACGAGGCCCGCAAGCCTCGCCCTTCGAATACCCGCCACGAAACCGGCCGCGAGCGGCAACAAGGCAGCCCCCCAGAACTGCACCATTTCCGACAGATAGAACACTGGCGAGGAGGTCCCGAACAGGTCGGCACGATGCTCGCCGAGATTGACCTCGAGGTTCTTCCAGATCGACTGCAACGGCGTGCCGAGCGTCAGCATGTCCAGCACCGCCTGTCCCGCCAGAGGCAATGCCGCACCCAGCAGCATGACCGGTCCCCGTCGGCGCGGGTCGGCAAGCGACGCAGCCACGAGCACGACGGCAACGCCAGCGGTCAACTGGAAGCGCAGGATCGTGGCGAGCCCGAGCAGCAGGCCGATCCCGAAGGCCGCCCACAACGAGGTTTGCTGACGCGCTTCCTGCGTGCGGCATAGCGTGATGCTCGCCAGCATGGTGCCGATCGCCAGCAGGTTGCCGCCCTGGGCTTCCGACAGCGTGTGTGAACCGTCCAGCACGGTGTCGGGCCAGAACGCGGTGAGCACCCCGCAGAACAGCGCGCCCGGCCGGCCCGCGAAGACCTGCCCGAACCGGACGGCGGTTGCGACGACGGCGAGCGACAGCGTCGCGAACACGCACTGCACGACCAGGATCGAGTGGCCGAGGCCCGCCCAGGCGCTCGCCTGCATGATCGCCGCGATCATCCCGGGCAGCAGCCAGGACCGGATCCCCTCGTGCCATTCCCAGGTGATCACGCCGTGGCCCGTCAGCAAGCGATGCGCCGGCTCGAGCGCCTGGAACACCTCGTCCGGCCGGATGAAGAAGGGACCGACGACCAGGAAGAACAGCCGGACCAGCAGGGCGGCGAGCAGCAGCGGAAGCATCGACGCAAGGCGGGGCGCCGGCATGTCGGCATCGCTCGATGTGCGTGCCGCCGGGTGCCGTGTCGTTCTCAGATCTCCCTGCATACCGTCCGCCTTGTCGCCCAGAGCAGCCTATCTACGGCGAGGTGGCAATGCCGCAAACTTTGCGCGTGCCTGCCTCGCGGCCTCCGACCGGGAGCCGGCGGATGACGTTTCCGGACCGTACCCAGCCGCCCTCGTGTTCTCGCGGCTTGAGCCATGCCATTTCCGGCGACGACGCGTGGCTCCTCGCCATGCAAGCGGCTGCGAAGTCGACGTCACCGGCGATGGCCGGGGCGTGGGTGAGGGCATCCCGGATGGTGCATGCGACCTGAGCGGTAAACATCACCCGACGCACCTCGCCGCGGTAGCCGTAGTGCTCGAGGATCGGGCGCCAGGCGTTGGAGCCCGAGTATGAAAAGGGGGATCTCAAGCACGGACGATCAAGCAGAAGCGTGCCTGTATCAGTCGCCTACGAAACGTTCGACGACGTCGTGGCCGATCTGCCCGCTTCATCGATCGGGTCCACGATGTTCATCGGCTCCCTCAGCCCCGCTGCCTTCGAGAATCAAGGCGCCCGCCAGCAATTAAAACCGCAGCCTGAAATCGTCTACCCACAGGGGCGCATTCCAAGTCTGAACTGCTGGGCGGAACAGCGATGAAGGTCACCACGTTGGGAAGGCAGGGAGCGAACGAGAAGATGGCGCCGAGGTTGTTGAACTCCTTCCACATGCCCCCTGGCACGCCTTTGGAACCCCGCTGCTACCGCCTCCGCGACAACCTCAAGCGGCCCTTGCACGAGATCGAGCGATCGCGTGATCGGCCATCACCTCTGACCACGGCATCGACGGCACCCAGCCGCCGGAGCCGCCACCTTCCGGGAGAAGCCGCTTGAGCAGATCCGCCGTTCTCGCCCGGCTGGCTTCGCGCCACCGCGTCCCGCTCGCAACTGGGGCGGCGGGAACCCTTCTGGCAGCCGGGCTCGTCGGGGCAGCGACGCGCCGATGCACGTTCGAGCATGGCGGCATGACGCTCCGGGTGCGGCGCGGGCTGCTGCACGTCGCGGCACTCGACCACGACGTGATCCGGGTACGCGCGTCCGCCACCGGAACCCTTCCGGAAGACGCGTCCTGGTCGATGCTGCCGGGCGCGCGCACGGCGCGTGTGCCCATACTGCCGGTGCGTCGCGGACGGGTGGTCGGCTTCGACACCGCCTCCCTTCGCGTCCGTGTCGACCGGCGCTGCGGCGCGGTGACGATCCGCACGCTTGACGGACGCATCGTCTCGACCGATCGGCCCGGCATCGGTCCAACATTCGCAGGCGACGGCTTCACCGTGCACAGGCACCTGCACGCGGACGAGCACGTGTTCGGGCTGGGCGATCGGGCTGGGCCGATCGACCGGCGCGGCAACAGCTTCACCCTGTGGAACACCGATGCCTACGGCTTCGAGCGCGGCAGCGACCCGCTCTACAAGGCGATCCCGTTTCTTCTGGGCCTGCGCCGCGGCACCGCCTACGGGCTGCTTCTGAACAACAGCTGGCGCACCAGCTTCGACGTTGGCCACACCCAGGAAAACGAGCTGCGCGTCGAGGCCGCCGGCGGTCCGCTCGACTACGTGGTGCTGAACGGCCCGACGCCCAAGCAGGTGCTGGGTCGCTACGCATGGCTGACCGGGCACGCGCCGCTGCCGCCGGCCTGGGCGTTCGGATACCAGCAGTCGCGCTACAGCTACATGAGCGCGGACGCGCTGCGCACCGTCGCTGGAACCTTCCGCAGGAAGCGCATCCCGGCCGACGTGCTGTGGCTCGACATCGACTACCAGGACCGCAACAAACCGTTCACCACCGACCCCGACAGCTTTCCAGACCTGCCCGGGCTGCTGGCCGAGCTGCGGCAGCAGCAGTTCCACACCGTGCTGATCGCCGACATGCACGTGCCTGTGCAGCCGGACGGCACCTATGAGCCGTACGACAGCGGCCGGACCGGCGGCCACTTCCTGCACGATCCTGATGGCAGCCTTTACGTGGGGCCGGTATGGCCAGGACCCTGCGTGTTCCCGGACTTCACCCGCGCCGGCGCGCGCAGGTGGTGGGGCGAGCTGCACCGGGCGTTCTGCGAGGCGGGCGCCGCCGGGTTCTGGAACGACATGAACGAGCCCTCGGTGTTCGACACCCCGACCCGGACGATCCCGCTCGACGTCGAGAGTCGGATCGACGAGCCCGGCTTCGCCTCGCGCGTGGCGACGCAGGCCGAGATCCACAACGTGTACGGCATGCTCAACGTCCGCGCCACGCATGACGGGCTGCTCCGGCTCCGCCCCGAGCAGCGCCCGTTCGTGATGACCCGCGCCGCCTATGCCGGCACGCAGCGTTATGCCGTCACCTGGACCGGCGACAACTCCTCGACCTGGGCCCACCTGCGGCTGAGCACGCCGATGCTGCTCGGCCTCGGCCTGTCCGGGATGCCGTTCTGCGGCGTCGACCTCGGCGGCTTCGTGGGCACGCCCTCGCCGGAGCTGCTGACGCGCTGGCTGCAGCTCGGCATGTTCAACCCGCTCAGCCGCGACCACACCGACAAGAACACGCCGCCGCAGGAGCCGTGGGTGCACGGGCGCCGGCACGAGGCGATCCGCAGGGCGGCGATCGAGGCGCGCTACCGGCTGCTGCCCTACATCTACACGGTGGCGGAGGAGGCGTCGCGCGAGGGGATCCCGATGATGCGGCCGATGTTCCTGGAGTTCCCCGACGCGGACGGGAAGTGGACGCTGGACCACGCAGCGCCGACGCAGTTCATGTGGGGCCCGAACCTGCTGGTGGCGCCGCCGCCGCAGGGGGAGCAGCCGTCGCCTTATCCCGTGCTGCTGCCGCCGGGAGACTGGTACGACTACTGGACCGGCCTGCGCGTGGCAGACGCGCCTGAGGCGGTGATCACCGTCGAGGGCAGGGCGAGACCGCGCAATCCAGCCGATGATCCCGGTCCGGGCCTGCGGCTGCTGTCGGTCGCGCCCGCGCTGGAGGTGCTGCCGGTGTTCGTGCGCGCCGGCGCCATCATCCCGCGCCAGCCGCTGGTGCAGAGCACGGAACAGGTGCCCGACGGGCCGCTGCAGCTGCACGTCTACCCGGGCCCGGACAGCCGCGGCACGCTCTACGCCGACGACGGCACTAGCTTCGCGCATCGCGAGGGCGGCTTCCTGCGCTGCACCTATCGCTGCGACAACACCCCAGCCGGGCTGATGGTCCGGGAGGCCGAACGGGCGGGATCGTTCCGGCCCTGGTGGCAGGAGATCGAGCTGGTGCTCCACGACGTCGAGGCCGCCGACGACGCGGACTGGCGCGTCGACCCGGTTGCGCGCACCGCCACCGCGGTGGTGACGCAGGCGCGGCTCGCTGCCGGGATCCTGCTGCCGCACTTTGCGACTGCACCAAACTCGGAATCATC
>CAXTMS010000012.1:0-5792 GCA_964245345.1 uncultured Acetobacteraceae bacterium | reverse complement strand
ATCGGCATCGGAGTGACCGGATGTATCGCAAGGCTCTCGCGGATGGCCTGACCGTGTCGGGCCAGCTCGGCCTGGACGACTTCGAGGCGCTCGCCCGGCACGGCGTCAGGCTGGTGATCAACAACCGCCCTGACGGCGAGGCGCCCGGCCAGCCGACCGCCTCGGAGGCTGCGGATGCGGCCGGCCGGGCCGGACTCGCTTATCGCCATCTCCCGGTCACGTTCGGCACCCTGCGGAGCGGCGACATCGAGGATTTCGGTGCCGTCCTGGCGGAAGCGGACGGCCCGGTGCACGCCCACTGCGCTTCCGGACTGCGCTCGGCCAACCTGTGGGCGCTGGACCGGATCAGGCGCGGGATCATCACCCGCGACGAGGCAATGCGTTGGGCTGATGCGCATCAGGTCGACCTGCGTCCTGGCCTCGCCTGGCTCGACCGGCAACCGGACTGACGACCCGATCAGGTACAAGATGCGGCGCCCCGATCCGAGCCAATCGATCAAAATACCAGAACGTTACCATCAAAACATTGCGTTTTTCTTATGAGTTTGGTCGCGCCATCCTGGCCTCCAGGGCAAGGAAGGTCGCGATGGCGCAGGTCATGATGAATGATTTGAGGTTCCTTTCCAGGCTCTCAGCGCCGCGCGATCTGGTCCGCCAGTTCACGCCGAACTGGTTCACCGCCACCATGGGCACCGGCATCCTCGCCCTGGCGCTGAACCAGCTTCCCGTCGCGCTGTCGGGCCTTCATGCGGTGGCGCGTGCGCTTTGGCTGTTCGACGTCGCGCTGTTCGCGCTGTTCAGCACGCTCTACCTGTCGCGCTGGGTGTTCTTCTTCGACGGCGCGCGGCGGATCTTCCGCCATTCGGTGATGTCCATGTTTCTCGGCGCCATCCCGATGGGCCTGGCCACGATCATCAACGGCTTGCTCGCGTTCGGCCCGACGCTGTTCGGCAGCGCCACGATGCCGATCGCATACGGGTTGTGGTGGATCGACGCGGCGATGGCGGTGGCCTGCGGGCTGCTCGTCCCGTTCCTGATGTTCACCGGTCAGGAGCACGCGATGGAGAAGATGACGGCGGTGTGGCTGCTGCCGGTGGTCGCGGCCGAGGTGACGGCGGCCAGCGCCGCGCAGCTGGTTCCGCACCTGGCGGACCCGCAGGCCGCCTTCGGGATGCTGATGCTGGGCTACGTGCTTTGGGCGTTCTCGGTGCCGCTGGCGCTCGGCATCCTGGTCGTGCTGCTGCTGCGCCTGATCCTGCACCACCTGCCGCACAGGGACATGGCGGCGTCGAGCTGGCTGGCACTGGGGCCGATCGGCACCGGCGCGCTCGGCCTGCTGCTGCTCGGGCAGGACGCGCCCGCTTCGTTCGGCGCGGTCGGCCTGCCTGCGCTCGGCGTCGTGGCCCAGGGGCTCGGCGTGATCGGCGGCGCGGTGCTGTGGGGCTACGGCCTGTGGTGGCTGCTGATGGCGATGCTGGTCACCGGCCGCTACCTGCGCGACGGCTTGCCGTTCAACATGGGCTGGTGGGGCTTCACCTTTCCGCTCGGGGTATACGCGGTGGCGACGCTGGCGCTGGCCCGGCAGACCCGCCTCCTCCCGTTCGCCGTGATCGGCACCGTCCTGGTCGGGCTGCTGGTGCTGTTGTGGGGCATCGTGTTCGTGCGCACCGCGATCGGGGCGTGGCGCGGCGACCTGTTCTTTGCCCCGTGCCTGGCCAGCGGCGCCGCGCCGATGGTGGACGCCGACGTCGCGTGACCGGCAGGGCAGGATGACGCTCGACCAGCTGCGCGTGTTCGTGTCGGTCGCCGAGCGGCAGCACGTGACCCGGGCAGCCGAAGCGCTCGGCCTGGCGCAGTCGGCGGTGAGCCACGCGGTCGGGGTGCTCGAGGACGGCCTCGGGGTCAGGCTGTTCAACCGCATCGGGCGCGGCATCGAGCTGACGGAGGCCGGGCGCACGCTTCTGGAGGAAGCGCGCGCGGTGCTGGCGCGTGCCGAGGCAGCACGGCTCAGGCTGTCGGAGCTGGGCGAGGGCAAGCGCGGCGTGCTGCGGGTCGGGGCCAGCCAGACCATCGCCGGCTACTGGCTGCCCAGCCGGCTGATGGCGTTCCGTGCCCGCCATCCGGCGATCGAGATACGCCTGTCGATCGGCAACACCGGCGAGGTGGTGCGCCGGGTGCACGAAGGCAGCACCGAGATCGGCTTCGTCGAGGGCGCCGTGGACGAGCCGTCGCTGCGCACCCTGGTGGTGGCGCGCGACCAGCTGGTCCTGGTGGTGTCGCGCGACCATCCCTGGGTGGGCCGGACGACGCTTGCTCCGGCCGAGCTGCTGGACGCGGACTGGATCCTGCGCGAGCCGGGCTCCGGCACCCGGTCCGAGTTCGAGGCCGCCGCCGCTTGCCTTGGCGTGGCGCCGCACGCCCTGCGTGTCGTCCTGGAGCTGCCCTCGAACGAGGCGGTGCGGGCGGCGGTGGAGGCCGGGCCGGGTGCCACCGTCCTGTCCGCCTCGGTAGCGGCGCCGAGCCTGGAGGCCGGGCTGCTGCATCACGTGCCGCTCGACCTGCCGCAACGGAGCTTCCGGCTGGTACACCACCGCGAGCGCTACCTCAGCCGGAGCGCCAGTGCGCTGCTGTCGCTGCTCGGCTTGTCCTGATCTTCCCTACCGCGCAGCGCTCGCACCCGCCTTGTCACCAGGCTTGGCGCCCGCCTTGCCGACCAGCTCGTCGGCGAGCCAGTCGAGCCGGTAGACGGTGCGAAGGGCGGCGATCATGGAGGCGGTGTCCACGCCCACGGTGCGGTTCTGCGACGGGTCGTAAATGAAGTCTCCGGCGATCGAGGCCTGGTTGCCGTCGAAGGCGACGCCGATCACGTGCGCGTTCCGGTCGATCATCGGGCTGCCCGAGTTGCCCCCGGTGATGTCGTTGGTGCTGACAAAGTCGTAGCGGGTGCCCGGATCGAGGTGCGACCTGGCGTCGACCCAGGCTTTTGGCAGCGCGAACGGCGCGGCCCCTGTCGCGCGGTTGTAGAGGCCGGCGAACTCGGTGAAGGGCGGGATCGCGCGGCCGTCCTGCGTCCAGCCGTCGACCTTTCCGTACGACAAGCGCTCGGTGAAGGTGGCGTCCGGATAAAGCGCGTTGCCCTGCCTGGCGAAGCGCGCCTTGGCGATCAGCTCGGTCTGCTGGCGCTGCGGCGCCTCGACCTGGTCCTGCCACTGCTTCAGCACTGCGCGCGAGGCCGGATCGACGGCGACGGCGAAGCGGATCATCGGGTCGGTCGAGGCCGCGACCGCGTTCTGCCCGCCGTCCCAAAGGCGGTGGCGCACGGCAAGATCGGCGAGCCTGGTGCCGGACACGAGTCGCTGCGCCAGTTCGTCCGGCGAGGCCTGGCCCAGCACGAGATGCACCGCCGCGTCGTCGGCACCCAGCACCTGGCGCAGCTTGGTCAGCGAGAAGGCGAGCTCCGTGCGCTCCAGGTCGGGATAGATCGGGCGGGAGGAGAACAGCTGCGCCTGCAGCGCCGGCAGGTTGGCGTCACGGAAGGCGGGCAGCCGGTCGGCATCCGGCTTGGTCCGCTCGGCCGCGGCGCGAACCAGGATGCGGGCGATGCCAAAGGTGTCGGAGCTGAGGCCGAGCGCGCGACGCTGTCCTTCCAGCATCGTGTATCGCGGGTAGAGCGCCCGCTCGGGCGGCAGCGTCGCCTTGATTGCGGCGAACGGGTCGCCATAGCTCTGCTTGCGCGACGGGTCGGCGTTGATCCAGTCCAGCAGCGTCCGGTCCTCGGCCCGCTTCTTCGCGATCAACGCCGGGTCGCCGAACGCGGTCAGCCAGCCGGTGAACACCTTGAGCGAGTTCTCGGTGAAGAACACCGTGTTCCCGGCTTCCTTGGCACGCTGCGGCGTTTCGGACGCGAACTGGGACATCGCGCCGTCGAAGCTTTCATAGAAGCCGTAGATCAGCGGCAGCTCGACGTCGTGGAGGAACTCGAGCTGGTCGGCGGTCTCGTTGCGCGAGGTGCTGCCGGGGTTGCCGGACGTGAACACCAGCTCGCCCGCGTTGGGACCGGCCGGGTCGAACGGGAAGTAGTCGGTATGCGCGGGCTTGTTGTCCACGTACGCGCGCACGAACGACACGTCGAGATCGTAGCGGGGATAGTTGAAGTTGTCGGGATCGCCGCCGAAGTTGGCGATCGCGTCTTCCGGCGCGAAGGCGAGCCGCACGTCGTCATAGCGCCGGTACTTGTAAAGGTCGTAGCGGCCGCCGTGATACAGCGCGATCACGTCGCAGCGCGTGGTCTTCGGGTCGCCTGATCCGCATTCCTTCTCGATGGTGCTTTCCACCGCGTGCTCGGCCGAGATGAAGTCCGCGCCGGACTTGTTCCTGGTCGCGTCGTCGACGCGCGCGGTCACGTCGGTGATCTGCTGCAGCTGGTCGAGCTCCATGCCCGGGCACTGCGGCTCGGCGCCGGCACGGGACGCCGCGAAGCCGTCCCGGACGTAGTTCTGCTTGGCCTTCTGCAGGTCGCCCAGGCAGCTGGCGACGCAATGGTGGTTGGTCATCACCAACCCGTCCGGAGACACGAACGAGGCCGAGCATCCCGAGGCCATGCGCAGCGAGGCGTGCATGACCCGGTCGATCCATTGCTCGTTCGGCGTGAAGCCATAGGCCTGCTGCATCGCCTGCTTCGGCAGGTTGTCGAGCGTCCACATGCCTTCGTCGGCGCGTGCTGCGCCCGTCAGCCCGAACGCGGCGAGAAGCAGGGCGGCCAGTCCATGCCGTGTCATCGACTTCATCTTGTAACCGCGCGATCCTGCCCGTTGTGGCGCCCACATGCCCAGGATCACGCCGCTTGTCGAGCGGATTTTGCCCGCTTCCAACGTCCTGACCACGCGGCTGGAGGCGGTTGTGGTCGTGTTGCCGGTCTCCACCGCGTTTCAGGCATGACGCGGACGGCGGCGTGCAGCCGCTCGCAATCCTTGACGAGGCGACATCAGCGGTTGCAGCGCCATCAGCCTTCCAGATGGAACACAGGCACCTGGATTCAGGGTTCGGCGTAGCGGCGACACTATCGAACCTGTGCTTGTTGCGCTGAAGGCGTCTGCGGCACAGGCGAGCTCGGCAGCCGGACAGCACTTGCGCAGCGTCCACCAACTTTCATCCTCATCTGGGCTTCTAAGGGTGGCTTGCCCTGTCCGATCTGTCAGCAGCGCCTGCTACAGGGTCACTGGCGGGCTTCTCGCTGTTGCGGCAACCATCGGGTGCGTGACGCTCGGCTTCCCGTCCCGCTTGCCCAGGCCATGCCAGTCCGCGCGTCACGGATCGGCAATCAGCCTCGGCAGAGGAGGATGCAATGGACCAGGACTGTCCGGAAAAGTCGCAGCCGTTACCGGTGCCGAGTCGCGCGCTACCCCTTCCGAGAAGAGCCTCACGGATCTCGTCGATGGTCCTCATTTGCTCGACGCAGATGTCATGCCTTCTGCCTCGTGGCGCCTCAGCCAGGAGAAGGCGCCATCCGGCCTTTCTGATCCCGAGCCATCCAAGGGCGCTTTCAAGCAATGCTTGATCGTCTTCCTTTGTCGCTCTGCATCTTCCACGTGTTCAGTCCTAGGCACCGAGTCCAGGCCCGAGACGGCCTGGCGTCCGCCGGACGACACCGTGCACGTTGCACCCGGTTGTCGGTCGACCGTGCCGCCTGGCGGGTAGTTTCGGGAACACCTGGCTCAGAACCGTTCGGCGATCCCGACCAGGATCGTCCGGCGCAGGCCGAACTGCGGTGCGCCGACGCCGACGCCGGTTCC
>CAXTMS010000011.1:0-34171 GCA_964245345.1 uncultured Acetobacteraceae bacterium | reverse complement strand
CCCAAGCAGGCCGTCCAAGAACAGGCTTGCTGATGCCGCCACGCGCTCTTGCGTGAACAACGGCCTGATCTGCGCATTGACCTGGCGCAGCGACGGTGTCCACAACTCCAGCGTCGCTGCGATCGATGCACCGGCCAACCGTCCGCTCCTGGCTGCACGGGAACATGGTCACCTACCCATCAAGCGCAACTGTGATGCTAGCCCTGGATTGCAGGGTCGAGCCTTTGCCGGGGATCGATGGGCGGAGCCCCTGCCCTTCCTTCAGCCGGCGTCGCGAAGGGTCTGGAGGACGGCGTTGCCGTAGCGGTCGAGCTTGGACGCGCCGACGCCCTTGATCTCGGCCAGGGTGGTCAGGGTATCGGGCTGGTCGGCGGCGATGTCGCGCAGGGTGGAGTCGCCGAAGATGACGTAGGGAGGAACGGCCTGGGCGCGAGCCTCCCTAAGGCGCCAGGCACGCAGGGCCTGGAAGCGGGACTCGGCGTCGCCGTCTAGGGGACGGGGCTGGCCGGCGGCGCTGGTGCCGCCGCCGCCGGAGCGCGCAGCGGGGACGGCGGCGTCGGCAAGGGAAGCGTGGGTGTCCTCGGCGAGCAGGACGGGCTGCTCGCCGCGCAGGATGGGACGCGCGACCTCCTCCTGCAGGGCGAGGCTGGCGTAGTCACCGTGGGTGCGCAGCGCGCCGCGGGCGACGAGCTGGCGGATCACGGAGCGCCAGAAGGTGTCGGGCTTCTCCTTGCCGATGCCGTAAAGGGCAAGCTCGTCGTGGCGGTGGCGGCGCACGGCATCGGTCTGCTTGCCGCGCAGCACGGAAACGATGTGCAGGGCGCCGAACATCTGGCCGGTGCGGTAGATGGCGGACAGCACCTTTTGGGCGGCAACGGTGCCGTCAAAGGTGGCGACGGGGTAGCGGCAGTTGTCGCAATGGCCGCAGTCGGCGCCGAGCGACTCGCCGAAGCAGTTGAGCAGCGCGCGGGTGCGGCAGCCGGTGGTCTCGGCGAGGCCGATCATGGACTCCAGGCGCTGGCTCATGACGCGCTTCTGCGCCGGCGGAGCCTGGCTCTGGTCCAGCCAGTGGCGGGCGCGGGCCATGTCCTCGCCGCCGAACAGCAGCAGGGTATCGGAGCGCTCGCCGTCGCGGCCGGCGCGGCCGATCTGCTGGTAGTAGCCTTCGGGGCTGTCGGGCATGTCGAGATGCACCACCGAGCGCACGTCGGGCCGGTCGATGCCCATGCCGAACGCGATGGTGGCGACGATCACCACCGGCTCGCCGGAGCGGAAGCGGATCAGGGCGGCGCGCTTTTCCAGCGGCGACAGGCCGGCGTGGAACGGGATCGCCGGGAAGGCGCGCTCGCGCAGGGAGCGGGCGATGCGCTCGGTCTTGTTGCGGCTGCCGCAGTACACGATGGAGGCGTCGCCCTTGTGGCGGCCGAGCAGCTCCATCAGCTGGGTCAGCTCCGAGCCCTTGGGGCGGGCGGCGATGTGGAGGTTGGCGCGGTGGAAGCTGGCCACCAGCACCTCGGCGTCGGGCATGGCCAGCGCCTCGATGATGTCGGCGCGGGTGCGCGGGTCGGCGGTGGCGGTGAGCGCGATGCGCGGCACGCCGGGCAGGCGGTCGGGAAGCTGCGCCAGCAGGCGGTATTCGGGGCGGAACTCGTGGCCCCAGGCGGATACGCAGTGCGCCTCGTCGATCGCGATCACCGAGATCTCGATGCGAGACAGGCGGTCGAGCATGGAGCCGGACAGCAGGCGCTCGGGCGACACGTAGAGCAGGTCGAGGCGGCCGGCGGCGAGGTCGTTGCGGATGCGGTTGCTCTCGTCCGGGTCGAGCTCGGAATGCAGCGCGCCGGCGTTGACGCCGAGCTGGCGCATGGCGGCGACCTGGTCGTCCATCAGGGCGATCAGCGGGGAGATGACCAGGCCGGTGCCGGGACGGCACAGGGCGGGGAGCTGGTAGCAGATGCTCTTGCCGCCGCCGGTGGGCATCAGCACCAGGGCGTCGCCGCCGGCCATGACGCGGTCGATCGCCTGGCGCTGCAGGCCGCGGAAGCCGGGAAAGCCGAACACGCGCGACAGCACCGCATCCGGCGTGTCGGTCCCGGCGGCTCCGGCCGTCGCCTGGTCGACGCTCAGCACGGATCCGGGGGCGAGCGTGGGATCACGGCTGCCCGGTGAAGCCGATCTCGACCCGACGGGCGGCGACCGCGGGATCCTCGTTGGCCGGCGCCCGGGCGTGCTCGGTGATGCGGGCGGCGGACACGCCGTCGGCGCGCAGAGCGGCCGCCACGGCATCGGCACGGGAGGCGGAGATGTTCTCGTCCACGCTGAGGTTGCCGTGCGCCGCGGCATAGCCGGCGACCACGAGGCTGGTGCCGGGATGGCGCCGCGCCACCGCGGCGGCGGCCGACACCACGACACGGCCGGGCGCGTCGATCTCGTTGGAGCCCCTGGTGAAGAACACGACGTATTTGCGGCCGACCTCGCCGTCGCTCCCTGCACCGGTCATGGCACAGCCCGACAGCAGGCAGATCGCGACAAGGGTGGACAAGCGACGCATGGATCGGGATCCCGGAGTTGTTGCGGCTACAGGTGCCGCCAAGGCGGGGGGGCCGTCAATGCGGCGTCGCTGCGCCGATCACGCCGCGGCGGCGGAGGCGTGGCCGCCGGCCAGGCGCCAGATCCGGTCGAGCCGCTCCACGCCGGTCAGGCGGTGCGCGATCAGGATCACGGTGCGTCCCGACGTGGCCTGGTTCAGCGTCAACAAGAAGGCCTGCTCGGTTCCGGCGTCCAGGCCGGTGGCCGGCTCGTCCAGGATCAGGATCGGCGCCGGGGACAGAAGGGCGCGGGCCAGCGCGATGCGGCGGGCCTGGCCGCCGGACAGGCCGGTGCCGCCCTCACCGAGCCAGCAGTCCAGCGACTCCGGAAGCGTTCGCACGGTGTCGCCGATCTCAGCCTGGTCGAGCGCGGCCCAGAGCTGGGCGTCGCTGGCGTCGGGGCGGCCGAGCAGGAGGTTGGCGCGCACCGTGTCGGCGAACAGGTGGGTGGACTGGCTGAGCCAGGCGATGCGGGAGCGCAGCACCACCTCGTCGATCGTGGAAAGGTCGGCGCCGCCCAGGGTGATCTGGCCGCCTTGCGGCACCGCGACGCGCAGCAGCAGGGCAGCCAGGCTGGACTTGCCCGAGCCAGAGGGCCCGAGAATGGCGACGCGGGCGCCTTGCGGGATGTCGAGGGACAGGTGCTCGAACACCGCCGGACGCCCTGGCTGCCAGCGGAACGTCACGTCGCGGAGGCGAAGCGCGTGGCCTTGCGGCAGAACGGCGCCGCGTTCCTGGCTGACGGTGGGAGCGGGCGGAACAATGCCGGCCTGCACGACGCGGGCGGCAGCGTGGCGCATGTGGCCCGCCAGCACGCCGGCACGAGCCAGGCCAACGGCGAACTCGAACGCGGCCAGCAGGGCGAACAGGAGCAGGGCACCCCCGATCGGCTGGATGCGTCCGAAGACGAGACCTGCCAAGGCGGCCAGGACCGCCAGCACCGCAGCCTGCTGGCACAGGAAGGTGGCGGCACCTGCCAGCGACGCGTTGCGGGCCAGCACCTGCTGCAGCGACAGCAGCGCCTGCTCGCGCGACCGCACCCCCGCCAGCATCCGGCGTTCGGCGTTGAAGGCGCGGATCTCGCGCAGGCCACCGACCAAGTCCAGCACCGACACGCGCAGCTCGGAGGCGCGCTCCGCCAACAGCCCGGCGTCGCCGCGGACTAGGCGGGCGGCCAAGACCGGGAGCACGAACACCGAGGCGGCGAACAGCGCCGCCACCACGGTGGCGAGGGCCCAGCCCTGCCGCAGCGCCAGCAGGACCAACAACGGGAAGGCGAAAACCGCGCCAGCCAGGGGCACGATGACGCGCAGATAGAGCCCGTCCAGCGCCTCGACGTCGCCGACCAGGCGCGACAGGAGGTCCCCAGAGCGCCGAAAGCCGATGCCGCCTGCGGCGGTGCGGGCAAGGCGGCGGAAGAACCAGACGCGCAGATCGGCCAGGGCGCGGAACATCGCGTCATGGGTGGCCAGGCGCTCGCCGTAGCGCAGCAGCACCCGTCCGAGGCCGAGCACGCGCAGGAGCAGCGCGGAGGCCAGCACCACGCCAGCACCGGTGCCGGCCAGCCGCAGGCCGGACAGCGCCAACAGGGCGAGCCCGGCCAGCAGCGCCGCCAGCGAGACCAGCACGCCAAAGGTCAGGCCCGGCAGGCGGCGGCGCCACAGGGACAGGACCGTCAGCACCGGTCGCGACGAAGAAGACAATCGGTCGGTCATGCCGGAACCCCGTCCGGCTGCACGACGTGGCCGCGCGACAGGTGGATGCGGCGTCCGGGAAACGCGTGCGCGGCGGAGGAATGGCTGGCCAGGAGCACGGTGCGGCCGACCGCGAGGCGCTTCAGGCTGTCCAGGATCTCGCGCTCGGTGACCGGGTCGAGATGGGCGGTGGGCTCGTCCAGCAGCAGCAGCGGGGCGTTGCGCAGAAAGGCGCGCGCGATCGCGACGCGCTGCGCCTGGCCGCCGGACAGGCCGTAGCCGCCCTCGCCGATGCGGGTGTCGAGCCCATCGGGAAGCAGAGTGGCGAAGCCGTCGACGGCGGCGGCGCGAAGGGCGGCGGACAGCTCGGCCTCGGACGCGTCGGGGCGCGCGAACAGCACGTTCTCGCGGATGCTGCCGGCGAACAGCAGCGGGCGTTGGCCGATCCAGCCGGTCATCTGCGACAAGGCTTCCGGGACCACCGTCGCGAGGTCGGCGCCGTTCAGGGTGATGCGACCAGTGTCAGGGGTGATGAAGCCGAGCAGCATCTCGATCAGGGTGGACTTGCCGCTGCCGGACGGGCCCACCAGCACCACGGTTTCCCGGGCCGGGATGCGGAAGCTGACATCGGCCAGCACCGGCCCGCGCGACGCGTCCCAGGTGAACCCGACCTGCTCGAACGCCACCGCCACCCCGTGCGCGGCCACGGTGCGGATCGCGGCGGGACCGGATGCGGGTGGCGGGGTCGCGCCTGCGGGAGGCTGGGCGAGGGTGTCAAGCGCCACCGCCGCTCCGGCCGCCTGCATGCGGTCCTGGTAGGCCAAGGCGAAGGAGCGCAGCGGCGCGAAGAACTCCGGCACCAGGATCAGCGCGAACAGCGAACGCGCCAGCAGCACCGAGCCGCCGGCATAGGGCGCCGCACCCTTGTTCAACAGGGCGTGCCCGTCCAGCAGCGCGATCAGCACCAGCGCTGCGGCGAAGGCGCAGTCGAGCGCCGCGGACGACAGAAAGGCCACGCGAAGCACGCGCATGGTGCGACGCCTCAACTCGTCGGCCGCGACACCGAGCCGTTGCGCCTCGTCCTCGGCGCGGCCGGCCAGGACGATGGTGGCGATGCCGCGCACGCGGTCGAGGAAGCGCGCCTGCAGGCGTGCCATGGCGGTGAACTGTTGCCGGGCGGCAAGGGCGGTGCCGACGCCGAACAGCGCCTGCGACATTGGAACGGCCAGGCCGCACAGGAGAAGCACCACCGCCGCGTGCGGCTGCACCACGCAGACCACCGCCAGCACCAGCGCCGGCGACGCCACGGCCAGGCTGGCGGCCGGGATCCATCGGCCGAAGAAACCGTCCAGCGCCTCGATGCGGTCGACCACGAGCGCGGTCAGCGCCCCGCCGGCCTGGGCACGCAGCAGCGCCGGGCCGCGAGACAGGATGGCGGCGAGCGCCCCGTCGCGCAGGCGGTGGCGGGAGGCAGCCGCGGTTGCGGCAGCCCGAGCCTCCTGCTGAACCTGCAGCACGGCGCGGAACACGGCGAGCAGCGCGAATACCAGCAGCGGCGTCCACCCTGGACCCGCCGACACCGCGCCCTGTCCCGGGAACGCTGCCCGGACCGCCACGCCCCAGCTTAGCGCGTGGGCCAGAACCACGGCGATGCACCAGCCCTGGCCGATCGCCAGCCCAGTGCCGAGCAGGCCAAGCAGGATCACCGGCCTGGCCTGGCGCCGCCCGATCCGGGACTGCGCGCGCGACCAAGCGCGGACAAGAACTTTGTCAGCGGTCATCCCAACGATTTAGCCACGCAGGACGTCCCTGCACAGGGTTGCGGCGTGAACCTTGACGAAACGTCATGCCAGGGCCGGCACGGCGTCAGGCGTGCGCCGGTTCCTCCCTGGCAGCGTCCTGGGCTTCGTCGTAAGTTTCGACTCTCGGGTTCAGCGGCACCAGGAGGGTATAGCACGTTCCCTCGCTGCATCCGGCCGCGTCGGCCTCGCCTTCCACCACCTCAAGGGTCGCGCCGAGCTGGCGGGCGAAGCCGCGGATCAGCTGGATGCCGAGGCCGTCGCGCACGCCGGTCTCGGTTTCGGCGCGGCCGGCAGGGATGCCGATGCCGTCGTCCTGGATCACCAGCTTGGCGATCCCTTCCATCTCCTCGGTCAGCTGCACCGACACCACGCCGCTGCGACCGCCGGGAAAGGCATACTTGATGGCGTTGCTGACCGCCTCGGTGACCACCAGGGCAAGCGGAACCGCCTGGTCGGTCGACATGACGATGTCCGGAGCGTCGATCCGGAGCCGGATACGTCGTCCCTCCATCTCGCCGATGGCCTGGAACAGCTGTCCGCACAGCTCGACCAGGAAGGAGCGCATGTTCAGCGTGTGCAGCTCGCCTTCGGAATAAAGGTGGCGGTGCAACGTGGCCAGGGCCCGAACCCTGTCGCGCGCGGACGCGAACTCCGCCCGCGCCTCCGGCTGCCTGATCCGGTTGGCCTGCAGGTTCAACAGGGAGGCGATGATCTGCAGGTTGTTCTTTACCCGGTGGTGGATCTCCTTGATCAGCAGCGCCTGGTTGGTTTCGGCGACGCGCAGCCGCTCCTCGTGGGCGCCCAGGCTGAAGGTCGCGTCGGCGAAGGCCCGCGACAGCTGGCGCAGCTCGATCGGCGTGGACCGGGTGAGCCTCGGCGCGAACGCGCCGGCGCGGCGCCATTCTGTCACCGACCGGGTAACCGCGCGCAGCGGCTGCACGATCAGGCGGGACGCACCGATCAGCACGCCGGCGAGGCAAAGCGCCAGCAGCAGCGCGATCGCGATCACCCGCCACAGGAACAGCGCCAGGGCGCGGCTTTCGGCAGCACTCGGCGGGGTGGTCACCAGCAGGTCCATCCCGGCCACCACATCGCGGTTCAGGACTCGCCCCACGGCGGACGGCCCCGGACGTCGTTCCGCGGGCGGCGGATTGGTCCACGTGCAGTCGTTGCACAGCGGCAGCAACCGGCCATCGGCCGTGACCAGCCAGGCTTTCGTGTCACCCCCCGGACCAAGCCTGGACTCCATCAGGTTCGGGTCGATGAGGTCGCCGCGCGACCAGCCGAGCGGCATGTCGGCCACCAGCCGGGACGGACCGTCCGGCCCGATCGTCGCAAGCGCAATGCGAAGCAGTGGATGGCTGGACTTGTTGTCGCCGTGCAGCATGGGCGTCACCGCGACGCGTCCCACGGTGCCGGGCGACACCGGAGCCACGGGCTCGGTCGCCGCACCAGCCACCTGTTGGCACTGCCGCCCGTCGCGATCTCCGGCGATGAACAGGTCCGCCAGCGGGACGACGCCGAGGGCCCGGACCATGCGGAGCACCGCGCCGCAGCGCTCGGGATCGCGCAGATCGGGCTGCACCGACAAGGCGCGCAGCATCCGGGTGGTGTCCATGATCTGCTGGTCGAGGTGTGCCTTCAGGGTTTCCCCCGTCATGGCGGCCCGGTTCGAGCTGGCGTCGAGGGTAGATTGGTAGTTGTGCCAGGCCATCAGCGAGCCGAGAACGGCGACCGGCACCACCGAACACACGATGATCGCCAACAGCCGCGCGCTGACACTGTCCAACAGCCGCCGGAAACGACGCGGCCGGGCATTGCGACGACGCCAGCCGTGCGCCGCCCGAACACCGGACTCAGGCACCGCGGTCATCGTCGATCAGCTTGCGCAGCTCATCCGGAACCGGCTCGTTGGCCACATCATCGAACATCTGGTGCAGGCCGCGCTGCAACCACAATTCGAAAGCGCTGTCACCCTTGCGCCGACGCTTGGGGGCCGCGTGCGGGTTGCCCGACGATGGAGGCGTATCGCTCGCTGGCGTCATCAACCGGGTTCACCCTCAGACAAGAGACCGAAGCCAGGTCCTGGGCACGAAAACGGGCCCGAACCGGGCCCGTTCCCTCACGAAATGATCCGGTGGTCGTTTCCTTTTAAATCAGGCCGGCAGGACCGGTTCGTGCCCGGTCAAGCGTTGAGGCGCTGCCCGCGAGCAGCGGCGGCGAGCCGGGCGTCCAGGGAACGGCTCAAAGCGGACGCGCGGGCGGCCGCTGCGCGACCCTCGGCGTGCTCGGACACCTCGCCAGTCAGCCAGGTCTCGAGCTGGCGACGAGCGCGGAACACCCGGCTCTTGGCCGTGCCGACCGCGCAGCCGGTCGCTTCGGCCAGCGACTCATAACTCATGCCTTGCACCACCACCATGATCAGCGCCTCGCGCTGGTCAGCCGGCAGTCTGGTCATCGCCTTGCCCAGGTCCTTGAGCGCCAAGCGATCCTCGTGCGGCGCCTCGGTGGCGAAGGCAGAGGCCGGCACGTCGTCGATGTCGGTGGTGTCGCGGCGCTTGCGCAGGTTGGAAATGAAGCGGTTGCGCAGGATGCGGTGCATCCAGGCTGGGAAGTTGGTCCCGGGAATGAAGCTGGTCTGGGCGGACAGGGCGTTGCAAACGGCGTCCTGGACCAGATCCTCGGCGGCGGCGCGGTTGCGGGTCAAGGCAAGGGCCTGAACCCGGAGCTTCGGAAGGATGGAGATGACCTGGTCGTGGAAGCTATTCGACATCTGCACGCACTCCGAAATCTATCGAAGCAATGGACGGCTCCGCGACGACGTTGCACACGGTGAGACAGGTTTCCATCACGAAAACGAGATCAGGCCTGAGGCGCCTGCAACTCGGGGCCGCAGCCTGATTCCCACGACACCGTGTCCCATCCGGCGTTCGCGGTGGCCCTTTACACTGCCTGCGCCTTCCGCGACCGTGCGGACCGTGCCGGGACCGGATCGCGCTGTTGCAAGCCGCGTCGGCGCGGTGTCATGGATGGCGGAACCAAACCCGGCGACCAAGCGCGACGCCGCCGGCACCGGGTCCGGCAGGCAGGGAGGCAGGATGATCGACCACGTTGATGCGCCTGCGCCGCCGACGACGGCGCGACCTGGATCAGCCCAGGGCGTCCATGCTGCGCGCGAGCTGGCCGCGGGCGCGCGACACCCGCGCCTTCATGGTGCCGATCGGCACGCCGCAGATCGCCGCCGCCTCCTCGTGGCTCAGCTCCTGCGCGCCCACCAGCACCAGGGCCTCGCGCAGCAGGGGCGGCAGCGTCCACAGCAGGCGGGACAGGTCCGACAGGTCACCGCGCCGATGCGCCTCGGGGACGTGGGGCTCCGCCTCCGGAACCTGCTCGCTCAGCACCTGGGACTCCCGTCGCCTGCGGCGGGCCTGCTCGTAGAAGGCGTTGCGCTCGATCGTGAACAGCCACGCCTTCAGGTTGGTGCCCGGCTGGAACGATTGCAGCGCCGCCAGCGCCCGCACCACCGTGTCCTGCACCAGGTCGTCGGCGGCGGTCGCATCGCGGGTCAGGAACCGCCCGAAGGCGCGCAGGTCCGGCAGCAGGGCGGTCATCTGCCGATGGACCTCATCCGGCGGAGTGCCGTCGGCGCGCGGATGGTCTCCGCGTCCCGTGCCGGTCCCGGTGTCCTGCATCCGCTCGTCCAAATGCAATCCTATCCAGAGAGAGACGCCTGATGGCCAGCACGCGGCGCGACGATCTTCTCCGCGCCCTTCCCTATGCCCGACGTTATGCGCGCGCCCTCACCGGAAGCCAACCACGCGGCGACCTGCTCGTCGCCGAAAGCCTGCGCGAGATGCTGGCCTCCACCGACGACAGCCTGACGCCCAGGTACGGCCTGTACCACTGGGTCACGCGCCGCTTCGACGCCGGCATCTCCACCCTGCCCTCCCTGGTCGACGGGCTCAACTCCAAGCAGCGCCAGCTGCTGCTGCTGACGGCGCTGGAGGAGGTGCCGATCGAGGAGGCGGCCTCGATCGTGACCCTGGACCTGGCGGACGCGTCGGCGCAGCTGGGCGACGCGCGCGAACGGCTGCGTGCCTCGGCCGCCACAGACGTGCTGATCATCGAGGACGAGCCGATCATCGCCATGGACATCGAGGAGCTGGTGCAAGGCTGCGGCCACCGGGTGGTGGGAGTGGCATCCACGGAGGTGGACGCGGTGCGGCTGGCGCAGGCAACCAAGCCCGGGCTGATCCTCGCCGACATCAACCTCGGCCTTGGCGGCGACGGCACCTCCGCAGTGAGCCGGATCCTGAAGCACCACTACGCGCCGGTGATCTTCGTGACCGCGTATCCGGAGCGGCTCCTGACCGGCGAGGCGGTGGAGCCCGCCTTCGTGATCACCAAGCCGTTCGAGCCGCTGACCCTGGCGATCGCCACCTACCAGGCGGTCAGCGGCGGCGTCGACCTGTAACGGGAAGCTCCGGCTCCGGCCGGGAACCGGGTTCGCCGGCCTACGTTCGGCCGGTGAACGCTGCGGGGCCGGCAACGGGCGACCCGGTCTGGAACCGCCATCGGCCGGCGGAACGAAGCCGGGATGCGCTACATACGCGTTCACCGCCGCGGCGTTGGTCGATCCTTCGGACCCGTTACGGCTGGAACCGTCTACGTCTTCAGGATCGGGGAAAAGCATGGACGTGATCGAGCCGGTCAAGCAGGGCGGCACCGAAGCCGCCGTTTCGGGTTCGGTCAGGCACGCCGCACCATCGCGCCTGCTGCTCCGGTCGGTCGACGCGACGGACACGTTGCCGGCCGGGTTCAACGGGCTGCTGCTGCCGGACGCGTTCCGCCATGACGGCGTCGACGGGCTGACCGCCGGGCTCGATCCTGTTCTTCCCTCGCCGTTGCCGGACCTACCCGTGCTGCTGGACCTGCACGTCGTCCGGGTGGCCTCGGACGGAACTGCCGCGACGACGCGGCCGGAGCTGTTTCCGCGGCCGGCACCGGAGTTGGCGCTCGACCCACGGCAGGACTTCTCCGACGCGAGCAACGAGGCGCAGCTGGGGTCGGTCGCCGAGGCCGAAGCGATCGGCGGCTTCTGGGGCGACGTGCTGGGCGACCTGTCCGGGCAGGGCGTGTCGGGAGCACGGTTGCTCGGCCTGGCCCGGGTGCCGGACGGGCTCCGGCTGCCCCTGCTGCGCGCGATCCGGACAACGGCGCCCGACGTCGTGCTGATCGTCGACACCAGCGGCATCCCGTGGACGGAGATCGAGAGCTTTGCCGGGCTCGGGCTGCACGGCGTGCTGTCGTCGCTTGCCTGGTGGGACGGCAAGGCCGACTGGTTCGCCGCCGAGCTGGCGGTGCTGCGCCGCGTCGCCCCGGTGCTGGCGCCGCTGCCGTCGGATCCGGACGCGGGCTTGCGCCGCCTGCTCGGCCTTGCGGTTGCCGACGGCATCGGCTGGATCGTGCCTGCAGGGGCGGCTGCGGCGGACGAGGCCGCGCGGCTGGCGGCGATCGCCGACCAGACCCGGGACCTGGGACTGCCGCACCTGCTTTCGTCGCCCGGACAGGCCGTGACGGCGATCCTGCGCGGCACCACCGACGATCCGCGCACCAGCCAGGACGCGACGCTTCTGCTGCTGAACACCAGCGGCACGACGCCGGCTTCCTTCGACCCGTCAAGCGTGCTGCCCTGGAGCGGCGGCGCGTTCTCGGCCTTTGCGCCCCTGGCGGGAACCGACGATCCCACCGGCCACGAGAAGCTGGTGCCGGGCCATCCGGTGACGCTGCCGCCCGGCGCGCTGTGCGCGTTCCGCGCCGACCGCCTGCACAACGGTACGCCGCTGCCGCTCGATGCGGACTCCGCCGCCAGGGCCGGACAATGGCCGAGGCTGGCGCTGGAAGCGCCGAGCCCGGCGGTGGATGGCGGCCTGTTCCCGGTCAAGCGCACGGCCGGCGACACGGTCGAGGTGGAGATCGACGTGGTCGGCGACGGCCACGACATGCTGGCCGCGGCGCTGCAATGGCAGGGGCCCGGTGACGTCGACTGGCACGAAACGCCCATGCGCCTGCTCGGCAACGACCGCTGGCAGGCGAGCTTCCCGCTGGAGCGGCGCGGTCCGCACCAATACAGGGTGCAGGCGTGGCGGGACGTGTGGGCGACGTATCGGCACGAGCTGGGCGCCAAGCACAAGGCCGGAGTGCCAACCGCGCTGGAGATCGTCGAGGGCGTGGCGCATGTGAGGGAGGCCGCGGCACGCGGCAGCGCCGCATTGCGAACCATGCTGGCCGCAATCGAGGCCGCGGACGAGGACGGGCGAAGGTCCACGCTGCTGTCGGAGGAGCTGGCGGCGCTCATGGCGGCGGCGGATGCCAGGCCGTTCGGCGTTTACAGCGCGGAGATCCCGGTCGACGCGGAGCGCACCGGTGCCGGCTTCGCCAGCTGGTACGAGGTGTTCCCGCGCTCCATGGCGGACGACGCCAGCCGCCATGGCACCTTCGCCGACGTGGAGCGCCACCTGCCGCGCATCCGGGCGATGGGCTTCGACGTGCTGTACTTCCCGCCGATCCATCCGATCGGCCGGCTCAACCGCAAGGGGCCGAACAACACCCTCACCCCGGGGCCGGAGGACGTCGGCAGCCCGTATGCGGTCGGCACCGCGGAAGGCGGCCACGACGCGATCCACCCGCAGCTGGGAACGCTGCAGGAGTTCCTGCACCTCAGGCGCGCGGCGGAAGCGCACGGGCTGGAGCTGGCGCTCGACTTCGCAATCCAGTGCGCGCCGGATCATCCATGGCTGAAGGAGCACAGGGACTGGTTCGACTGGCGGCCGGACGGGAGCATCCGCTACGCCGAGAACCCGCCGAAGAAGTACCAGGACATCGTCAACGTCGACTTCTACGCCCCGGGCAGCGTGCCCGGGCTGTGGATGGCGCTGGCCAACGTAGTACTGTTCTGGTGCTCCCACGGCATCCGGCTGTTCCGGGTCGACAACCCGCACACCAAGCCGTTCCCGTTCTGGCAGTGGATGATCGGCGAGGTGCGCGCGCGTTATCCCGACGCGGTGTTCCTGGCCGAAGCGTTCACCCGGCCCAAGGTGATGAACCGGCTCGGCAAGGTGGGCTTCAGCCAAAGCTACACCTACTTCACCTGGCGCAACACCAAGGCGGAGCTGACGGAGTACCTGACGCAGCTGACCACCGAGGCGCCCAAGGATTTCTTCCGGCCGCATTTCTTCGTCAACACGCCGGACATCAACCCGTTCTTCCTGCAGAACACCACGCGCGGCGCGTTCCTGATCCGCGCCGCCGCGGCCGCCACCCTGTCCGGGCTGTGGGGGGTGTACAACGGCTTCGAGCTGTGCGAAGGCACGCCGCTGGCGGCGGGCAAGGAGGAGTACCTCGACAGCGAGAAGTTCCAGATCCGGCACTGGGACTGGAACAGGCCGGGAAACATCGTCGCCGAGATCACCCGGCTCAACGCGATCCGCAGCGAGAACCCCGCGCTGCGCACCCATCACGGCATCAGCTTCCTGCAGGCGGCGAACGAGGCGGTGCTGTTGTTCGAGAAGACGACGCGCGACCGGAGCAACACGATCGTGGTGGCGATCAGCCTGGATCCGAACCACGTCCAGACCAGCGCGATCGACATCCCGCTGTGGAAGTGGAGCCTGCCCGACCAGGGCAGGCTTGCGGTCGACGACCTCCTCGGCGGCAACAGCTTCGTTCTGTCCGGCCGCAACCATTCCATCACCCTGACGCCGGATCGGCCCTACCTGATCTGGCGCGCCGCACCAGCTTCCTGAGGCATCCTTCATGGTTCCGCTCGACCAACCCTCCGCTTCCCAGACCCAACCTCCTGCCGCGACCAGCCAGGCCGGGTTGCCGCCGATCGAGGATGCGCTCTGGTACAAGGACGCGGTGATCTACCAGATCCACATCAAGTCGTTCTTCGACTCCAACAACGACGGCGTCGGCGACTTCGAGGGGCTGCTGCAGAAGCTCGACTACATCGTCGACCTGGGCGTCACCGCGATCTGGATGCTGCCGTTCTATCCGAGCCCGCGCCGCGACGACGGCTACGACATTTCCGATTATCGCGGCGTGCACTCCGACTACGGCACCCTGAACGACCTGCGCCGCTTCGTGGTGGCGGCGCACGAGCGTGGCCTGCGGATCATCACCGAGCTGGTCATCAACCACACCTCCGACCAGCACAGCTGGTTCCAGCGCGCGCGCCGCGCGCCGGCGGGATCGCCGGAGCGCGACTTCTACGTGTGGTCCGACACGGACACGAAATACGCCGGCACGCGCATCATCTTCCTCGACACGGAAAAGTCGAACTGGACCTGGGACGACGAGGCGCAGGCCTATTACTGGCACCGCTTCTACAGCCACCAGCCCGACCTCAACTTCGACAACCCCCTGGTGATGGAGGAGGTGCTGTCGGCGATGCGGTTCTGGCTCGACCTGGGCATCGACGGGCTGCGTCTGGACGCGGTGCCCTACCTGATCGAGCGCGACGGCACCAGCAACGAGAACCTTCCGGAGACGCACGACATCATCCGGCGCATCCGCGCCGAGATCGACAGCTACGCGCCCGGACGCATGCTGCTGGCGGAAGCCAACATGTGGCCCGAGGACGCCCAGGTGTATTTCGGCCAGGGCGACGAGTGCCACATGTCGTTCCACTTCCCGCTGATGCCGCGCATGTACATGGCGATCGCGCGCGAGGACCGGTTCCCGATCACCGACATCATGCGGCAGACCCCGGCGATCCCGGAGAACTGCCAGTGGGCGGTGTTCCTGCGCAACCACGACGAGCTGACGCTGGAGATGGTGACGTCGTCGGAGCGCGACTACCTGTGGGAAACCTATGCCTCCGACAAGCGCGCGCGTATCAACCTCGGCATTCGCCGCCGCTTGTCGCCGCTGATGCAGCACGACCGGCGCCGAATCGAGCTGATGAACGGGCTGTTGCTGTCGATGCCGGGCACGCCGGTGATCTACTACGGCGACGAGCTCGGCATGGGCGACAACATCTACCTCGGCGATCGCGACGGGGTGCGCACGCCGATGCAGTGGTCGATCGACCGCAACGGCGGCTTCTCCCGCGCCGACCCGGCCGGGCTGGTGATGCCGCCGATCATGGACCCGATCTACGGCTACCAGGCGGTGAACGTCGAGGCGCAGTCGGCGGACCAGCATTCGCTGCTGAACTGGATGCGCAGGATGCTGGAGGTGCGCAAGGGACACCGCGCCTTCGGCCGCGGCACGCAGCGCTTCCTGTTCCCCGGCAACCGCAAGGTGCTGGCCTACCTGCGCTCGCACCCTGCCGAAGACGGGCAGGACGAGACGCTGCTCTGCGTCTACAACCTGTCGCGCTCGGCGCAGGCGGTGGAGCTGGACCTGCACGAGTTCAGCCGGCGCGTGCCGGTGGACGTGATCGGCGGCTCGGTGTTCCCGCCGATCGGCCAGCTCACCTACCTGCTCACCCTGCCGCCCTACGGGTTCTACTGGTTCCTGCTGGCCAGCGAGCAGGTGCTGCCGAGCTGGCACACGCCGACGCCGGAGCCGCTGCCGGACCTGTCCACCATCGTGGTGCGCAACATGATGACGGAGATCTGCACCGGCGCGTCGCGCAACCTGCTGGAGAAGGAGGTGCTGCCGGCCTACCTGCCGAAGCGGCGCTGGTTCTCGTCCAAGAGCGAAACGCTGGGCGACATCGCCTTCGCCTACTCGGTGCCGTTGCGCGACGACCGCGACAATACCTCGCTGCTGACCGAGATCACGGTGCAGGTCGGCAGCCGCACCGAGCGCTACTGCCTGCCGCTCGGTGCGGTCGCGGAGGAGAACGCCATCCCGGTGGCGCAGCAGCTGGCCATGACCCGGATCCGGCGCGGGCCGCTGGTCGGCTACGTCACCGACGGCTTCACCACCGACAACTTCATGTCCAGCACGCTGGAGCTGATCGGCCAGAACGCCGACGTCGCGCTGGGCGAGGCCGGCCGGATCGAGTTCCGCAAGACCGACCGCTTCGACCAGCTGGAGCGTCCGGCCGAGATGCAGATCCGCCGCCTGTCCGCGGAGCAGTCCAACAGTTCGGCGATCATCGACGACCAGATCGTGCTGAAGGTGGTGCGCAAGGTGCTGTCCGGCGTGCATCCGGAGGCGGAGATCTCGCGCTACCTGACCCGGCGCGGCTTCGCCAACACGCCGCCGATGCATGGCGAGGTGACGCGCTACGATCCGGACGGCACGCCCAACACCCTGATCCTGGTGCAGGGCTTCGTGCGCAACCAGGGCGACGGCTGGGCCTGGACGCTCGACTTCCTGGCGCGTGCCGCGGAAGACAGCGTGGCCGACGCGGCAATCGACCAGCAGGAACAGAACGCCGACCTTTACAGCAACTACGCCGGCTTCGCGCAGGCGCTCGGGCGGCGGCTCGCCCAGCTGCATGACGTGTTCGCCTCCGCCACCGACGAGCCGGCGTTCCATCCGGAAACGGTGACGGATGCCGACCTGCAGGGTTGGGCGGATGGCGCCATCGAGCAGATCGACCGGGCCGTCGAGGCGCTCGGGCGGCTGCCGGCATCGGTTCCGGAGGAGGTGACGGCGCTGGCGAGGCAGGTCGCCGGCCGGCACGAGGCGCTGCACGGGCTGGCCAGACGGCTGGCGGCGCAGGGGGTCGGCGCGCTGCGGACGCGGGTGCATGGCGACTTCCATCTCGGCCAGGTTCTCGTGGTCGGCGGCGACGCGTTCCTGATCGACTTCGAGGGCGAGCCGGCCAAGACCATGGAGCAGCGCCGGGCGCACTCGTCGCCGCTGCGCGACGTCGCCGGGATGCTTCGCTCGTTCGACTATGCCGGCGCCACCGCCTCGTCGCGGCTGCACAGCAACAGCGAGCGGGTGACGGAGCGGCGCGAGACATTGATCGAGCAGTTCCGCAACCAGGCGGGGGCTGACTTCCTTGCCAGCTACCGCGAGGTGCTGGAGGCGAGCAGCACGCCTTGGGTGCCGCGGGTCGCGGAACAGGCCCTGCTCGACCTGTTCCTGCTGGAAAAGGCCGCCTACGAGATCCGCTACGAGGCCGACAACCGTCCCGACTGGATCAACATCCCGCTTGGCGGGCTGAACGGGATCGCAACGCGCCTTCTGGGTGCTGGAGACGCGCCGCATGAGTGAGCACCTGCCGCATCCGGGCGCCGTCGACTCCTTTGTCCGCGCCAGGCACGGCGACCCGTTCTCCCTGCTCGGGCCGCACCCGGTCGAGAACGGGGTGGCGGTGCGCGCCTTCCTGCCCGACGCGTCCCGGGTCGAGGCGGTCGACGCCACCAGCGGCTTCGTGCGCGGCACCCTGACCCGGGTGCACGGCGACGGGCTGTGGTCGGGGCTGGTGCAGGGCGACCAGCCCTACCGGCTGCGGGTGTCGGCGCCGGACGCGGGCGGCGGCGAGGCGGTGCGCGAGGTGGCCGACCCGTATGCGTTCCCGCCCTTGCTCGGCGAGCTCGACATCTACCTGATTTCCGAAGGCAGGCACCGTGACCTGGCACAGGTGCTCGGGGCGCACGTGGTGACGGTGGACGGGGTCGAGGGCACGCGCTTCGCGGTCTGGGCCCCGAACGCGCAGCGCGTGTCGGTGGTCGGCTCGTTCAACAACTGGGACGGCAGGCGCAACCCGATGCGGGTGCGCCAGCCCTCCGGGGTGTGGGAGCTGTTCGTGCCCGGTGCCGCCGCCGGCGATCCCTACAAGTACGAGCTGGTCGGGCCGGACGGCAACCTGCTGCCCTGGCGCGCCGATCCGGTGGCCTGGCAGGCCGAGCTGCCGCCGGCCACCGCGTCGGTGGTGCCGGATCCAACGCCCCATGCCTGGACCGACGCCGACTGGATGGCAGGCCGTGCCGCCCGGCAGGCTCCGGACGCGCCGCTGTCGTTCTACGAGCTGCACGCCATGTCCTGGCTGCCGCACGAGGACGGCGCGACGCCGAACTGGGAGCGGCTCGGCAACCGGCTGATCCCCTACGTCAAGGAGCTGGGCTTCACCCACATCGAGCTGATGCCGATCATGGAGCATCCGTTCGGCGGCTCCTGGGGCTACCAGGTGCTGGGGCAGTTCGCCCCCACCTCGCGCATGGGGCCGCCGGCGGAGTTCGCCCGGTTCGTCGACCGCTGCCACGCCGCAGGGCTGGGCGTGGTGCTGGACTGGGTCCCGGCGCACTTCCCGACCGACGCGCACGGTCTGGCGCATTTCGACGGCACCGCGCTTTACGAGCACGGCAACCCGTTCGAGGGCTACCACCAGGACTGGAACACCTTCATCTACAACCTGGGCCGCAACGAGGTGCGCGGCTTCATGATCGCCAGCGGCCTGTTCTGGCTCCGGCACTTTCACATCGACGGGCTGCGCGTCGATGCCGTCGCCTCCATGCTGTATCGCGACTACAGCCGCAAGCAGGGCGAATGGGTGCCGAACCGCTACGGCGGGCGGGAGAACCTCGAATCGATCGCCTTCCTGCAGGACCTCAGCCGGGCGGTGAAGGAGGTGGCACCGGGGGCGATCCTGGTGGCGGAAGAGTCCACGTCGTTCCCGCACGTCACGCGCCCTGCCGACGACGGCGGGCTCGGCTTCGACTACAAGTGGAACATGGGGTGGATGCACGACACCCTGCACTACATCCAGGGCGAGCCGGTGCACCGCAAGTGGCACCATGGCGAGATCTCGTTCGGCCTGGTCTACGCCTTTTCCGAGCGTTTCGTGCTGCCGATCAGCCACGACGAGGTGGTGTACGGAAAAGGCTCGATGATCGGCAAGATGCCGGGCGCCGACAATTGGCAGCGCTTCGCCAACCTGCGCGCCTATTACGGCTTCATGTGGACCCATCCGGGCAAGAAGCTGCTGTTCATGGGCAGCGAGATCGCGCAGTGGCGGGAATGGAACCACGACACAGGCCTGGACTGGAACCTGCTCGACACGCCCGCCAACCGCGGCGTGCAGCTGCTGCTGCGCGACCTGAACGCGGTCTACCGCAGCGAGCCGGCGCTGCACGCCAGGGACACCGAGGGCGACGGCTTCCGCTGGGTGGTGCTGCACGATGCCGACCAGAGCGTGTTCGCCTGGCTGCGTTACGGCCACTGGGGACAGCGGCCGGCGCTGGTGGTGTGCAACTTCACCCCCGTGGTGCGCCATGGCTACGCCGTCGGCGTCAGCCAGGCAGGCGACTGGGAGGAGCTGCTGAACAGCGACGCGGCCCGCTATGGCGGCTCCAACGTGGGCAACCATGGCCTGGTGACCGCCGCCGAGGTGCCGCTGCACGACCAGCCCGCCTCGCTGACCCTGACGCTGCCGCCGCTGTCCACCCTGATCCTGGTGCCGAAGGCATGAGCGTCGAGGACGGCCTGCTGGAAACGCTGGCGACGCGGGCCGGCTTGTCGACGCGCTGGGAAGACGCGTTCGGCAGGACGCATGCGGTCACGCCCGACAACCTCACGGCAGCACTCGCGGCGCTCGGGCTGGACGCCCGGTCGAACGACGACGCGCGCGCGCTGGTCGCCACTCTGGAACGCGAGGACGCGGACCTGGCGCCGCGCCTGACCGGGGACGCAGGCGGCGAGCTGGTGCTGCCGGTCCGCCCCGGCGCCTGGCGGATGGAAAGCGAGCACGGCGCGGTGTCGTCCGGAACCGCCACGGCGGCGAATGGAGGTGCCCGCCTGACCCTGCCTGCCGAGCCCGGCTATTACCGGCTGGAGATCGACGGGCGCGAAACGGGCGTCGCTGTGGCCCCGCCACGCTGCTTCGGGATCGCCAACGCGTTCGCGGCTCCCGGGCTCGAGCGCGGCCACGCGCCACGCGGCTGGGGCCTGGCGCAACAGCTCTACGCGCTGCGCCGTCCGGGCGACGGCGGCGTGGGCGACTTCACGGCGCTGGCGGAGTTCGTGCGGGAAGCCGCCGCCCACGGCGCGTCGGCGGTGTCGATCAGCCCGGTGCACGCGCAGTTCTCCGCCGATCCGGACCGGTTCAGCCCGTATGCGCCGTCCAGCCGGATCATGCTCAACGTGCTGCACGTCGCCGCCGACCACCCGGGCGAGGAGGCGGCGCGCCTGGAAACGCTGGACCTGGTGGACTGGCCCGCGGTGGGGCGCGACCGGCTGCGACGCCTGCGCCGCTCCTTCGACAGCGGCGTGGCGGATGACGGGTTCGCGGCGTGGCGCGCCGGGCAAGGCGACAAGCTGGAGTCGCATGCGCTGTTCGAAGCGCTGCACGCCCATCTGTGGCGGGAGAAGGGAGGCGCCTGGCACTGGAAGGACTGGCCGGAGCAGTTCCGCGACCCCCACGCGCCCGGTGCGGTCGCGTTCGCCGCCGCCCACCCGGACGAGATCACGTTTCATGCCTGGCTGCAGCATCGTGCCGACCAGGAGCTGGGGATGGCGCAGCAGGCGGCGACCGACGCCGGGATGGCGATCGGCCTGGTGTCGGACCTGGCGGTCGGCACCGACTCCGGCGGCAGCCATTGCTGGAGCCGCCAGGGGGAAACCCTGATCGGGCTGACGGTGGGAGCGCCCCCGGACCTGCTGCAGCGCGCGGGGCAGAACTGGGGCATCACCGCCTTTTCGGGCCGCGGCCTGCGGGCCAACGGCTTCCGCGCCTTTATCGAGATGCTGGAAGGCGCCATGCGTCACGCCGGCGGGGTGCGCATCGACCATGCCATGGGGCTGAACCGGCTCTGGGTGGTTCCGGAAGGCCGCAGCGCCGCCGACGGCGCCTATCTGCAGCTGCCTGAAACAGACCTGATCCGACTCGTCCGGCTGGAGTCTGTGCGCAACCGCGCGATCGTGCTCGGCGAGGATCTCGGGACCGTCCCGGCCGGCTTCCAGGACCGGCTGCAGCAGGCCGGCATCGACGGCATGCGGGTGTTGTGGTTCGAGCGCGACGACAAGGGGTTCAACTCGCCGGCGGGCTGGACCCGCCAGGCCAGCGCCATGACCAGCACCCACGACCTGCCCACCGTGGCCGGGTGGTGGAAGGGACACGACATCGGCACCAGGCGGGCCCTGGGCGGCTCGGAAGCGGACGAGCAGCGCGAGCTGGCGGAGCGGGCAACGGCCCGGACCGAGCTGTGGACCGCGATGCAGGCCAGCGGTGCCGCGTCCGGCCCGACGCCGGCGGTGTGGGACACGGTTCCGGTGGTGGATGCCGCGGTGGCCCAGGTTGGCGGCTCGGCCTGCGAGCTGGCGATGGTGCCGACCGAGGACGCGCTTGGGCTGGAGGAGCAGCCCAACGTTCCGGGCACCGTCACCGAGCAGCCGAACTGGCGCCGGCGCCTGCACGATCCGGTCGGGATGGTGCTGTCCGGGGAGCGGACCACGCTCAGGCTGCGTCGCCTGGAGCAGCAACGACGCGGCTGAACGGCGGACTGGAGCTTTTGTCCCATCCGGTGCAACTTGGTTCCGTGGCGGCGCTTATTGTTGCGTTAAGATGCCTTCACGGCGGTTGTCCTCCAAATCCGGGCAGTTGAGCGGCGTCCTGCTCGGTGTCCGGCGACCGGTGGCCCGATAGGGAGAATGCCATGAGCAGACTGGTCGTCGTCTCCAACAGGGTCTCCATTCCGACCGGCGACGCCAAGGCGGGCGGCCTCGCGGTGGCGCTGAACGACCTGATGGAGCGGCAGGGCGGCCTTTGGTTCGGCTGGAGCGGCCGAATCTCGGAGGGCAAGGGT
Source organism: uncultured Acetobacteraceae bacterium (assembly GCA_964245345.1). Lineage (GTDB taxonomy): Bacteria > Pseudomonadota > Alphaproteobacteria > Acetobacterales > Acetobacteraceae > Lichenicola. The sequence goes on along the minus strand of CAXTMS010000011.1, from coordinate 12,374 downwards.
TGCCAGGTCCCCGAGATGGCGCAGCACGGCTCGGTCGAGTATGCCACCGTCGACCTGACGCCGTCCGAGCACGAGCTGTACTACAACAACTTTTCCAACGGCACGCTGTGGCCGCTGATGCACTCGCTGCCGGAGCAGATGAACTTCGACCGGCGCAGCCTGCAGGGCTACCGGGCGGTGAATGCCCGCCTCACCGACGTGCTGCTGCCGCTGCTGCGGCCGAGCGACACCATCTGGATCCACGACTATCACCTGCTGGCGATGGCGGCGGTGCTGCGCGCGCGCAACGTGTCCTGCCCGATCGGCTTCTTCCTGCACACGCCGTTCCCGAGCCCGGACATGATCTCCTCCGTGCCCGACGCGGCGCTGTTCATACGCGACCTGCTGTCCGCCGACCTGCTCGGCTTCCAGACCGCGAACGACGCGGAGAACTTTTCCGCCTCCGCACAGCGCATCGCCGGCGCCGCCCGCCTGGCCGGCGGCGGGCTGCAACTCGGCAACCGGCAGATCCGCGTCGGCGCGTTCCCGGTGGAGATCGATCCCGCCGACTTCGCCGAGATGGCGGCCGAGGCGCACGGCAACGCCGAAACCGAGCGCCTGCGCCGCAGCCTGGACGGGCAGAGCCTGATCCTGGGCGTCGACCGCATGGATCCCACCAAGGGCCTGCGTCATCGCCTGGCCGGCTACCGCAGGCTGATCGAGAGCCGGCACGAGTGGACGCGGCAGACCACCTTTCTGCAGATCGCCGCCGCCAGCCGGCAGGACGTGGACGCCTACCAGACCCTGCGCGACGACCTGGAAGGGGCGGCCGGAGCGATCAACGCCCGGCTGGGCGAGTCGGACTGGGTGCCGATCCGGCTGATCAGCCGCGGCGTCGCCCGTGATGCCATCGCCGGCTTCATGCGGGAAGCGCGGATCGGGCTGGTGACGCCGCTGCGCGACGGCATGAACCTGGTCGCCAAGGAATACGTCGCGGCGCAGGACCCGGACGATCCGGGCGTGCTGGTCCTGTCCAAGTTCGCCGGTGCCGCACGGCAGCTGGGTGCGGCGATCCTGGTCAACCCGGTCGACCCCGACGAGATCGCCGACGCGCTCGACCTCGCGCTGCGCATGAGCCGGCCGGAGCGGCAGGACCGCTGGAAAGCCTGCTGGGAAGCGATCAAGGACGCGTCGGCGTTGGGCTGGGGCCGGTCGTTCGTGTCGGCGCTGTCGCGCGCCGGCGGCGAGGTGCCGCGTCCGGCGCGGCCGCCGCGGGTCGCCGAGCTTCCGATCGAGCGACGCACCGGAACCGGCAACGACATCCGCATCGTGTCCACCCAACCCGGCTCGCGCTCGGTCAACTGAGCGGGAACGCGGCCGGATCGACCGGGCAAGGTGGTCGGGCGCCCTCTCCTCCCGTGCATTTTTTTGTGACGGGATCGACATAATCTTGCCGTACTGAAGCCCTATCACCGCGGTCTGCTTGAGTGGCCGAAACGGAGGGGTTTGGTGATGGCGTCACCGACGCGAAACCGAGCGGGACCGACGACCGCACGCCGTGCCCGCCTATTGCCGGTTCTCGGCCTGTCCGTGCTGACGGTGCTGTCCGGCGCCTTTCCAAGCCAGGCTCAGTGGCATGGCGGCGGGTTCGGCGGCCATCCAGGCGGGTTCGGTGGGCATCCCGGCGGGTTCGGCGGACGCCCGGGCGGCTTCGCTGGGCGTCCGGGCGGCTTCAGCGGTCGGCCCGGAGGCTTCGGCGGCCATGGGCCATTCGGCGGCCTGGGTGGCGGACGAGGCTTTGCCGGCCACGGCTTCGCGTCACGTCGCGTCGCACCTCCGTTCCTTGGACGCGGCGGCGGGTTTCCAGGTAACCGTTACGCCTTCCGCGGCGGGGGATGGCGCAGGGAACACGGACGCTGGCTGCCGCTCGGGCTCGGCGTCGGAGCCGGCGCGCTGGTCGGGGCGGCGTTGGCCGAGCGCTGGGAGCGCGGCGGCGGCTGGTACAACGAGGGAGGCTGGTGGCAGTCCGGCTATGGCTGGGAGCAGCCGAACTGGTTCTGGGACGAGGACGAGGTCGTCGGCGGTCCCGCGACGCTGTTCGCGACGCCCGTGGTGGTCTACGCCCCGCCGCCGCTCTATGTCGCGCCGCCGCCGATCGTGCTCGGCGCGCCGGCCGAGTTCGCGGTTCCGGCCCGGCCGCCCGCTCCGGCACCCGTGGTCGCGCCTTCACAGGTGTTCTATGCGGCTGTGCCACCGCCGGTTCTCGTTCTGCCGCCGCCGCCGTTGCTGATCGCGGCCGAGCCGCCGCCTGTGGTGTTCGCGCCGCAGGTGTATCCGCTGGTGATCGGGCCGCCATTGCTCGGGCTCACCACGGCCTATCTCGGCGAGGTCGACGTGGGCGGATGGCAACGCGACTGGCGCGGCAGCGGATGGGGGATCTGGCGCGGCGGCCTCGGCTATCCGGATTATGACTATGGGCGAGGCGACCGGTTCCGTCCGGTGCTCGGCGCCGCCGTCGCCGGCGGCGTGGTCGGCGGCCTGATCGCCGCCAGGAATGGTTGGCACCGCGGCGGCTGGACATCGCGGTCATGGGGCGGGGATCGTCGCGGCGGACGCGGCTGGCCTGGCGGCTGGCATGGCGGGTTCGGACACGGCGGGTTCGGGCATGGCGGCGGCGGATGGCCCGGCGGCGGATGGCATGGCGGCGGCGGGCACGGCGGCGGCTGGGGTGGACATGGCGGCGGTCACGGTTGGCGCTGAGCGCGACGGCAAGGAGGAGCACATGATGAAGCACACGATGATCCGGGTCCTGACCCTGATGCTGGCCGCCTCGCCGCTGGCCGCGCACGGCGCCGGTGCCGCCACCACGGCGCCGCAGCAGACCGAGCAGCAGGCGGCCGACCAGCGGATCCAGACGCTGCAGGCGGCGCTGCAGATCACCCCGCCGCAGATGGCGCAATGGAACAGCTTCGCCCAGGCGATGCGCGACAACGCGGCCGCCACCGACGCGCTGTTCCGCAACCGCGCCGCCAGCGCCGCGACCATGAACGCCCTGGACAACATGAAGTCCTATGCCGCGGTGGCGCGCTCCTATGCCGACAACACGCAGAAGCTGTCGGACGCGTTCGGGACCCTCTACGCGGCGCTGTCTGATGAGCAGAAGCAGGTGGCGGACCGGCTGTTCCGGCAGCAGGCGGAACACCAGACCGCCCGGAAGTAGCCGGCCGGCAGCCCTCGGCCGCGCCCGGCCGTGTTGCGCCGGCGGAGGCCATCGGCCAGAACCGGCGCATGGCGCCTCCCCTGCTTCTGCTCCAGGACATCCGGCTGACCCTTGGCGGTGCGCCGCTGCTGGACGGCGCCGGGCTCGGCGTGTCGCCCGGGGAGCGGCTGTGCCTGGTCGGCCGCAACGGCTCCGGCAAGTCGACCCTGCTGCGGATCGCCGCCGGCGAGCTGCTGCCCGATTCCGGCACCCGCTTCCTGCAGCCGGGCACCACGCTGCGCACCCTGCCGCAGGAGCCGGACCTGTCCGGCCATGCCAGCACGCTCGACTACGTCCGGGCCGGGCTCGGGCCCAACGATCCCGGGCATCGCGCCGAGGCGCTTTTGTTCGAGCTCGGGCTGGACGGAACCGAGAACCCGTCGCGGCTGTCCGGCGGCGAGGCGCGCCGGGCGGCGCTGGCGCGTGCGCTGGCGCCGTCCCCCGACCTGCTGCTGCTGGACGAGCCGACCAACCACCTCGACATGCCGACCATCGAATGGCTGGAACGCGAGCTGCTGTCCTCCAACGCCGCGATGGTGATGATCAGCCACGACCGGCGGCTGCTGCAGACCGTGTCGCGCAGCGTGGTGTGGCTCGACCGCGGCACCACCCGGCGGCTGGACGCGGGCTTCGCGCGGTTCGAGACCTGGCGCGAGGAGGTGCTGGAAGGGGAGGAGCGCGACGCGCACAAGCTCGACCGGCAGATCGCGCGGGAAGAGGACTGGATGCGCTACGGCGTCACCGCGCGGCGCAAGCGCAACGTGCGCCGGGTCGGCGAGCTGGCGGCGCTGCGCCAGGCCCGGCGGGAAGCGGTGCACAACCCGCAGGGGCTGAAGCTGGAAGCCAGCGGCACCGGGCTGTCGGGCCGCCTGGTGGCGGTGGCGGAAGGGGTTTCGAAGTCGTTCGACGACCGGCTGATCGTGCGCAACCTCGACCTGCGCGTGCTGCGCGGCGACCGGCTCGGCATCGTCGGCGCCAACGGGGCCGGCAAGACCACCCTGCTGCGGCTGCTGACCGGGCTGGACACCGCGGACGAGGGCCGGATCAAGCTCGGCAGCGCGTTGTCGGTGGTGACGCTGGACCAGCAGCGGCGCAGCCTCCATCCGGACGCCACCCTGGCCGCGACCCTGACCGGCGGCGCCGGCGACCAGGTGCAGGTCGGTGCCGAGAAGCGCCACGTGATCGGCTACATGAAGGACTTCCTGTTCCGGCCGGAGCAGGCGCGCACCCGGGTCGGCGTGCTGTCGGGCGGCGAGCGCGGGCGGCTGATGCTGGCCTGCGCGCTGGCGACCCCGTCCAACCTGCTGGTGCTGGACGAGCCGACCAACGACCTCGACCTGGAAACCCTCGACCTGCTGCAGGAGATGCTGGCGGCCTATTCCGGCACCGTGCTGCTGGTCAGCCACGACCGCGACTTCCTGGACCGGGTGGCGACCTCCGTGGTTGCCGCCGCCGGCAAGGGACGCTGGGTCGAATATGCCGGCGGCTACAGCGACATGCTGGCCCAGGGCGGCGGCGTGGCCGGCGGGTCGGCGGAGGCGGCCGCCGCGGAACCGGCCAGGCGCCCTGCCCCGGCTTCGGCCAGAACCGCACGGCCGGCATCGCGCAAGCTGTCGTTCAAGGACAAGCACGCGCTGGAACGGCTGCCGGGCGAGATCGCGGCGCTGGAGGCCGAGATCCGGCGCCTGCGCGAGGTGCTGGGGGACGGCACCCTCTACGGGCGCGATCCCGCCCGCTTTGCCCGGTCGACCGACGCCCTGGCGGCGGCGGAAGCGGCGCTCGCGGCGGCAGAAGAACGCTGGCTGGAACTGGAGCTGCTGCGGGACGAGGCGGGAGCCGGTTGAAACGGTTCCGGTCGTTGCCGGAGCCGTTGCAACAAAGCTGGTCGGCTCGGCGTTCGGGAAGGGTTCTCCAGACCGGAAGGACGACCCGATGGTCCGCGACACCCCGATCGGCGCCGTCCGGGCGCGCTCCTACACCATCCCGACCGACGCGCCCGAGGCCGACGGCACCCTCGCCTGGACCTCCACCACCCTGGTAACGGTCGAGGTCGAGGCTGGTGGGCAAACCGGGTTCGGCTACACCTATGGCGCGGGCAGCGCCGCCGCGCTGGCATCCGGCAAGCTTGCCGAGGTGCTGCACGGGCAAGACGCGATGGACGTGCCGACGGCGTGGCGGGTGATGCAGGGCGCGATCCGCAACATGGGACGCTCGGGCATCGTGGCGACGGCGGTCTCCGCGGTTGACTTGGCCCTGTGGGACCTGAAGGGCCAGCTGCTCGAGCTGCCGCTGGCGACCCTGTTCGGGCGCGCCCGCGACGCGGTGCCGATCTACGGCAGCGGCGGCTTCACCAGCTACGACGACGCCACGCTGCAGCGCCAGCTCGCCGGCTGGGTGGAGCGCGACGGCTGCCGCTGGGTGAAGATGAAGGTCGGCTCGCAGCCGGAGCGCGACCCGGCACGCGTGGCGGCGGCCAAGGCGGCGATCGGCGATGCGACGCTGTTCGTCGATGCCAACGGCGCCTACCACCCGAAACAAGCGATCGAGATGGCGGAAACCTTTCAGGACCAGCAGGTGGCCTGGTTCGAGGAGCCGGTGTCCTCCGACGACACCGCAGGGCTCGCCTTCGTGCGCGCCCGGGTGCCGGCGCGTGTCGAGGTCGCGGCGGGCGAGTACGGCTTTGAGGTCGACGACTTCCGGCGCTGGCTCGAGGCCGGTGCGGTCGACGTTCTGCAGGCCGACGTCACCCGGTGCGGCGGCGTCACCGGCTTCCTGCAGGCAGGCGCGCTGGCGGACGCGCACCATCGTGACTTGTCCGGCCATTGCGGGCCCTCGGCCCATCTGCACGTCGCCTGCGTCGTGCCGCGGCTGCGCCATCTCGAATGGTTCCACGACCACGTCCGCATCGAGCACATGCTGTTCGACGGCGCGCCGGTAGCCGACAACGGCGCGATCCGTCCCGACCTGTCGCGTCCCGGGATCGGGATCGCGCTGAAGCACCAGGATGCCGAGCGCTTTGCCGACTGATGGCACCCGACACCAACAGGACTGTTCCGCCGAATGATCTCCCTGCCCGACCTTCTCCTGCCTTCCCGAAGCGGACGCGACGCGCCGGCGCGCCAGGCGCTGGCGACGCTGTCGCGGCAGGTGTCGGCGCTGCGGAATGCCCCACCGGTCCCCGCCGTCCTGGCGCCGAAGGGACCGCCGGCCACCAGGTCGGTGATGGTGAACTCCGCGCAGAAGCTGAACCAGGCCTCGGGCGTGCTCGCCTTCTCGGTGCTGACCGACAGCGCGCTGGAGCACTACCGCGGCTCCTTCCGCAACCGGGCGATGTTCACGCCGCTGGTGGTGTCGACGCTGGCGCTCGCCGCCAGCGCGCACGGCACCGCCGACGACCGGCCGGACGTGCACGTGGCGCGCGACGTGGTGTTCGGGCTGACCGCGCTGACCGGCGTGATCGGCACCGCGTTCCACGTCTACAACGTGGGCTCGCGCCAGGGCGGCTTTTCCTGGCTCAACTTCTTCTACCGCGCGCCGATCGGGGCGCCGATGGCCATCGCCATCAGCGGCGTGCTCGGCAACATGTCCGAGCGGCTGCGCAGGACGCCGAAGGGCGTGCCGCCGACGCTGTATGGCCTGGATGCCGGCAAGGTGCTGTCCGTGTTCACCGCGCTCAGCCTCGCCGGCACCACCGGGGAGGCATGGCTGCTGCACTTCCGCGGCAACTTCCAGAACCCGTTCATGTACACGCCTGTCACCATCCCGCCCGCCTCGGCAGCCCTGCTGGCCGATGCGGCGCTGCGTGGCGGGGCTGCCCGCCACACCGCGGCACGGGCCGGAATGTTCGCCACCGCGTTCGCCGGCCTGGCCGGCACCGGCTTCCACATGCGCGGCGTTGCCCGGATGATGGGCGGCTGGCGCAACTGGACCCAGAACCTGCTCGACGGGCCGCCGATCCCGACGCCGCCCGCCTTCACCGGCCTGGCCCTCGCCGGGCTCGCCGCCCTCGACCTGCTGGAGCGACGCGATGACTGACGGGCTTCCCCGCTACCCGGGCTACGACGTGCTGCGCAAGCGCAACACCGTGTCCTGGAACGACCCGACGCGGACCGCGATCGACCGGCGCCTGTCGGTGGACCGTGATCCGCATACCCTGACGGAAGACGAGTTCGCCACGCTGCAGGCGATCTGCGACCGGGTGGTGCCGCAGGAGCCGGGGCCGGACTTCGTGCCGCTGGCTGCCTATGTCGACCAGGAGCTGACCCTCGACCTCAGCCTCGGCTACCGCTACGCCGGCCTGCCGCCGGCGCAGGAGGCGTGGCACCGGGCGATCAAGGCGCTGGACGCGGAGTCGACCAAGGCGTTCGACACACGGTTCGCCGTTCTCGACGGCAGCAGGCGCGATGTCCTGCTCACCCGCATGCAGAAGGGCGAGCTGAAGGACCCGGCCTGGGGCGACATGGCGCCGGACCTGTTCTTCAAGCAGCACGTGCTGGTGGACATCGTGGCGGCCTACTACGCCCACCCCACCTCCTGGAGCCGGATCGGCTATGGCGGCCCGGCATCCCCCCGCGGCTACGTGCGCATGGGGTTCGGCATGCGCGACCCGTGGGAAGCGGCGGAAGCCAAGCCCGGCGAGGAGGACAAGGCGAGGAGGAAGAACCGGCATGTCTGACAAGGTCCTCACCAACCGCGAGCCCCTCCGCTCCGGGATCAACCTGGAAAAGATGTCCGAGCCTCGTGCCAGGAACGGCCGGGCGCCGGATCCGCACGTGCCGGGCGGCTGGTTTTCCATGCGCGAGTATCGCGAGGACGAGGCGGTCGACTTCGCCATCGTCGGCACCGGCGCCGGCGGCGGCGCGCTCGCGGCGCGGCTGGCGGAGATGGGGTTCTCGGTGGTCGCGTTCGACGCCGGGCCGTTCTTCCGCCCGCTGGAGGACTTCGCCTCCGACGAGACGGCGCAGTCACAGCTGTTCTGGACCGACCGGCGCGTCACCGATGGCAACAACCCGCTCAAGCTCGGCAGCAACAACAGCGGCAAGGCGGTGGGCGGCTCCACCGTGCACTACGCCATGGTGGCGCTGCGGCAGCGGCCGGAATCGTTCAAGTCCCGCACCAAGCAGGGCTTCGGCGCGGACTGGCCGGTCGACTGGCGCGAGATGTGGCACTACTACGCGGAAGCCGAGGAGGCGCTGAAGATCTCGGGGCCGATCAGCTATCCCTGGGGGCCGTCCCGACCGCGCTACCCGTATCGCCAGCACAACCTGAACGCGGCGGCGCTGACCCTGGCGAAGGGCGCCGAGGCGCTCGGCATCAAGTGGACGGAAACCCCGCTGGCGACCCTGTCGGCGCCGCGCGGCAAGTCGCCGCCCTGCGTGTATCGCGGCTTCTGCCGCGTCGGCTGCTCGACCAACGCCAAGCAGAGCATGCTGGTGACGTTTATCCCGCGCGCGATCAAGGCCGGCGCCGAGATACGCGACCTCGCCATGGTCGGACGGATCGAGACCGACAAGCAGGGGCTCGCGACCGGCCTGCACTACCACCGCGACGGCGCCTGGCGGTTCCAGCGCGCGCGCAACGTCGTGGTCGCCGGCTATGCGATCGAGACGCCGCGCCTGCTGCTGAACTCGGCCACCGACCGGCACCGGCACGGCCTCGCCAACTCGTCGGGCCTGGTCGGCAAGTATCTCATGACGCAGTCCAACGTCGCGGCGTGGGGCGAGATGGACGAGGAGGTGCGCTGGAACAAGGGGCCGCCGTCGCTGGCCATCACCGAGCACTGGAACTACGACGACAACAAGGACTTCCACGGCGGCTACATCCACATGAGCCAGGGCCCGCTGCCGGTGGAATGGGCCTCGGTCTACACCGGCGCGCGCGGGTTGTGGGGCCGGGCGCTGCAGGACGAGATGACCAAGTACAACCACATGGTCGGGCTGAAGATGGTCGGCGAGATGATGCCGCAGGAGCGCAACACCGTGACGCTGGCCGACGAGGACGACCAGTACGGCCTGAAGGTGGCCCGCGTCACCTACAACTGGTGCGACAACGACAAGGCGATGATCGACCATTCCCTCGACTTCATGAGCCGGCAGCTCGAGGCGTCGGGCGCCAGGAACGTGTGGCGGCAGGAGGACGACACCAACCACCTCGCCGGCACCGCGCGCATGGGCAACGACCGGCGCAGCAGCGTGGTCGACGCCGACTGCCGGTCCTGGGACGTTCCGAACCTGTTCATCTGCGACGGGTCGGTGTTCCCCACCACCGGGGGCGTGAACCCGTCGCTGACGATCCAGGCGCTGGCGCTGCGCACCGCCGACCGGATCCAGGCCCTGGCGAAGCGGGGCGAGCTGTGAGCGCCGCGGGGAAAGACCTGGCCGACGAGCGCTGCGTCGCCTGCCGGGCGGATGCGGTACGGCTGGAGCCGGAGGAGGTCGAGACGATGCTGTCCGCCCTGCCGCACTGGCAGCCGGGCGAGGACGGGCGCGTGATCTTCCGCCGCTACGTGTTCCGCGACTTCGCCTCGGCGTTCGGCTTCGTGTCCACCATTGCCGGCATCGCCGAGGAACAGCAGCACCATCCCGACCTCCGCTTCGGCTGGGGCTATGTGGAGGTCGACCTGCAAACCCACGCCATCGTCGGGCTGCATCGCAACGACTTCATCGTCGCCGCCCGCATCGAGCGCGCCTTCACCGCCGCCCACGGAGACACAAGCCCATGAAGACCCGCCGGCTCGGCCGCAACGGCCCCATCGTGTCCGCCCTGGGCCTCGGCTGCATGGGCATGTCGGAGTTCTACGGCGAGCGCGACGAGGCGGGCTCGATCGCGACCCTCCAGGCTGCGATCGAGGACGGCGTCACCTTTCTCGACACCGCCGACATGTACGGCAGCGGCCACAACGAGGAGCTGATCGGACGCGCCATCAAGAACCGGCGCGACGGGCTGGTGATCGCCACCAAGTTCGGCAACGTCCGCGGTCCGAACGGCGAGTTCAAGGGCATCGACGGCCGGCCGGAGTACGTGATCGCCGCCTGCGAGGCGAGCCTCAAGCGGCTGGGGATCGAGACCATCGACCTGTACTACCAGCACCGCGTCGACCCGAACACGCCGATCGAGGACACGGTGGGCGCGATGGCGCGCCTGGTGTCGCAGGGCAAGGTGCGCCATCTCGGGCTGTCCGAGGCGGCGCCGGCGACGATCCGGCGCGCCCACGCGGTGCATCCGATCGCGGCGCTGCAAACCGAGTACTCGTTGTGGAGCCGTGATCCGGAGGCGGAGATCCTGCCCACGCTGCGCGAGCTCGGCATCGGCTTCGTGCCGTACAGCCCGCTCGGCCGCGGCTTCCTCACCGGCCAATACAGGAGCGTGGACGACTTGGCACCCGGCGACTTCCGACGCCACAACCCGCGGTTCCAGGGCGAGAACCTCGGGAAGAACCTCGACCTCGTCAGGCAGGTCGAGCGGATCGCCGACACCAAGGGCTGCACGCCGTCGCAGCTGGCGCTGGCCTGGGTGCTGGCCCAGGGCGACGACGTCGTGCCGATCCCCGGGACCAAGCGCGTGCGCTACCTCCGGGAAAACAACGCGTCGCTCGACGTGGTGCTGACGCCCGGGGAGCTGGAGCAGATCGCCGCGGCGCTGCCGCCGGGCGCTGCAACCGGGACGCGCTATCCGGAAGCGGCCATGGCGGCGCTGAACCGCTGAACATTGTTCACGGGAGATCGGCGATGGACGAGACCGAAGGGTTGAGGCACTTCCCGCTGCCGCGGCGCACCTTCGTGATGAACGGGCTGATCACCGGCATCACCCTGGCCGCCACGCGCGGCGCCGACGCGCAGGTGATCCACACCGGCAGCACGGGGCTGGTGGCCGGGGAGGTGCACATTCCGGTCGCCGACGGCGCGCTGCCAGCCTATCTGGCCCGGCCCGACGGCGCGGGCCCGTTCCCCATGGTGCTGGTGATCGAGGAAATCTTCGGCGTCCATGAGTACATCAAGGACGTGTGCCGGCGCCTGGCGCACAAAGGCTACCTTGCGGTGGCGCCGGAGCTGTATGCGCGGCTGGCGGACCTGTCGACCATGACCGACCCGCAGGCGATCGTGCGAAACGTGATCAGCAAGGCGCCGGACGCCCTGGTGCTGTCGGACCTGGACGCGACCGCGAGCTGGGCCGGCGGCCAGCACGGCGACCTGTCGCGGCTCGGCGTGATCGGCTTCTGCCGCGGCGGCCGCGACACCTGGCTGTACGCCGAGCATGACGCGCGGTTGAAGGCGGCGGTCGCGTTCTATGGTCCGGTGAACAGCCCTGACACGCCGATCCAGCCGCGCAACCCGCTGGAGCTCGCGGCCGGGCTCAAATGCCCGCTGCTGGGGCTATACGGCGGGCAGGACACCAGCATCTCGCAGGACGACGTACGCGCGGCGCAGACGAAGGCGCGCGAGGCGGGGCGGACGGTGGACATCGTGGTGTATCCGGACGCGCCGCACGGCTTCCATGCCGACTACCGCCCGAGCTACCGCAAGGCCGATGCCGAGGATGCCTGGCGTCGCGCGCTCGCCTGGCTGCACGAACACGGGGTGGCCTAGCGGCCTCACCCCGGCGCGGCGCCGATCAGCCCGGACAGCTCCATGCGGCGGCGCGACTCGGCGATCCCGTTTGTCACCGCGATGGCGGCGGCGAGCGCCCGCCTGCCGGCCACCGCGTCCACCACCACCGGCGCGCCGTCCAGGCAGGAGGCGCAGAACGCCTCGTGCTCGGCGGCCAGGGTGTCGTGCTCCTGCCAGCTCACCGCCTCCCGCCGGAAGCCGCCGGTGCCGGGAAGCGGCAGCCCCCGCTCGCGCCCGATCATGGTCAGCTCGCGGGTGACGAAATCCGCCGACAGGTAGCCTTCCTCCGAGAACAAGCGCATGCGCCGCTCGGTCTTGAGCGAGATGCGGCTGGCGGTGATGGTGGCGACGCAGCCGTTGCCGAAGCGCACCCGGGCGTTGGCGATGTCCTCGTGCGCGCTGCTCACCGCGGCGCCAAGCGCGTCCACGCTTTCGATCGGGCTGTCCACGATCGCCAGCACCAGGTCGAGGTCGTGGATCATCAGGTCGAGGATCACCGACACGTCGGTGCCGCGCGGCTTGAACGGCGC
>CAXTMS010000010.1:0-35097 GCA_964245345.1 uncultured Acetobacteraceae bacterium | reverse complement strand
CAGCCCCGCTTCCTGCGCCGCGGCTTCGAGGCGGCGCTGAGGATGAACAACCTGCCTGCGGCACGCCGCCTTGCCCTCCAGGCCAGGCAGCGCGACAACGGCCTGGAAGCCATCCACGCGCTGATCGAGCCCTACCGTGCCGACAATCAGCTCCACCGGGCGCGGCTGATCTGCCGCTGGCTGCGGCGCCAATGGCCGCACAGCCGGTGGCACGCGACGCAGTACGCCGTGCTGACCGCGATGTCGGGGTCGCCCGACCAGGCGGACCGGCTGGTGCGCGACGACATCGCCCGCAACGGGCGGACGGTCGAGATGACCCGTGCCTATGCCGACATCGCGTTCCAGAGCGGCAACTTCACCGAGGCGGTGCGTCGCCTGCGCTTCTTCCTCGATCTGCATCCGGACGACGAGCCGGCCTCGATCCTGCTCGGCTACGCGCTGGCGAACGCCGTCGGCATCGCCGAAGCCGAGCGCCACTTCGCCGACACAGCGACCCGGCAGTTCCAGGGCCGCGACGCGCTGACCGGGCTTGCGCACATGGCGATGCGCCGCCGCGACAAGCAGGACACGTTCGAGCGCTGGCGGCGGGTCACGGTGGTCCACCCGGACTGGGACATCGGCCACGTCGAGCTGGCGCGCAGCGCCTACGAGCTGCGGCGAACCGACCTGGTGCGCGAGATCTGCTCCCGGCACTTGGCGCGCCGGCCGCGGGACTCAACGGTCGGCGAGTTCTTCGCCTGGTTCCTGGTCGCGACCGGCTGCTACCAGGAGGCCCGGGACCGGCTCCAGCACCTGCTGCGCCACCACCGGAGCTGGACGGTGGTGGAGCTGCTGGTGCAGGCAGCGACCGGCCTCCAACGTCTCGACGCCGATCTTCCGGCGATCCTGGACCTGCTGCCGCAGGCGACCACACGGGAGGCGGGGCGCCGGCTTTACCACGTCGTGCGCCTGCTGGAGGTAGCCGGGCAGGCAAGCCGGCTGCGCGACGTGATCGACCGCATGGTTGTGGATCCGGGCCGTCTCGCCTGGCTGTCTCCGTATCTAGCCAGAACCGGCACGGCGTCAGCCAGGAACTCGCCGGGCGGCTCGCCCTTGGCCGACGGCGGATGCCGCGTCGACCGCGCCTGGACGGACGTGCACGACCTGGTCCGCGGCGACCTCGCGGAGCGGATCAGGACCACCGACGCCGCCGGGATCCAGCTGATCCTCGACCGTGCCTCGCGCGACCGGCCGACGATCCACGTGGTCAACAAGTTCGAGCAGGTGTCGGGCGGCAGCGAGCTGCACGCGCTCGACATCGCCCGGCGCTTGTCGCGGCACGCCACGGTGCGGCTGTGGGCCCCGGAAATGCCGCACCCGCATTTCAGCGACGCGTGCGGCGTGCGCGCGGTGGAGCCGGGGGAGGGCCAGGTGCCGCAGGACGGCGTGCTGGTGCTCATCGGCGTGTATTTCGAGATCGCCCGCTGGCTGACCCAGGTCAGGCCGTCGCGGGTGATCTTTCTCTACAACACCTTCGAGGCGCCGCTGCTGTTCGAGCGCGTGCAGGAGGTGTGGGACCGGTGCCGGGTACGTGCCGAGCTGTTGTTCTGCTCCGACATGATGCAGGCGGAGGTCGGGCTGCCAGGCTTGTTCGAGCCATCGCCGACCGACATCGAGCTGTTCAGGCCGCGCGTCGAGCCGCACCCCTCGACCCACCGCTTCACGCTCGGCCGGCACAGCCGCGACGTTCCGGAAAAGCACCATCCGGAGGACTGGAGGGTGTACCAGGCCGTTTCCGAGTGCGGCGGGGTCTCCCAGGTGCTGGGCGGCACCTGCATGTCGGCCAGCTTCCCGCCGACACCGGGGCTCGACCTGCTGCCCGCGCGCTCGACCGACATGGTGCCGTTCCTTCAATCGCTCGACTGCTACTTCTACCGCACCTCGACCTGGGTGGAGCCCTGGGGGCGCGTGGTGCTGGAAGCGATGGCGTGCGGCCTGCCCGTCGTGGCGAGCCGGATCGGCGGCTACGCCCAGGTCATCCGCCACAACGAGAACGGCTTCCTGTTCGACACCACGGCGGAGGCCTGCGCCCTGGTCCGCCAGCTTTGCCAGGACCCGGCCCTGCGCGCACGCCTGGGCGCAAACGCCAGGCAGTCGGCGGAAGCGCTGCTGGGCGACGCCGCGATGGATCGCCTAGTGTCGTTCTACCTGGTCGGGCAGGCGAAGGCTTGATGGGCGGTCGCGGCATCCTCTCCGCATCGCCCATGCTGGCGCTCCTGGCCGGCGGCGCATTGCTGGCCGGATCGGCACCCGCCAAGGCCGGTGCCTTGGATGGCGGCGTCATCGACGCGGTGAACTGGAGTGCTGCGTCCTACCGGCCGGGCGAAACCCCGGACATGACGGTGAGCCTCCGCGCCGTCGGCGGCTTCGACGGCACGATCGTCGCGCAGCTGTCGGACGGGCGCGGCATCTCCTTCCCGTCGCCGCCGCCGCAGCCCGTCAACGTCGCGCCAGGAGCCGAAGCGACGATCCACGTCCGCTTTACCGCTCCGGCCGTCAACTGGCGCGGCTACCACGTCAGCATCGAGGCCAGGGACCGTTCGGGCCGCAGGGTGGACGACGCGTCCGGCGCGTTCGACGTCGCCACCGACTGGAAGCGGTTCCCACGCTACTGCTTCATGACCGGCAACAGCGTCGCCGCCGGACAGCCGGTCGAGGAAATGCTGAAGGACCTCGTGTCCTACCGCTGCAACGCGGTCCAGTGGTACGACGTCAACTGGAAGCAGCACCTCCCGTACAGCCCGTCCCCGTCATGGCCCGACGTCGCCAACCAGACGATCGACCGGCGCACCCTGTTGGTCGGACTCGCCGCGGCGCGCCGGCTCCGCCTCGCCAGCTTCGACTACGCGCTGTGGAACGGCGCCTGGCCCGGCTACACCACCGACGGCAGCGGCGCCAGCCTGTCCTGGGGCTTGTTCCGGCACGGGTGCACGCCGCACTGCACCGAGGCCGACCAGGTGAGTCACGGCCCGTTCCCGTCCGGCTGGGCGACGCCGAGGCTGCTGCAGATGGATGCCTCGAACCCGGCCTGGCAGGCATTCTGGCAGATGCAGGAACGCAAGGTCCTGGATCGGCTCGGCTATGACGGGGTGCAAATCGACACCCTGGGCGACCCGGGCCCGGTCACCGACGCCGACGGGCACCCGGTGAACCTGGGAACGGCGCTGGTGCCCTTCGCGAACGCCGCCGCCTCGTCGCTCGGGCGCCGGGTGATCCTGAACCCGGTCAGCCAGTGGAACTTCGACGACGTGCTGCGTCATGGCGCCGGCGACGTGGTCTATACCGAGATCCACCCGGAGTTCGGCGACACCCCGTTCTTCCCGGCCTTGAACGGCCTCGCCGCCCGGATCCACGCCGCCACCCGGCGCAACGCAGTGGTGGCCGCCTATCTGGAAACCGGCCACGCGCAGCAACCAGGATGCCATACCGCCGGCGGCAGCCGCACCTGCTTCTTCAACGCTCCCGGCGTCCGCTACCTGGACTCGCAGATGCTGGCCTCGGGGCTCGACCATTGGGAGCTCGGCGACCGCAACACGGCCTGCCCGGTCCGGCAGGCCAAGCTCGCCAGCAACATCTACGTCCCGGGCCCGGCCTTGTGCATGGATGCCGCCCTGCAGGAATGGGAACAGGACGCCCGCAACTTCGAAGTGTCCTACGAAACCCTGCTTCGAGACCGGGTTGTCGACGCCCCCGACCTCGCTGTCGCGACCGCCCAATCATCCGGCGCCAGCTTCAGCGCCAACGGGGCGGCGGGAACCGTCTATGCCCTGCCGAAGCGCCGCCCGGGCTTCACCATCCTGCACCTGCTGAACTTCTCCGCCCTGCGCTCGATCCGGCTGGACGACGACATGGGAACGGCGGCTCCGCCACGCGTGTTCGACCATCTTCCGGTCGTCCTGCAGGTGCCGCAAGAATTCCACAACGGCGACCGGCTCTGGTGGGCAAGCCCGGACGTCCGCCATGGCGAGGCACAGCCGTTGCAGTATGCCTACGATGGTGGCCGGATCCGGTTCGCGGTGCCGCATCTTGAGGTTTGGGACATGATCGTGCTGGAAACTGCAGCAGCGGGCCAGTTGTAGAAGTCTTGACTTGACATCTGCAAACAACACAGCGCTTGCATGCAAGAATCTTGACATCAATGCTTTGCCAGTCTAAATCAAGCCGACATGCTCCGCCCGACGGAGAACCGATGCCGCCGAGACGAGCCGGTTGACATCATTCGTTACCCTTCATCAGGCATGGCAGGCATCATGGACACGTTGGAATTCAACCTCCGGGACACCGCCACCAGCCTGCTCCGCAAGACCTCGCAGCGGCGCCCGCCGCCGATGCGCCGTCGCCGCCTGCCCTTGCCGTTCCTGCTCGTGGTGATGTTGCCGACGCTGCTGGCCGCCACCTACTATTTCGGCATCGCCTCGCCACAATACGTGTCCGAAGCGCAGTTCGTGGTGCGCGGCCAAAGCAACTCGTCCCCCGGCATGCTGTCCAGCCTGTTGCAGACCGCCGGCGGCGGAGGCTCGGCCACCGAGGACACCTATGTGGTGCAGAACTACATGATGTCCCGGGACGCCGCCGCCTACCTGATCCGGACGGCCGACCTCCGGGCGATCTTCAACCGTCCCGGCGCCGACATCCTGGCCCGGTTCCCCAACCCGTTCCACGGCCACACCTTTGAGCACTTCTTCTGGCACTACCAGCACCAGGTGGTGGCCGAGCTGGACACCACCACCGGCATCTCCACCCTCACCGTGCAAACGTTCCGCCCGGAAGACTCGCAGCGCGTCGCCGCCGCCCTCATGGCCGCCGCCGAGAACCTGGTGAACCAGATGAACGCGCGGCAGCGCGAGAACATCATCAGCACGTCGGAGCACGAGGTCGCGGACGCCGAACGGCAACTCCGCGACATCGCCGCCCGGATCGGCGCCTACCGCAACCGCGAGGCCCTGCTCGACCCGATGAAGCAGTCGGCGCCGATGCTCAAGGACATCAACGACCTGCAGACCATGCTGAGCACGACGCAGCTGCAGATCACCCAGCTCAAGGAGTCGGCGCCGAACAGCCCGCTGCTGTCGGTCTACCAGCGCCGCGCGCAGGCCCTCGCCGACCAGATCGCCCGCGCCGGCAACGCCGTGACCGGCTCCGACCAGTCCCTGGTGCCCAAGATCACCGCCTATGACGACTTGACCATCCAACGCGAGCTGCTGGAAAAGCAGCTCGCCACCTCCACCGCGGCGCTCGAGACCGCCAAGGTCCAGGCCGATCGCCAGCAGCTGTTCCTCGACGAGGTGGTGCAGCCGAACCGGCCGGACTACGCCGCCTATCCGCGCAGCATCGTGTCCACCCTGATCGTGTTCGTAAGCGCCCTAGGCATCTTCCTGATGGCGCGCCTGCTGATCGCCGGCGCCCGCGAGCACCACGTCAGGTGAGCGGCCTGGCCGCCGCCCTTCGCAGCCTGCTCGGCCTGTTCCGCGTCCAGGAGCGCGTGATCGGCGCCCTGGTGCTGCGCGAGCTGCACACGCGCTACGGGCGCGAGAACATCGGCTTCCTGTGGGTGATCGGCGAGCCGATCCTGTTCTGCGCCGGCGTCGCGGTGTTGTGGACCGCGATCCGCCCGGCGCACGAGCACGGGGTGCCGATGACGGCGTTCGTGATCAGCGGCTACGTGCCGCTGACCATGTGGCGGCACTGCATGTTCCGCGCGGTCAAGGCGTTCGAGTCGAACGGCAGCCTGCTGTTCCATCAGCAGGTGACCCCGCTCGACATCATCCTGGCCCGGGTGGTGCTGGAAGTCGCCGGCTCCTTGATGGCCGGCATCATCGTCACCCTGTGCGCCATGGCCGTGAACTTCATGGATCCGCCCAAGGATTACGGGATGCTCTACCTCGGCCTCGGCTTCCAGATCCTGTTCTGCCTAGCCAGCGCCCTGCTGGTGGCAGCGCTGAGCGAGATGTCCGACCTGGTCGAGAAGTCGGTGCAGGTGTTCGCCTACCTGGCGATCCCGTTCTCCGGCGCCTTCACCATGGCCGACTGGCTGCCGGCCAAGTTCCGCTGGTTCCTGCTCTGGTCGCCCAGCGTCAACAACCTGGAGATGATACGCAGCGGCCAGTTCGGCCACAGCGTCCGTCCGCACTTCAACATCCCCTACGACCTGTCCGCCACCGCCCTGATGATCCTGCTCGGGCTTTTCCTCACCCTGGGCATACGGCGCCACATCGTCATCCAGTGATCCGCTGTTCATGCTCCGCTGCATCGACATCGTGAAGGAGTTCCACATCCCGCGCGGCCGGCGCCGGGTGCTGGACCGGGTCAACTTCCAGATCGAGGCCTCGCAGAAGCTGGGCATCCTCGGCCGCAACGGGGCCGGCAAGTCCACCCTGATCAAGATCATCGGCGGCGTGGACCTGCCGACCTCCGGCCGGGTGGAGCGCCACATGTCGGTGTCCTGGCCGCTCGCCTTCGGCGGGGCGTTCCAGGGCTCGCTCAGCGGCCTCGACAACCTGCGCTTCATCTGCCGCATCTACGACCTGGACTACGTCAGCACGCGCGCCTTCGTCGACGACTTCGCCGAGCTTGGGGCCCAGCTCGCCGAGCCGGTGAAGACCTACTCGTCCGGCATGCGCGCGCGGCTCGCCTTCGCCTTGTCGATCGTGATCGAGTTCGAGTGCTACCTGATCGACGAGGTGATCATGGTCGGCGACGCGCGCTTCCTGCAGCGCTGCCAGGACGAGCTGTTCGGCAAGCGCGCCAACCGGGCGCTGATCATCGTGTCGCACGACATGGGTTTCATCCGCGAGCACTGCGACAGCGGCGCGCTCATCCACGACAGCCGGTTCCGCATGTATGGCGGCGTGGACGAGGCGGTCGAGGCCTACAAGGCCCTGTAGGACCCTAGTTCCGCGACACCGCGATGCCGGTGATCGCCGGGCCGATGATCAGGCTGATCAGGTTGAAGAACTTGTAGAACTTGTTGGTCTTCGCGTTGGCGATGTAGACGAGGTCCTTGTCCTTCATCGCGAAGCGCTGGGCCAGGAAGTAGCTGGTCGGGTTCATCATGTCGAGCTGGTAGACCACGGGCGCCGTCCGCGTGCCGGGCCGCACCGGCACCCCGAGCGCGGCCGCCACCTGCGGGTTCTCGAAGCGGAACAGGAACACGGCATTCGGGTCCGCCCGCTCGTCCAGCGGCCCACCGATCCGCGCCAGCGCCTCCGCCAGGCTCAGCTGCGGCGCGTTGAACGGCGCTTCCGACACCTTGGCGGTGGCGCCGAACACGGTGAAGCTGCGCGGATGGTAGCTCACCTGGATGCGGTCGCCCGGGATCAGGGCGATGTTCTGGTCCGGGCTGTCCTGCAGCGTTTCCAGCGGAATGCGCGCCGACCGCCTGCCGCGGCTGAGCTGCACCGTCACGTCCTCCGGTGGATGGGTCGGGCCGCCTGCGATCGCGATCATGTCCAGCAGCCGCTCATGCGCCAGGGTCAGCGGCTCGCGGCCGGGCTTGCGTATGTCGCCGCCCACCACCACGGCGTTGGCGATGTCGGTGCTGATCCGCACCAGCACCTGCGGGTTCTGCGACTGCCCCTTCAGCCCGGCCTGGATCGCGCTCGCGAGCTCGGTGGTGGTGCGCCCGGACGCCCGGACGCGGCCGACATAGGGCACGTCCACGAAGCCGCCCGCGTCCACCGCGATCGGCGGCAGGTTCTCGGAGGTGACGCTGGTGCTGGGCCCGGGGCCCCCGGTCAGCGGGTTGGCGGCGCCAACGGCAAGCCCGCCCCCGCCGCTCCCGAACAAGCCGCTGCCGAGCTCGAAGATCGACACCTGCAGCACGTCGCCCGGCCCGATCCGGTCGTTCTGCGTCCGCTCGCCCAGCCCGGTATCCAACGACGACAGCGGCGGCGAAGCGCCTGCTGCGACCGCATCCACCACCACCGGGCTGAGCGGCACGATCCGGAAGCCGAGCGGGTTGGTTTGCGGCTTCTTCGCCGAGTCGAGGATCTTCTGCTCCACCGGCCCGCTGTCCGGCAGGGTGTTGCAGGCTGCCGGAAGCAGGAGCGGCAGCACCGCGACCAGCACGCGCATCGAGCCCGCCGATCCCGAGCGGCGCGGGTGTTGGGACACCAGCGCCGCCGCTCGCCGGCTGCCCGGTTTCTGGCGGTTCGCCATCTCAGGCCGCCTCGCGACGATCGCCGGACAGGACCACGCGGTACATCCCCGCCAGCCGCGCCTCGTAGCCTGCCATGTCGAACCGCCCCGCCTGTGCCGGGCCTGCCGCACGCAAGGCGGCGCAGGCGCCGTCATCGGCATCGAGGTGGCGTATGCCGGCGGCGATCGCCGCCGTGTCGTAGGCGTCGACAAACAGGGCGGCCTCGCCCGCCACCTCCGGCAGCGCGCCTTCGCGCGAGGTCAGCACCGGCGTGCCGAACGACAGCGCTTCCAGCACGGGCAACCCGAACCCCTCGGTGAGCGACGGGAACAGCACCGCGCGCGCGCCGCGGATCAGGGTCATCAGCGACGGTTCGGGCAGGTATTCCAGGTGGCGGATGCGTCCGCTCCGCGTGGCGCGCTCGATCATCAGCAGCTCGTTCTCCGCCTTCCACGCCATGGCGCCCACCAGCACCAGCGGACGCGGCACGTCGGTCGCCAGGAACGCCTCGATGATGCGGCCGATGTTCTTCTTCGGCTCCAGCGAGCCGAAGAACAGGAAGTATCCGTCCGGGGCCAGGCCGAACAGCCCCTGGAGCTCCCCCGCCACCTCCGCATCCGTGCGCGCCAGCGCCGACGCGTTCGGCCGGAACGACTGGTAGGTGTTGAACAGCCTCCCCTCGACGCCGGGATGGAACGACAGGATGTCGCGACGCGACGCTTCCGACACGGTGCACAGCGCGTCCGCCTGTGCCGCCAGCGCCGCGATCAACCGGTAGTGATAGGTCTTGTCGTCCAGGGTGGTGTAGGGCAGCCGAAGCGGCACTAGGTCGTGCACGGTGTAGACGTTTCGCGCGCCCTTCACCCGGATCGGCAGCGGATAGGTCCAGTGCATGATCGCCGGCGCCTGCGGAAGGGTGATGCTCAGGAACCGCCGCGTGCGCCGGAAGTAGCGGCTGGCGGCGCGGAACAGCTCGGGCACGTTGAGGATCCGGTCATAGGAGGGCATCCGGTGGTTGAAGCCGCGATGCTCGACCCGGGTCGTCATCGGCACCTCGATCGCCTCGGTGCCGAGCCACTCGGCCTGTCGGTCGTCGATCCAGCGGCGGCTGAAAAGCCTAGTGCGCCGGGGCGCCGGCTCCGAATCGAGACTGTCGAAGAAGATCACCTCCCGCAACGGCGGCGGGGTGCGACGCGTCATGGCCATGCCGTATACCACGTCGACCTTGTGGCCCATTCGGGTCAGGCAGTGGCTGAGCGTGCGGGCATAGGTGGCGACGCCGGTGCCACGGCCGAGGGCTAGGTTGAAGCCGTCGATGCCGATGCGCAGGACAGAAGGATCAGGCAAGACGGCGTTCTTCCGCGACAACGATGCAGCAACGCCGGACGGGCGGACGCCGCCGGCCGGCCTCGAGGTGCCGCACCCTAGGTGATCCGTTCCCGGTCCGGAAGGGAGCCGGCGGCGATCCGCCGGTAAAGCCGGTCCAGCCGGGCGCCATAGGCCTCGACCGAGAACAGCGTCGCCCGTTCCCGTCCAGCGGCGGCCAGCCGGTCGCACAAGGCCTGGTCCTGGTCGAGCCGGCCGATCGCCAGGGCCAGTTCCCCCACGTCGCGTGGATCGGCCAGCAGGGCAGCGCCGCCGGCGACCTCTTCGGTGGCACCGCCGCGCGCCGTCAGCACCGGCACCCCCAGGGTCATCGCTTCGGCGATCGGCAGGCCGAACCCTTCCCCGAGCGACGGGAACAGCACCGCACGCGCGGTCCGCAGCGCCCGCACCAGCTCGGCGCGCGGGGTCCAGAACAGGCGCAGCACCCGTTCCGGCGCAGGATGCCCGGCCAGCGCCGCCAGCTCCGCCGACGCTCCGTATCCGTCCGGCCCCACCAGCACCAGGGCGCGCCGGCTGCCGCTTCGCCCGTGCGCCGTGATCAGCCGGCCGACGTTCTTGCGCCGCTCGACGCTGCCCACGCACACGAAGCTGCCGGCCGGGCAAGGTGCCGCGACCGCCTCCGACTCAGCCAGCAGCGCCGGCGGCAGGTCCACCCCTTGGTAAAGGTTGACCACCCGCCCGGGCGGCAGGTCCAGGCGGCGCACGATGTCGGCGCGCACCGTTTCCGACACCGTGACCACCGCTTCCGCCCGCGCGACCGCAGCACGCAGCAGCCGCTCCATCCGCCCGGACGCGATGCCGGTCAGCTCCGGCTGCAGCAGCGGGATCAGGTCGTGCACCGTGACCAGGTTCGGCACCCCCGGCAGGTGAAGCGGCAACGGATAGGTCCAGTGCATGATCGCCGGCGGCTCCGCCAGACGCACGGCAAGCGGCCGGCGGTACAGGTCGAAATGCACCTGCGCCACCCGGAACAGGTCGGGCGACAGCCAGGCCGGCTCGCCTTCGTGCCGGACCGGACGCGCCGTCCGGCCTTGCGGCACCGCCGCCAGCAGCCGGCGCAGGCGCGCAGCCGGCCGGTGCGCCGCAGCGTCCGCTGTTGACACGCCTGGCAACGCCTCCAGCAGCCATTGCGGCTGCCAGCCGCGCCGGCGGCAGGTTTGCGCCAGCACCGCGGCATAGCTGGCGACGCCGGTGCCGGCGGCGCGCCCGACATTGCGGGCGTCGAGCCCGATGCGCAGCCGGTCTGCGTGCGAAACGCTCAGCGCCGCGTCAGCCCGCTGCCGAACACCCAGTCCCAGAAGATGGCGGTGATCGCGTAGTTCGCGTCCTGTCCGGCGTAATGGTGGCGCAGGTGGTGCCGCTTCAGCCGGGCGGCGATCGGGCCGCGCATCGGCCGCTGGTGGCAGGCCCAGTGCACGGTGTCGTAGCCCACGTAGCCGAGCGCGAAACCCAGGAACATCGCGTGGCCGGTGGCGCCGAAGGCGAGCGCGAACATCCCCCAGGTCACGGCACCGAGCGGCAGGCTGACGGTCAGCGGCATGATGCTGCGAAGCGGATCCGCCGGATCCTGGTGATGGTTCTCGTGCAGCAGGAACACCAGCCGCCTGCCCCAGTCCGATCGCAGCTCCAGGTGGAACACGAAGCGATGCGCGGCGTACTCGAACAGCGTCCAGAACAACAGGCCGGCCAACGCGGCGAGCAGGAGCGGCAACGCCCCGACCGACCGCTCCGCCATCGTCGCCACGGCTGCCAGCACCAGAAGCCACACCGGCAGGAACAGCGGAAACGGCGTCAGCGTGGTCAGCTCCATCCAGCGGTTCCGGAACAAGCGGAGTCTGGATGGATGGGCCGGGCTGGTGTGGATCATCCGATGGAGCGTAGCACGTTCTGCGGGCATGCGGGGCTGCTCACGCCCGGCGCTGCTTCTTCGCCCGCTTCTCCCGCGCCGCCGCCTGCGAGGGCGCGGCCGTGCCGCCGCGGGCGCGGTCCAGCACGTAGCGGGCGTAGTCGTCCATGTCGCCGTCGAACTGCGCCACCGTGTTGTCCGCCGCCAGCCACAGCCGGTCCGCGACCAGCTCCATGAGCGAGCGGTCATGGGTGATCAGGATCACCGCTCCCTGGTACTCGTTCAGCGCGTCCAGCAGCGCACGCCTGCTGTCGATGTCGAGGTGGTTGGTCGGCTCGTCCAGGATCAGCAGGTGGGGAGCCGCCATCGCCACCAGGTTCAGCAGCAACCTGGCCCGCTCGCCGCCGGACAGCGCCGCCGTGGTGGTGTTCTGCTTGTCGAAGCCGATGCCGAACTGCGCCAGCCGAGAGCGGTGCGACTGGTCGCTGTCGGCGGGACGAGCCTCGCGCATGATGTCGAGCGGCGTCTGCTCCGGGTCGAGCGCCTCGATCTGGTGCTGGTGGAACCAGCCCACCTCCATGCGGCTGCTGCGAGTCATCCGGCCCGAGCGGATGCCGAGCGCGCCCGCCGCCATCTTGGCGAAGGTGGACTTGCCGGCGCCGTTCACGCCCAGCAGCCCGATCCGGTCGTCGAGGTCGAGCCGGAGGTCGAGCCCGCGAAGCACCGGCGGGTCGTCGCCGTAGCCGACCTCGACTCCCTCCAGCCGCATCAGCGGCGGCGCCAGCGGGCGCGGCGGCGAAGGCAGCAGGAACGGCGACACCCGTTCCTCGACCGTGGTCGCGACCGGCTCCATCTTCGCCAGCCGCTTCACCCGGCTTTGCGCCTGCGCCGCCTTGGCGGCCGACGCCTTGAACCGGTCCACGAAGGATTGCAGGTGCGCCCGCTCCGCGTCCTGCTTCGCGCGTGCAGCACTTTGCAGCCGGATCCGTTCCGCGCGCTGCTTCTCGAAGCTGTCGTAGCCGCCGGTATAGAGTTCCAGCTTCCGCTCGGAAACGTGCAGAATGAAGTCGACCGAGTTGTTCAACAGTTCCCGGTCGTGGCTGATGATCAGCGCCGAGTGCGGGTAGCGCGCCAGCCGCGCTTCCAGCCACAACGCGCCTTCCAGGTCGAGATAGTTGGTCGGCTCGTCCAGCAACAGCATGTCCGGTGCCGCGAACAGCGCCGCCGCCAGGGCCACACGCATCCGCCATCCGCCGGAAAACTCCGACATCGGCCGGTCGAGATCCGCGTTCGAGAAACCCAGCCCGTTCAGGATTTCCGCCGCCCGCGCGGGTGCCGTGTCGGCATCGATCTCCATCAGGCGGGACCAGATCTCGCCCATGTGCTCAGGATCCGCCGTTTCGAGCGAGGCCAGCAACGTCGCCCGCTCCAGGTCGGCGGCCAGGATCGTGTCCAACAGGCTGTCGGGAGTGGCCGGGTGTTCCTGATCCACCGCCGCCAGACGCGCCGAGCGGGGAATGCCGATCTCGCCGCCATCCGGCTGCAGCTCGCCCCTGATCAGCTTGAACAGCGTCGACTTGCCCGCCCCGTTGCGTCCCACCAGACCGACCTTGGACGGGTTGGGCAAGCTGACGCTGGCACGCTCGAAGAAGCGCCGTCCCCAGGCATTGAAGGTGAGGGCATCGATCTGCAGCATGGGCGCCTATCCAGAACGGCGCCGCTTCTAGGCCTCGATCGAAGGCCCGGCAAATCGAACTATCGAGGATGTCGCCGGTCCGGCATGTCTCTGAGCCCAGGCCCAGGGACATGCCGGCGCGTGCAGCGTCTAGGCTGCGGCAGCTTGCCTGTTGATGCTACCGCCAGCGAGCGCCGTCAGCTTATGGTCGGTCGCCTTTTCCTCTTCCAGCGTCTGCTCCAGCAACGCCGCCATGTCGGCGCGGCCGAGTTGCTGCGCCAACGCCGTCAAGGTGCCGTAGCGGGTGATCTCGTAGTGCTCCACCGCCTGCGCGTTCGCGATCAGTGCGGTGTGCAGTACCGCCTGATCGTCGATGTCGCCGAAGGTGTGCTTGGCCTCCTTGAGGATGCCGTCGATCGCCTCGCAGGTGACCGCCTTCGCCTCGCTGCCGTGAAGGCGGAACACCTGCTCCAGTCGGGTGATCTGACCCTCCGTTTCCTGCAGATGCGTCTGGAACGCGTTCTTGACGCTCTGGTCGGTCGCCTTCTCGATCATCTGCGGCAACGTCTTGGTGATCTGGTGTTCGGCGTAATAGATGTCCTGCAACATGTGCACGAACAGGTCGTCGAGCGTCTTGATCGGCTTCGTGAACAGGGCCATGGCCGTTCTCCTGGCTTGTGGATGACCGAGCCAACGACCAAGCGCCCCGCTTGTTCGCCATGCATCCCGCACGACCGCGTGTATCCGAGCAGCAGGCTTCCGCTTCTCGAATAAGCCCCCTGTTCATGCCCGCCGAAGGCACGCAACAGCCTGTCCAGCATCCGGCCGCGTCCGCCCGCCAACGGCGATTGACAGCCCAAACCCTGCGGCTACCGTCCGGCGATGCAGCCGGATGCCACCGACCGGCAGCTCATCGAGCTGCTGACCGCCAACGCACGCCTGCCCGCCGCGGTGCTCGGCCGGCGGCTCGGCTTGTCGCGCACCACGGTCCAGGGTCGGATCGAGCGCCTGGAGCGCAGCGGCGCCATCCTCGGCTACACCGTGCGCGCGGCCGTTCCCGCCGACGACGGCGCCGTCAGGGCGCACGTGCTGATCACCCTGGCGCCCAAGCAAACCGCGTCGGTGGAGGCCATGCTGCGAAAGCTCGCTCCCGTGCGCGAGCTGCACGCGGTGAGCGGGACGGTCGACCTGATCGCGGTCGTGTCCGGCGCCTCCACCGCGGAGCTCGACGTGGTGATCGACCGCATCGGCGCCCTCGACGGCGTGCTCCGCACCACCTCCATGATCCTGCTGTCCACCCGCTTCTCGCGCTAGGGGCTCCTGCCATGCAACACGCCGCTCTCGCCGATCCCGACACGCTCCGTGCCCGGTTCTCCGAGGCGCTTTCGGAGATGTATCGGAAGGAAGTGCCGCTTTATGGCGACCTGCTGGCCCTGGTGGCGCGCACCAACCGCCTCGCCTCCGACAGCGAGGACCACCGCCTGGAGGTCGAGCGGCACGGCGCCATCCGCCTCGGCACCGCTGCCGAGCTGGTTCTGGTGGCTCGGCTGTTCGCCGTGCTGGGCCTTCACCCGGTCGGATACTACGACCTCGCCCCCGCCGGCGTGCCGGTGCATTCCACCGCCTTCCGCCCGATCACGGCGCGCGGGCTCGCCATCAGCCCGTTCCGCGTCTTCACCTCCCTGCTTCGGCTCGAGTTGATCGCCGACCCGGCGCTGCGCGAGGAGGCCGCCGCCATCCTGTCCCGGCGTCGGATCGCCAGCCCCCGCCTGCTCGATCTGCTTGCGCTGGCCGAGGCGGAGGGTGGCCTGCCGCAGGCCGAGGCCGAACCCTTCATCACTGAAGCGCTGCACCTGTTCCGCTGGCATCAGACCGCCGCGGTGGATGCCACTCTCTACGCCCGGCTCAAGGCGGCGCATCCGCTTGTCGCGGACGTGATCTGCTTCCGCGGCCCGCACCTCAACCACCTGACCCCGCGTACACGCGACATCGACGCCGCCCAGATGGCGATGCGGCAAGCCGGCATGAACCCGAAGGCGGTGATCGAGGGACCGCCGCGCCGGCGGGTGCCGATCCTGCTCCGGCAGACCAGCTTCCAGGCCCTGGAGGAACCGGTACTGTTTTCTGGATCCAGCGGCGGCACCCCCGGCACCCACACCGCCCGCTTCGGCGAGATCGAACAGCGCGGCGCCGCCCTCACCCCGAAAGGCCGCGCGCTCTACGACCGTCTCCTCGCCGAGGCGCAGGCCGCCATCGCGGACGGCGCCCCGCACGACGACGCCACCCGCCGGATCTTCGCCGGCTTTCCCGACGACGCTTACAGCCTGCGCGAGGCCGGCCTTGCCTTCTTCCGTCCGGACGCGCCCGAGCCGATCCTTTACGAGGATTTCCTTCCCGTCAGCGCCGCCGGCATCTTCCGCTCCAACCTCGGCCACGGCAACGGGACGAACGGGCTGGCCGCCGGGGAGCGGGGACGGTTCGAGGCCGCGCTGGGTGCGGAGGTGCTGGACGAGATGGCGCTTTATGCGGCGGACGCAGGGGACGGCCAGGGCTCGTCCCACCGACCCGGCTGAGACGGGATCCTCGGAACCCCCGTTTCCCACCGCAGAACAGGTGTCGCGGCTTCAGCCCCGCAACGGCCGCGACAACGCGAGCAGGATCGACGCCGTCGCGCCCCAGATGTCCTCCTCCGGATGCGGCCAGGACCAGGTGCCGGCGCGCGGCCCGGTCTTGATCAGCCGCGGCGCGTCCGGATCGGTCAGCACCGCAAGCGGTAGCCCGAAGATCGCCGCCACCTCCGCTTCGGAAGCGCGCCAGGTGGCCTGCGGCGACAACAGCGCCACTACCGGCACGATGGTGAATCCGCCGCCAAGGGTTCCCTGCCGCGGCAGCCGGCCGAGCACCTCCACCAGGCCCGGATCGATCCCGACCTCCTCCCGGGCCTCGCGCAGCGCGGTGGCGACCGCGTCCGCATCCCCAGGGTCGGCGCGTCCGCCGGGGAAGCTCACCTGACCGGCGTGATGGCGCAGCAGCGCCGAACGTCGCGTCAGCAGCACAAACGGCGACGGCGCCAGCACGATCGGCACCAGCACCGCAGCCTGACCGGCGTCGGCGCCCGTGCCGATCCAGGGCGAAGGCCGTGCTGGCGCCAGTCCGCTCAAACGCAGCCGCAGCCACCGCTCGGCGGGAAGGTCCGGACAGCCCATGGAGCAGAAGATCCATTGAACGGCGGCGTCACTCCGGACGCCCGATGGCGGCTCCATAGAGCACCGGCCCGGTCGGAAGGCCAGTGGGCGAGCCGCCGGCCGGCTCCAGGCTGACCAGGATCTGCGCCGGCCCGGCAGGCAGGCGGTCGGCCGGAAGACGCACGCCGCCCGCCGGCAGCACGCCAAGCGGACGCGGCACGTGCGCACCATCGGCCAGCGACCACAGCTCCAGGTCCCGTCCGGCCGGAACCGGCGCCGGGTGGATCGGCACCACCAACAGGCTGCCGTCGCGCGCCGCTTCCAGCACAAAGGCGGGCCGGGCCGTCCCGGGCGGTCCCAGCACCGCGACCGGCACCGGTGCCGGCGGCCGGCTGAGCAGCGCGATCCCGGCTACCGCGGCGGCGAGCAGGCCGGCAGCGGCGACGCCGCGCCAGAACAACAGGCCAGTGGACAGCCCATCTCCGGGCCTGCGACGCCTTCCCCTCCCGAACGCAGTCGCCGCAACGCGCGGCCACAGCAGGTCCGGAGGCGGCACCGCCGGCACGGCAAGCAGAAGCGGTGCCAGCCGGTTCTCCCAGGCGGCGATCGAGGCCGCCAGCACCGGGTCGGCATCCGCCTCGGCCGCAACCCGCGCGGCCTCGTCGCGCGGAAGCGTTCCCAGCACGAACTCGCCCGCCAGCACCGTCAGCGCCTCGTCCGGCTGCGGCGTACGGCCGGCGCCGCTCATGCCTCGAGGCACCGGCGCAGGCTCAGCAGCCCGCGACGCACCCAGGACTTCACCGTGCCGAGCGGCGACCGCAGCCGGGACGCGAGCTCGACATGCGACAAGCCGTCCAGGAACGCCAGCACGATCGCGCGGCGCTGCGGCTCCTCCAGCTCTTCCAGGCAGCGATGCAGCGACTCGCCCTCGGCCCGTCCGGCGAGCTGGTCGAACGCGTCCGGCGAGCTGTCCGCTTCCTCCAACCGTTCGCCGCCGTACTGTTCGCGGCTGCGCCGTCGCAGGATGTCGATCGCCCGGTAGCGCAGCAGGCTCGCAAGCCAGGCTTCCCCGGCGTTGCGCGACGGATCGAACCGGGCCGAACGCTGCCACACCTGCACGAACGCGTCGTGCACCGCGTCCGCGGCCAGGCCCGGCTGCTGCAGCAGCCGGAGCGCCAGCCCGTAGAGCCGCGGCGACTGCAGGTCGTAAAGGCGCCGAAACGCCGCCCGGTCGCCCTCCGCGCAGGACCGAAGCAACCGCGTGGTCTCGGTTTCAGCGGGATCGCCCGGTATCGCCGGGCGCACCCCTTGCTCGTCCATGCTCGGCCACAGCCCCTTCCAGAACGTGCCGAGCATAAACCAGTCTGGCGCGTCGACCAGGGTGGTCATCGGGAGCGGGCACGGGAAGAACGGCGCTTCATGCTGTC
Source organism: uncultured Acetobacteraceae bacterium (assembly GCA_964245345.1). Lineage (GTDB taxonomy): Bacteria > Pseudomonadota > Alphaproteobacteria > Acetobacterales > Acetobacteraceae > Lichenicola. The sequence goes on along the minus strand of CAXTMS010000010.1, from coordinate 17,402 downwards.
GATACGGACCGCCGCCGTATACGGATGCCTCAGCCGCGCAGGAAGGCGAGGCAGTCGCGAAGGGTCGGCGCCAGCGACTGCAGCGGCCGGCCGATCGCGCCGACGATCTCGAGGTGGTCCACCCCCGGATAAAGCCGCTCCTCGACCGGGCCGCCCTCCACCCGGATCCGTGCCGCGAGCCGGATCGTGTTCGCCGGCAACACGGTGGTGTCCGCGGTGCCGGCCAGCAACAGCATCGGCGGGTTGCGGCCGTCGACATGGGCGATCGGCTGCGTCGAAGGACCGGCTGGACCGGGCCCGAACACCGCGCGCAGCTCGTCGCTGTGCAAGGGCAGGAAGTCGTAGGGTCCGGCCAGCCCGACCACCCGAGACAGGTCGCGGCACGGCGACCGTCCCACCGCCCCCAGCAGCGAAGGATCGAGCGCCAGCATGGCGGCGTTGTAGGCACCGGCCGAGTGCCCGATCAGCGCCGGAGGCGAGGCATGGCCGCCGTGACGGACGACGTTGGCCCGGGTCCAGGCCAGCGCCAGCGCGCAGTCCTGCAGGAACACCGGATAGCGCACCTCCGGCCACAGCCGGTAATCCGGGATCACGGTCAGGATGCCGTGCGCTGCGAACGCGTCGCCGACGAACCGATACATCGAGCGGTCGCCGCTGTCCCAGGAACCTCCATACAGGAACACCATCACCGGAAACGGCCCGCTGCCGACCGGCCGGTAGATGTCCAGGCGCTGCCGCGGGTCGGTCCCGAACGGGATGCCCTGTGCCGCGAGCCGGTTCGGCGCCAGCACGTTCAGCACCGCCGCCGGCGAGCACCCGGACAAGAGCAGCCCTCCGGCGCCGGCCACCAGGCCGCGGCGACGCAGCGCGTGCCTTGGGCCGCGCGTGATGGGCATCATGTTTGAAATCGTCGTCGCACAATCGGAAACGCCTGTCCGTCCGGCGCGGACGCGCCGACCCGGCGCCCGATCGTCTAGCCGTGCGAAGTTTCCGTTTGTTTAACGGCAGCAACCGGTCCGTCGGTCAGCCCGACAGCGGCCTGGCCACCTCCTCCAGCGACTTGCCCTCGCAGTCCACCCCGAACCGCAGCGCCATCGCGCCGGCGGCCAGCATCAGCAGCGCCGCCCCGCCATAGCCCAGCGACAGCGGCACCCGCCCGCCCATCTGGATCAGCCTGGCGAACAGGTACGGCGCGCCGACGCCGCCGATCAGCGTGCCAAGCACGTAGAAGATCGAGATCGCCATCGCCCGCGTTTCCAGCGGGAAGATCTCGCTCGCGGTCAGATAGGCGGCGCTTGCGGCCGGCGAGGCGAAGAAGAACACCGCCATCCAGCCCAGCGTCTGCGTCAGCGCGGTGAGCTGCCCGCCCGAGAACAGCACCGCCACGCCCACCATCAGCACGCCCGCGGTGCCGAAGGTGGCGAAGATCATCCGCCTGCGGCCGACGGTGTCGAACAGCCGCCCAAGCAGGAACGGGCCCAACACGTTGCCGATGGTCAGCGGCAGCACGAACAGCCCGACACGCCCCGGCGACACCCCCTCGAAGGTGGTCAGCACCTGGCCATAGGTGAAGAACACCGCGTTGTACAGGAACGCCTGCGCCACCATCAGCAGCAGCGCCAGCGCCGAGCGCAGCTTGTAGCCGGCAATCATCGCCTCGAAGATCAGGCCGAAGCTGAAGTTGCGGCGCGGATGCACCGTGATCGTGTCGCGCACCGGCTCCGGCGTCACCCCGGTCGCGGTTTCCACCCAGGCCTCGATCTGCCGTGTGGTCGCCTCCGCCTCCTCGAGGTAGCCATGGGTGAGCAGCCAGCGCGGGCTTTCCGGCACCCAGTGGCGCAGGAACAGCACCACGAACGCCATCACCCCACCTGCGGCGAAGCCGATGCGCCAGCCATGCGCCACCATGCCGTGGCGCGTCAGCAGCAGCGCCACCACCGCGCCGAGCGCCGCCCCGATCCAGAACGACCCGTTCACGAACAGGTCGACGCGCCCGCGCACCTTGGCCGGGATCAGCTCGTCGATCGCCGAGTTGATCGCCGCATACTCGCCGCCGATGGCGAAGCCGGTCAGGAAGCGGAACAGCACAAAGCTGGTCGGCCCCCAGGCGCAGGCGGTGCCGAACACGCTCACGATGTAGAGCCCGAGGGTGACGTTGAAGATCCGCTTGCGCCCGACCTGATCGGTCAGCCGGCCGAACAGGAGCGCACCCAGCACCGCCCCGGTGAGATAGGCAGAGGCGGCCATGCCGACCTGCGTCATCGACAGCCCGAGCGTACGCCTATCCTGAAGAGTCGGCCCGATCGAGCCGACAATGGTGACCTCCAGCCCGTCCAGGATCCAGGTGATCCCCAGCGCCGACACCACCAGCATGTGGAACCCGGACCAGGGCAGCCGATCGAGCCGGGCCGGAATGTTGCTTTCGACCGCCGGCAGCGCGTCGGTGGACGCCATACACTACCGCCCCATGCGCGCGACCAACGCGTCCACCACCGACGGGTCGGCCAGGGTGGACACGTCGCCCAGCTGCTCGTGCTCCCCGGTCGCCACCTTGCGCAGGATGCGGCGCATGATCTTGCCCGACCGGGTCTTGGGCAGGTCCGGCACCAGCACCACCCGGTCCGGCACCGCGTAGCGGCCGAGCATGTGCCCGACATGGCGCGCGAGCTCGTCCTCCAGCCCTGGCGCCGCCCCGCCGCCGCGCAGGATCACGAACGCCATCAACGACTGCCCCTTCACGTCGTGCGGCACGCCGATCACCGCACTTTCCGCCACCGCCTCGTGCGAACCGATCGCCGCTTCCACCTCGGCAGAGCCGATGCGGTGACCGGACACGTTGACGACGTCGTCCACCCGTCCGGTGATCCAGTAGTAGCCGTCCGCGTCCCGCCTGGCGCCGTCGCCGGAAAAGTAGAGCCCCGGATAGGTGGAGAAGTAGGTCTGCACGTAGCGGGCGTGGTCGCCCCAGATGGTGCGCGCCTGCCCCGGCCAGGACCGGGCGATGCACAGGCGGCCCTCCGCCTCGCCTTCCGGCGTCGCACCTTCCAGCACCGCGCCGTCGTGGCCGACCAGCACCGGACACACGCCGGGCAGCGGCAGGGTGGCCGATCCCGGCTTCTGCGCTACCGCACCCGGCAGCGGGGCGATCATGATGCCGCCGGTCTCGGTCTGCCACCAGCTGTCGACCAGCGGGCAGCGTCCCCCACCCACCTCCTCGTGGAACCACAGCCAGGCTTCCGGATTGATCGGCTCGCCCACCGAGCCCAGCACGCGCAGGCTGTCGCGCGAGCTGCCCGCCAGCACCGAGGCCGGTTCGCGCATCAGAGACCGGATCGCCGTCGGTGCGGTGTAGAAGCCCTGCACCTTGTGCTTGTCGATCACCCGCCACCAGCGTCCTGGCTCCGGCCAGGACGGCGTGCCCTCGAACAGCAGGGTGGTACCGCCGTTGCTCAGCGGGCCGTACACCACATAGGAATGCCCGGTCACCCAGCCGAGGTCGGCGGTGCACCAGAACACGTCGCCCGGCCGGTGGTCGAACACGATCTCCTGGGTCAGGCTGGCCCAGAGCAGGTAGCCGCCGGTGGTATGCAGCAACCCCTTGGGAGCCCCGGTGCTACCGGAGGTATACAGGATCAGCAGCGGGTCCTCCGCCGCCATCTCCTCCGGCGCGCAGTCCGGCTCGGCCTCGGCCACCAGGCGCGCATAGTCGAGGTCGCGGCCGCCCTGCATCGGCACCGCAGCACCCGTTACCGGCACCACCAGCACCTGACGCACCGGGTTGTCCCCGCCCTGTTCCAGAAGCGCCAGCGCTTCGTCCGCCAGCGCCTTGAGCGCGATCCGCTTGCCGCCTCGCCGCCCCTCGTCGGCGGTGAGGAGCAGCACCGCTCCGCTGTCGCGCAGCCGGTTGGCCACGCCGGCGGCGGAGAAGCCCGCGAACATCACCACGTGCACCGCGCCGATCCGGGCGCAGGCCAGCATCGCCACCACCCCCTCGACCACCATCGGCAGGTAGGTCGCCACGCGGTCGCCGCGACGCACGCCCAGTCCCTTCAAAACGTTGGCGAGCCGGCACACCTCGGCGTGCAGCTCCCGGAAGCTGACGCGGCGCACGTCGTCCTCCGCCTCGCCCTGCCAGATCAGTGCGGTCCGTTCGCCGTTCGCCGCGAGGTGCCGGTCCAGGCAGTTGACCGACGCGTTCAGGACGCCGTCGGAGAACCAGGACAGGCGCACCTCGCCGTCGAACCCGCCGCTGCCGGCGAGGGTGGGCATCCGGAACCAGTCCAGCCGCCGCGCCTGCTCCAGCCAGAACGACTCCGGCTCGTGCAGCGCGTGGTTGGTCATCAGCCCGTGCCGTGCGGCATTGACATGCGCCGATGCAGCCAGATGCGGCTTCACGTGGAACGTTTCGTCGGTCATGCCCGTCCTCTCACCAGGTTTTCACCGGCCGGCCTGAAGTACCGACCCATGCCGCTTGGAGCAGCATCGTCGGCCCGGCACTACCCGCGGTCAACCGGGGGCGGTTCAGGCCAGGCCGAACCCCACCACGACGCCGTACACGAAGGCCAGCGCCGCGAGCCCCCCGCCCAGGAAGAGCAGGAAGAACAGGCGCGTCACCATGAACAGCCCGACCAGCACGATCGCGATCTGCAGCCCGCGCACGCTCCGCTCCAGCCCCTCGTGGAGGCGAAGCGCATGCTCGCGCGCGTCCTCCTCGTTCTTCGCCCGGGCGGCGATCTGGCGCATCCCCTCGTGTCCCGGATCGTCGGCGAGCTGTGCCGCGGCCGCCCGGTCCGACGCGGCCGCACGCGCGATCCGGTCGGCCCTGCCGGGCGGCGCCGGGTCCGGCAGCAACGCCGCCTCGGCGTCGAGCACGTCCGCAGCGTCCAGCATCACCGTCCGACGCACCGACTTGCCCTGGTACTGCGACCACAGGTCGGACGCCGCCACGTCGTGCGCCAGATAGGCGGTCTGCTGGTCGCCGCCGTCCATCTCCACCACCACCGCGGTGGCGGCGATCACCGCCACCAGCACCGCGGCCAGGCGCGTCGAACGCGGTGCGGGCGCATGATCGTGGCCTCCGTGCTCGTGCCCGTGCGCATGCTCGAGGCTGTCCTGGGCCATCTCGACGTTGTCCAATGGGCGTCTCCCTCCGCGGTCCGCCAACGATGCTCGCGAATTCATGATCCTGTCATCGGAAGACGAGCGGCAACGTCACCGGCATGATGCCGTTCGTCGTTGGCAACAGGAGCCCGTGCCGAGTCATTGCCCGGCACGAAAATGCGACCGTTGCCATCAACGGACGATTGGCTCAGAATCGAGATCGAATCCTGCGCAAGACGGGATCGGGCAATCAGCCGCCACGAGGCGGCAGGGGGATCAGAACGATGCAGACCAACCTGACCATGCAAGACCTTTCCGACATCCGCGACGCGGTGCCGCAGCTCGATCTGCTGTCGATCCGTGCGCTGCGCCGCGCCGGCTTCGACCTGGTCCGGTCCGAACCGGAGCCTTCCGAGGCGCGTGGGCTGTGGTCGATGATCCCCCGTCCGATGACCAGCTCGTTGCTTCACGCGGAGCACAGCGCGGCCGAATAAGCCGCACGCCCTTCCCGACCGAGATCGGGAAGGGCCTTCAGCCCCGCAGCAAGACCGCCGGGCTCGCAGCCAGCGCCCGGCGGGTGGCGAGATAGCCCGCCGCCAGCATCAGCACCGTCGCTCCCGCCGCCACCCCGAGCAGGGTCCAGGGCAGGAAGATCCACCGCGATCGCAGCACCTCGCGCATCAACAGCCAGCTCAGCCCGCCGCCGATGCAGCCGGCACACGTCCCGGCCACGAGCCCCAGTGTCGCGAACTCGACCAGCCACGCCGCCCTGAGCTGCGGACCGGTGGCCCCCAGCACCCGAAGCACCGCCGCCTCCGCCACCCGCTGACGCTGCGCCGCCGCCAGCGTGGATGCCAGCACCAGCGCGCCGGACAGCAGCGCCACGCCGCCGATCGCCGCCAGCGCCCAGGCCAGCCGCCCGACAATGCTGCCGAGCTGCGCCAAGACATCCGCCACCCTGATCCCGGACACGTTGGGCAGCGCGTCCGTCACCGCCGTCAGGATCGCCGCGTCTCCGGCGGGCAGACCATTCGAGGCGACGGTGGCGACCATCGAGTGCGGCGCCGCCGACAGCAGGCCCGGCGAGGCGACAAAGGCGAAGTTGAGCTGCAGCGAGCGCCAGTCCACGTTGCGCAGGCTGGCCACGCGCAGGTCTATGTCGCGTCCCAGCACGTTCAGCCGGATCACCGATCCGACATGCACCCCCCACCCTGCGGCCAGCCCGGCATCGAACGACAGCAGCGGCGGCCCGTCATATCCTGCCGGCCACCAGCGCCCGCCTGCCATGTGCGTGCCCGGCGGCGGCGTGGCCGCGATCGTCAGCCCCTGGTCGCCGCGCAGCGCCCAGCGCGTGCCGGGCGTGGCCGCCACCCGCTCCGCCGGCACTCCGTCCACCGCCACCACCCGTTCGCGCAGGCTCGGCAGCGACCGCACCTCGCCCGCGGACGGCACCTCGCGCACGGCCGCGTCGAAGCGCTGCATCTCGTCCGGCTGTATGTCGATGAAGTAGAACGACGGCGCGTGCTTCGGCAGCTGGTCGAACAGCGACGCGCGCAGGTCGCCCTGCGCCAGCGCGATCGTCGCCAGCACGGTCAGGCCGGCGCCGAGCGCCAGCAGCATCTGCCCCGCCGGTGCCGCCGGTCGGCCCAGCGCCGCCAGCCCGAGCCGCATTGCCATGCGCAACAGGCCGGCACCCGCCCTCGACCGCGGCAGCGACCTGGCCAGCGCTGTCATCCCGACCGCTGCCAGCCGGAACAGCAACAGCACCAGCCCGGCCACCACGCAGAACCCGAACGCCAGCCGCCGGTCCGGCGCGGTCAGCACCGCCAGAAGCACCAGCAGCGCCGTCAGCCCGCCTTGCGCGCCCCAGACGACCACCCGACGCCGCCGCGGTCCGGCCAGTCCCGCCGGCCCGCGGAACAGCACCGACGGCGGCACCGACACCGCCCGGACCAGCGGCGACAGCGCGAACAGGCAGGCAACGACGAGGCCGAATGCCGAGGCCAGCAGCACCGGCGCCCATTGCACCCCCTCGTGCGGCGCCACCGGCAGCAGCCCGCCCAGCGCCCGCACCGCCAGGGGCGGCAGCACGAGCCCGACCGCCATCCCCGACACGATCCCCACCGCGCACAGCCCGGCCACCTGCAGACCGACCACCAGCGCCGCCAGAAGCGGCGGCGCGCCCAGCGCCCGGAGCACCGCGATCGTGCCGATGCGCGACTCCAACCAGCTCGACACGCCCGCCGCCACGCCCATGCCGCCCAGCAGCAGCGCCGCCAGCGCGATCAGCGTCATGAACAGTGCTACCTGCCCCACCGCCCGCGTCAGCGACGGCGCCGCGTCGTCGATGTCGCGCACCCGCCACGCTTCGCCGGGAAATGCCTTCGCCACCGCCCCGGCCAGTGCCTGCGCCCGCACCAGCCTCGCCCGCGCGCTTTCGTGCGGCGGCCCGTTTGGCAGAGACACGCGCAGCGACGTGGTCAGCAGCGTGCCTGCCCGGACCAGCCCCGCCGCGTCCAGCGCGTCCCGCGCGATCACCACCGACGGCGCCAGCGCGGTCTGGCCGGCGGCATCCGGCACCCTGTCCAGGTTCGGCAGGACGCGCAGGCGCTCGCTGCCGATCCGCACAGTGCCGCCCGGCTTCAGGCCGAGTCGGTCCGACACCAGCGGGTCCGCCGCCAAACCGGGCACGGGTCCGGCACCGGCCAGCGCTGCCTGCAGCTTGGCCCCGCCGTCCAGCGTCGCCGTTCCCACCAGCGGATAGGCCCGGTCCACTGCCGACAGCTCCACCAGCATGCGCCGCCCGTCCGGCCCGTATGCCATGGTGCGCATGCGCACCACCGTCGAGGTCCGCGCGCCGCACGCCCGGAGAAACGCCGACAGCGCCTCGGGCAGCGGCTGGTTGTCCTCGATCGCCAGGTCGCCGCCCAGGATCGCCCGCCTTTGCTCGGCCACCCCCTGCTGGATCGCGTCGCGCAGGCCGCCGATGGTGCCGATCGCCGCCACCCCCAGCGCCAGGCACAGCAGCACGATGCCCATGCCGCGGAAGCGCCCGCGCCCGCCGCGCCAATCGCGCAGCGCCAGCCTGAGCGCCAGCCGAAGCGTGGTGCCGGATCCCGGAACCGTCGTGCCGCTCATGCGGCCGCCTCTTCCGCCGCGAACAGCCGCCCGTCCGCCACCGCGAGCCTGCGGTCGCAGCGCGCGGCCAGCGCCGGGTCGTGCGTGATCAGCAGCAGCCCGGTGTCGTGCGTCCGCTGCAGCGCGAACAGCAGCGCCTGCACGGTGTCGCCGGTGCGGGCATCCAGGTTGCCGGTCGGCTCGTCCGCCAGCAGCAGCGCCGGACGCGGCGCAAAGGCGCGCGCCAGTGCCACGCGCTGCTGCTCGCCGCCGGACAGCTGCCCCGGCAGGTGCCCGAGCCGCGGCCCCAGCCCCACCTCGCGCAGCGCCGCCTCCGCCACCGCGAACGCGTCCCTGCGCCCGGCCAGCTCCAGCGGCACCGCCACGTTCTCCAGCGCGGTCATGGTCGGGATCAGGTGGAACGACTGGAACACGATGCCGATGCGCCGGCCACGGAACCGGGCACGCGCATCCTCGTCCAGGGTCGCGAGGTCGACGCCGTCCACCAGCACCTTTCCCCGGCTCGGCCGCTCCAGCCCGGCCAGCAGCATCAGCAGGCTGGTCTTGCCCGAGCCCGATGGCCCCACCACTCCCACCGACTCGCCCGCCGACACCGTCAGCGACATGTCGCGCACGATGTCGAGCGCTTCCGCCGGCGCCACCTTTCCGCGCCTCGTGTTGACCGCATCCGGGCGCGCGGGCACCGTCAGCCAAAGGTTGCGCGCTTCCACCAGCGCGGGCCGGTCACCCAAAGGCATCTGTCCATCCATGAAGGCTCCATATGGCCGCGCCCGACGCCCCACCAAGGGAGGCGCCACCGAGGGCGGCCGCGGCAGTGTCCGCCGGATCGCCGCCGCCATGCTGCTGTGCTTCGGGGCCGCCACCGCCGTGAAGGCCGACCCCGCGCCACGCACGATCCGCATCATGGCGCTGGGCGACAGCCTCACCGCCGGCTACGGCCTGCCGCACGACCAGGGGTTCGTGGCCCAGCTGCAGGCAGCGCTCGACAAGGCGGACGCCCACGCCACCGTGCTCGATGCCGGCGTGTCCGGCGATACCAGCGCCGGCGGCCTCGCCCGCCTGGACTGGGCGCTCGGCGACCATCCGGACGCGGCGATCCTGGAGCTCGGCGCCAATGACGGGCTGCGCGGGCTCGACCCCGGACAGATGGAGCGAAACCTCGACGCCATCCTCGACCGGCTCGCCGCCCGGCACATCCCGGTGCTGCTCAGCGGCATGTATGCCCCGCCCAACCTCGGCATGCCGTACTTCCACGCGTTCCGGGGCGTGTTCGACCGGCTGTCGCGTCGTCCCGGCCTGCTCTACGACCCGTTCTTCCTCCAGGACGTCGCCGGCAACCGCGCTCTCAACCAGGGCGACGGGATCCACCCGTTGCCGGCCGGCGTCGCCATCATCGTGCGCCGCCTGACCCCGCTCGTGCTGCGCCTGGTCGCCGAGGCCCGCGCGCAGCCGGCGCCCGGCTGAGGCGACGGCGATGGACTGGAACACCGGGCCCGCCCCGAAACGTCCCTGGTCGCTCGCGGTCGTCAGCCCGAAGGCGATCGCCATCAGCCTGGGCTGCGTGCTGGTCGCCGCCTGCATCCTCAGCACCGGCTACGAGGTGCAGCCGAACCAGCGCGCGGTGATCACCAACGCCGGTGCCTATGCCGGCATCGCCGATCCCGGCTTCCACCTGAAATGGCCGTTCTTCGGCGCGGTGCACTACTTCCCGACCGACACGCAGCAGTTCGAGACCCCGCAGCTCAACACCTACACCATCGACAACCAGGAGATCGACGCGGTGCTGACCGTGCAGTACCAGGTGCCGGTGGACGAGGTCGGCTACCTGTTCGTGCACAACCAGGGCTACGAGCAGAACCTGCGCTCCATGGTGATCAACGAATGGAAGATCGCCGCCGGTACCGTCAACGTCAGCGACGTGGCGGAAAAGCGCGGCGCACTGGTGTCGCGCGTGGACGCCGTGGTCAAGGAGCGCGCCCGCGCGCTGTATCACCTCGACGTCACCGACGTGCAGCTCACCAACCTCGACTACGCGCAAAGCTTCCGCGACGCCCAGGCGCAGGCGGCGGTGGTCAAGACCCAGATCGAGCAGGCGCAGGGGCTGCAACGCAAGGCGCAGATCGAGGCCGACACCGCGCGCATCACCGCGTCGGGCCAGGCCAACCAGGCGATCGAGCAGGCGCGCGGCCTCGCCGAGTCGACACGCCTGCAGGCCGACGCGACCTCGTATGCCACGCAGAAGAACGGCGAGGCGCAGGCCGCCGCCACCCGCCTGCTCGCCGCCGCGGTCGCCTCCGACCCGGCGCTCGCCGACTACACCCGTGCCCAGCGCTGGGACGGCCGCCTGCCGAGCTCGATCTATGCCGGCGCCCCGATCCCGTTCCTGCAGACCGGGCACTGATCGCCAGGAGCCCGAAGCCACGGCCGTGGATCGTGCCGCCAGGCAAACGCCGATGTCCGAGATGCGGACTCAGCAATCCCGCGACGGTTGGGGGCACGGTGTCGGTCGAGCTGTTCTGCATCGGCCTGCGTGTGCGACCGGAGGTGCAGGACATCCTGTGCGGATCACCGACCCGGACGAAGCAACATCCTCGTTGTTCACCGACACCCTCCACGTTGTCTTCGCCTTGCCGCCGAAGGCTCTGGAGGACGCTCTGGCTTGCCTGCACCAATGACCAGCTTGAGCTGGACCGGATGCACGGCAAGCTCGCGGCCGCCGCAACCCCGCCGGCCGGGATGCCGTTCCAGGCCAACACCCGACGGTTTGCGCCCGGATCTTGTTCCTCGTTCACCAAAACGACGTTGACGGTGTGCGTCCCTTGCGCGGAGCCGTCAGCGACGGGTTCTCGTCGCGCCGCCAGGTCCTGCGAGCGCTCGGTGCCCCATCCTTCACTTCAAACGGGATCCCCGGCCACCCTCATCGACCCGTCCCAGAACGCCGTTTCCAGCCGCACGGCAGTGCGGAAGTCCCGCAGCAGCATCGGCAAGCGCCCGTCCCCGCCACGCGTCTCGCCCAGCGCGTTCAGCCGCGCGATGCCGTCCCGCGCCAGGGTCATGTAGGCCGGCCCGGAATAGCTCTCGATCCAGGACAGGTATGGGTTTCCCTCCCGGCGCGTCGCCGGGTCGCACGCCAGCCGCGCGCCCACCTCCGCATAGCCCACCAGGCAGGCCGACAACACCGAGGTGAGGTCGAGCAGGTCGCCGGACTGCGCCCGGTCCAGCACGAAGCCCGCATAGGCCAGGGTTTCGACCGACGCCGGCTCCGCCTGCAGCGCCTCCTCGTCCAGCTCCCAGCCGCGGCAGTACTCCACGTGCAGCGACATCTCGCCCACGAGCAGCCCGGCCACCGTCTGCGCCGCCGCACGCATCTCGGACAGGGTGTCGCTCTTGGTGATCGCCAGCGCCGAGGCCCGGGCGTAATGCAGCAGGTAGATGTAGTCCTGCACCAGGAAGTGCCGGAACCGTGCCGCGGACAGGCTGCCGTCGCGAAGGCCTTGCACGAACGGATGTTCGACGTACTCCGCCCATTCCGACGCGGCGCCGCGGCGCAACCGCCCGAACAGCCCGTCCTCCAGCCCGGGCAACAGGTCCGCGACGCCGTGCTGCATGGGTTCACGCTCCTTCTGCCCGGCCGCCAGCATCGCCGTCCGGACCGTGGCCGTCGAGACGTGCCGCGTCCGCGGCGCTCGGCTACGGTGTTCGCATGAGCCCGGACGCCGTTCCCTTGCCTTCCGCGGCGCCGCCCGGCCTGCGCCTCCGCGGGCTGACGCTGCGACACGGCGCCCATACGGTCTTCGCCGGGCTCGACCTCCTGGTGCAGGGCGGCGAGTTCCTGGTGCTTCTGGGTCCGAGCGGGGTCGGCAAGACCGGCCTGCTGCGAATCGCCGCCGGCCTCGCCGTGCCGCAGGCCGGCACCGTGTCCGCCAGCGACGACCGCCCGCTCGCCGGCCGCGTCGCCGTCATGACGCAGCAGGACCTTTTGTTTCCCTGGGCCAGCGTGATCCGCAACGTCGTCCTGGGCGCCCGCCTGCGCGGCGAGCGTCCGGATCGTGCCCGCGCGCTGCACCTCCTCCAACGCGTCGGCCTGCGCGACCGCGCCGACGCCCTGCCCGCCACGCTGTCCGGCGGCATGCGCCAACGCGTCGCCCTCGCCCGCACCCTCTACGAGGACCGTCCCTTCGTGCTGATGGACGAGCCGTTCGCCGCCCTCGACACCGTCACCCGCGCCCGGGTGCAGGACCTCGCCGCCGAGCTGCTGTCTGGCCGCACCGTGCTGCTGATCACCCACGACCCGCTGGAAGCCTGCCGCCTCGGCCACCGCCTGGTGGTGCTGTCCGGCGAACCCGCGCGGCTCGGCCCGCCGATCCAGGTGCCGGGTCCGATCCCCCGCCCGCCGGACGACCCGATCCTGCTCCGCACCCAGGGCGAGCTGATGCGCCGTCTGACCACAGGCCACGCCTCGTGAGTCGCGTCCCGTGAGCGGCAACCCATGAGTCGAATGGGCCGGATCGCCCGCCCCCTCGTCACCCTTCTCGCCCTTCTGCTGGCCTGGTGGATCGCGAGCCGCGCCGCCCGCATCCCGTCCTACCTGCTGCCCACCCCCCTATCGGTCGCCGCGGCCCTGTGGCAGCAGCGCACCCTGCTGGCCTGGAGCACGCTGACCACCTTCACCGAAACCGTGCTCGGCCTGCTGATCGGCACCGCCTTCGGCGCCGCCTGCGCCCTGCTGATGGTGTTCTCGCCCCGGATACAGCGCTGGCTGATGCCGATCCTCCTGCTCAGCCAGGCGGTGCCGGTGTTCGCACTGGCCCCGCTGCTGGTGCTGTGGTTCGGCTTCGGCATGAGCTCCAAGGTGGTGATGGCGGTGCTGGTGATCTTCTTTCCCATCGCCGCCTCGTTCGCCGACGGCTTGCGCCGCACCGACCCCGGATGGCTCGACCTTGCCCGCACCATGAATGCCCGTCCATGGTCGCTGCTGTGGCATGTCCGCCTGCCCGCCGCCTTGCCAGCCTTTGGCTCCGGCTTGCGCGTCGCCACGGCCATTGCCCCGATCGGCGCCGTGATCGGCGAATGGGTCGGCGCCTCTGCCGGCCTCGGCTACGTCATGCTGAACGCCAACGCCCGCATCCAGACCGACGTGATGTTCGCAGCCCTTCTGGTGCTGGCAGCGATGACGATCGGGCTTTGGACCGCGGTGGACCGCCTGCTCCGACGCCTGCTCTACTGGGCGCCCGACACCACCCTGCCGTCCTGAGCCGCCACCCGCTCGACCAGCGCCGCCCGCACCTGCTCCACCACGCCCGCCCAGTCTCCCGGGGATGACTGTCGGAAGATGCGCATGGACGGATACCACGGCGTGTCGTCCCGATCCTCCAGCCAGCGCCAGCAGCCGTCATGCCTGGACAGCATCCACACCGGCAGGCCCATCCCGCCCGCCAGATGCGCCATCGAGGTGTCGACGCTGATCAGCAGGTCGACCGGAGCCAGCCGCGACGCGGTGTCGGCGAAGTCCGATACGCCCTCCATCGCGTCGACCACCATCCCGTTCCAGTCCGCGACCTGTTGCCGCGCCTCGCCGAGCTGGAAGCTCCGGAAGCGCACCCCCTCGACACCCAGCAACGGCGACAGCAGCGCGAGGCTGGCGGACCGGCGTCGGTCGACCAGGTTGCAGCGCAGCTGTTCTCGGCGCGGGTCGCCCGCCCACACCAGCCCGACCACCAGCCCAGGCTCGGCCACGCGCACCGAAGCGCCTCCCGGTGCGGGCAGGTAGGGCACGTTCGGGATGGTGTCGATCTCGATCTCGAGCAGCATCGGCAGGCTCGCCAGCGGGCAATGCAGGTCGACCGGCGGCAGCGGGTCGCCGCACGCCACCACCGCCGACACCCCCGGAACCTGCCGAAGCAGCCGCACCAGCGGTTGCGGCACCTCCAGCACCACCCGTGCGCCGCGCGCCGCCACCGCGGCGGCGAAGCGCACGAACTGCAGCGTGTCGCCCAGCCCCTGCTCGGCATGAAGCAGCACCGTCCGCCCGTCCACCGCCTCGCCCTGCCACGCCGCAACCCCGAGATCCTGCCGCGGCGTCTGGCAGTCGCGCCAGCGCCACTCGTACTCGCGCCAGCCGCGCCGGAAGTCGCCGGACTTCAGCAGCGCCACCGCGTGGCCGAAGCGCGCGGTCGCGTAGTCATCCCGAACCGCGATCGCCTTCTCGTACCAGCCCACCGCTTCCGCGCTGCGGTTCAGGTTGAGCAGCGCGTGGCCGACATTGTTGCAGGCTTCGGCGCAGCGCCGATCCAGCCCGGCCGCGATCCGCCCCGCCTCGCACGCCTGTTCGAAGCGCCCGAGATTCGACAGCGCGGCGCTCAGGTCGGCAAAGCAGCTCGCGTCGGTGCGGCAGCGACGGATCGCCTCGGTATACGCCTCGATCGCCGGCTCGAACCGGCCGAGCGCATGCAGGACCCGCCCCAGGCGGTGCCGCGCATCCGCCCGCTCCGGATCGAGCGCGATGCAGCGGCCGAACAGCCAGGCCGCGTGCTCCGTGCAGCCGACACGCTCCAGCACCAGCCCGACCGCGAACTGCGCGTTCGCCGTTTGCGGCACGGTGTCGACGATCTGCCCGAGCAGTTCCAGCGCTTCCGCCCGCCGGCCGAGCCGCTCCAGGCACAGGCACAGCCAGATCCTGAACTCGAGTCTCCCGTCCCGTGCCACCGCGCGCTGCAACGGCAACAGCGCCGCCTCGTGTCGCCCGGCGAAGGTCAGGAGCTGGCCTAGCATGCCGAGCGCGCGGGCATGGTCTGGATCGCGCGCGAGCGCCGACCACACCAGCTCGGTCGCGGGTTGCAACCGTTCCGCCGCGATCGCGGCAGCGGCCTCATCGAGGTCGGACGAGATCGACGCCACCGCGATGTATCCGGCCGGCGCCGACACGGCCGGCGGTGCGGCGTCCTGGCTGCGACGCAATGGATGAAGGTCGTCAGGCATGGGCCAGCTCCCTGGGTCATCCAGCTTGCCGACCCGCCGGTTAAGATCCCGCCAATGGCAGCCTTGCCGGCGTCTGGGGGTCGAGGCGGGACCGTCGCGATCGGCCTCGACATGCCACCCTGGGACCGGCAGCGGCCGCCACGTGCCCGTGCCGGAACAACCGGTCCGGACTGGACATGCCGCGCCAGCAGTCGATCACGCGCCGATGACCAAGCATCGCGCAGCGCCTGCCGCCACTTAGGTCGATCCGGCACCCCATCCGCTTCCGGGCCCGGACAGCAATCTCCATTCGCCATTCCAGACCTGCGCGCGCAACGAGGCTCGCACATGGCCGGATCGAGGCCACCCGCCTACGGTCTGCACCAGAAGAACGATAACGCGTCACGCCGCAGGAGCATCCATGACCATCTATACCGGCCCCGTCTTCGAGATGGCCCGGACCCAGTTCGGCCTGATCGCCGAGCACCTCGAGATCCCGCACGACGAGCGAGACCGGCTGCTCTACCCCAAGCGCGCGGTCGCCGTGTCGGTGCCCGTCCACATGGATGACGGGCAGCTGGTGGTGTTCCAGGGCTACCGGGTGCAGCACCACCTGACGTTCGGCCCGACCAAGGGCGGCACGCGGTTCTCCTCCACCCTGGACATCGGCGAGGTTGCCGCCCTGGCGGTCTGGATGAGCTGGAAGTGTGCCCTCGCGGGCCTGCCCTATGGCGGCGCCAAGGGCGGCGTGGCCTGCGACCCGCCCGCTTTGTCCCGTCGCGAGCTGGAAGCGGTGTCGCGCCGCTACATGCAGGAGATGATCCCCTTCGTCAGCCCGCAGACCGACGTGATGGCCCCGGACATGGGCACCAACGAACAGGTGATGGCGTGGTTCATGGACACCTACTCCGTGCACGAGGGCCACGCGGTGAGCGAGATCGTCACCGGCAAGCCGGTCAGCCTGGGCGGCACCGAGGGCAGGCGGGAAGCGACCGGACGCGGCGTGGCCCACCTAGTGCGCCGTGCCTGCGACGTGGTCGGCCTCCCGCCGCAGGGTGCCACGGCGATCGTGCAGGGCTTCGGCAACGTCGGCAGCGTGTCCGCCTATGCCCTGGCGCGGCGCCACGGCATGCGCATCACCGGGCTCAGCGACCACACCGTCGCCCTGTTCGACCCGGCCGGCCTGCCGCTGGATGCGATTGAAAAGCACGTCGGCAAGCACCGGGTGCTGGCCGGCTTCACCAACCAGATGACGATCGACGGCCCGGACCTGCTGGAGCAGCCCTGCGACGTGCTGGTCCCCGCAGCACTGGAACGGGTCATCACCGCCGCCAACGCGTCCAGGCTCCGATGCCGCATCCTGGCCGAAGGCGCCAACGGCCCGACCACGCCCGATGCCGACGCCGTGCTGGACGAGCGCGGCGACGTCTTCGTCATTCCCGACATCCTGTGCAATTCCGGCGGCGTGATCGTCAGCTACTTCGAGTGGGTGCAGGACCTCCAGCGGCTGTTCTGGACCGAGGACGAGGTGAACAACCGCCTCGAGCTCCTGCTGGACGGCGCGTTCGCTCAGGTCCGAACCCGCGCCCTGGAGCGGCGGGTGTCGAACCGCACGGCCGCGATGGCGATTGGCGTGGAGAAGGTGCGTGCCGGCAAGCGGCTCCGCGGCCTGTTTCCCTGACGCCCGGCACGACACGTCGCCGCCCGCAACGGGCTCCGGGATCGGATCATGCCGGCCCAGGAGCGGACGCCGCGACGCCCCGCACACGCAGCGCGTGTTCCGCCGCGTTTTGCACCGGCGCAGCTCCGGCCGTCTGCCCGGCCTCCGTGTTGGACGCAAAGGGAAGCCCAGGCTCCACAACGCCTCCCCTCATGACGGCCCGCCAGCCTGAACCGATCTGATCTCCTTGCCCGCAGGTGCGGTGGATTGGCGGGGCCTGGACAAGCGTGGATCCCACCTAGTCTGCAGGCTCCGAGGATTGCTTCACCATCCGGCAGCAGGCCGTCCACGGGTGAACCATGAGGTCATTGCGCCGATAACTGGCGGAACGCCTGTAATTATCAGCCTTGATACCCGGACAACACACGCTCACAGGACAGTCCCAAGCGGGCCCGGCAACTCCGCGAACCACCCCAAAACGACCTGATCCGATTGAGCCTGGAGCGGGCGAAGGGATTCGAACCCTCGACCCCAACCTTGGCAAGGT
>CAXTMS010000009.1:14058-36149 GCA_964245345.1 uncultured Acetobacteraceae bacterium | reverse complement strand
CAGGACCGGTTCGTGGTCTCTCGCAACGCCGGCCATGTCGACCCGGCGACGGAGGCACAGATTATGCCCGAAGCGCCGCAAGGGATGTGGAAGGGCCATCCGGCCGTCGTCACGGTACGGCGTCAGGCCACACGGCGGCCGGCGACCCAGACCTCCAAAGACTGCATCGCCGCGTCGAGCACCACGAGGTCAGCACGAAGGCCGGGTACGAGGCATCCACGGTCGGCAAGGCCGAGATAGGCGCACGCGTTGCTCGACGCGAGCCGCGCCGCCTGTGGCAGGCTGGTGCCGGCGTCAAGCGCGTGGCGCAGCGCCGCGTCCATGGTCAGCACGCTGCCGGCCAGGGTTCCGTCGGACAGGCGGGCTACGCCGCCGCGTATAGAGACCGTCTGGCCGCCCAGCGTGCTCGTCCCGTCGCCGAGGCCGGTGGCGCGGATCGCGTCGGTGATCAGCAGCAGGCGGTCGCCGAGCGCGTTCCGGGCCAGCGCGAACGACCCGGGATGCACGTGGTGGGTGTCGAGGATGAGCTCGGCGTGGGCCAGGCGGTCGTCCAGGATCGCGCCCACCACCCCAGGCGCCCGTCCGGCGATCCCGTCCATCGCGTTGAACAGGTGGGTGGCGCCGGCCACGCCGCCGGCGGCTGCGATCCGCGCCAGGGCGCGCGCGGCGACCTCGAAGCCGGCGTTGGTGTGGCCGAGGCTGATCCGCACGCCGGCGCGGGCGAAGGCGTCGATGGCGGCGTCGGCCCCCTCGATCTCCGGCGCCAGCGTGGCCACGCGCACCACGTCCGGCGCCAGCGCCTCCTGCAGCAGCGCCGGCGTCGGCGGGATCGCGAAGGGCGGCTGCGCGCCGAGGCGCCCGGGGCTGAGGAACGGGCCTTCCAGATGCGCGCCGACGACCTGCGGCCCGTCCGGCAGGCCCGCCCGGCGCACCTCCGCCACCGCGCGCAGCATGTCCATCACCTCCGGCCAGGGCCGGGTGATGGTGGTGGGCAGCAGGGTGGTGGTGCCGTGCCCGAGGTGGAACCGGGCCAGGGTCTCGATCCCGCCCGGCCCGTCGATCACGTCGCCGCCGCCGCCGCCATGCACGTGCACGTCGACGAAGCCCGGCAGCACGAAGCGGTCCGGCACCGCGCTGGACGCGGAAATCTCCCGGATGGTGTCCGCAAACCCGATCGTGCCCGGCAGCACGCCGCCCGGCAGCACCAGATGGCCGGCGAGCCGGGTCATGCGGCTGGACGACCGACCGCGAGGCCGCACCACGGCCCTGCCACTCCCGCCCGGGCGTGAGGTACGCTAGGCAACGACCCGGCTCCCCGGTTAATAGGCGCTGCATCGCCCTGCGGGCGGCATGGGTCGCGCCAGGGCCCTGCCGGACGACGCGACGCAGGCTGGCGGGAACCGTGCATGGAGATCAGGCCACTTCTCGGGTTGCTCGGCGTGGTCATCGCCGCCTTGACCGCCGAGTTCAACGACGGCGTGTCGGGAGCGGCCCTGCCGGACATACGCGGCGGCCTCGGGATCGACCTCGACCAGGGCACTTGGCTCACCAGCCTCTACGCCACGGGCCAGGTGATCGGCATGTCGCTGTCGCCGTGGTGGGCGGTGACGCTGACGGTTCGCCGCTGGGTGCTGTTCGCGATTGGGCTGTGCTGCGTTTCGACGGTGTTCATCCCGTTCACCACCAACCTGTCCCTGCTCTACGTGCAGCGCTTCGCGCAGGGCTTCTCCGGCGGCCTCATCATCCCCTGCCTGCTGATCGTGGGCCTGCGCGTGCTCCCGCCGCCGATCCGGCTGTACGGCCTGGCGCTCTACGCCCTGACCGCGACCTTCGGGCCCAACATGTCGACCACGCTCGCGGCACTCTGGACCGACGTGGTCGCCTGGCAGTTCGTGTTCTTCGAAACGCTGCCGTTGTGCGCCCTGGCGGCGGTGCTGGTCTGGCACGGCGTGGACCAGGACCCGCCCAAATACGAGCGGCTGCCGATGTTCGACTGGTCGGGCGCGCTGCTGGGTGCGATCGGCTTCAGCGCGCTGATCACGGTGCTGGAACAGGGCGACCGATACGACTGGTTCAACTCGAAGACCATCTGCGTGCTGGCGCTGGTCAGCGTCGTGGTGCTGCCGCTGTTCGTGGCCAACGAGTTCCTGGTGGCGTCGCCGTTGTTCGGGTTCTCGCTGCTCAAGCGGCGCAACCTCGCCTACGGGCTGATCACCCTGTTCACCTTTCTGCTGGTCGGCCAGTCCGCATCGACGATCCCGATCACCTTTCTCACCGACGTGCAGGGGTTCCGTCCGATCCAGGCCTATGCGGTCACGCTGGTGATCGCGGCGTCGCAGCTCGTGCTGCTGCCGCTGGTGGCGGTGCTGCTGAACTTCAAGAACGTCGACGCCCGCCTGGTCAGCTTCGCCGGCCTGGCCTGCGTGCTGACCGCCTGCGTCGGCAACGTGTTCCTGACCAGCGTGGTGCAGGGCGGCGGGTTCCTGATCTGGCAGACACTCCAGGCGGTGGGCCAGCCGATGATCGTGCTGCCGCTGCTGATGATGTCGACCAACACGATCAAGAAGCCCGAGGAAGGACCGCTGGCCTCGGCGCTGATCAACACCTGCCGCGGCCTGGCCGAGCCGGTGGGAACCTGGCTGCTGGCGCTGATCATGCGCTGGCGCGGCGCGCTGCACTACAACCGGATCGCCGACCAGTCCGGCCAGGGCGACTACCGCGTGATCGCCGGGCCGGTGCTGCTGCCCGGCAACGCGCCGCCGCTGCTGCCCAACGCCCAGCCACGCGTCCCGGGCGCCCTGGACGCGTTCATGGCCGACGTGCAGATCCAGTCGACGGTGCTGACGCTGAGCGACAGCTTCGTGGTGTTCGGGGCGCTGGTCGTCTTCCTCATGATCGTTCTGGTTCTGCTGCCGGAACGCACCTATCCGCCGCGCATCGCGCTGGCCAAGAAGTAGGAGCGAGCGGTGGCCGACGAGAAGGACGACTCCCAGGACGCCAAGCAGGGCGACGACAAGGACGGGCAGAAGGACAAGGACCGGAAGGACGGCAAGGAGCAGGACGCTCCGGGGAAGCGCCGCCCGCTCTGGCCCTGGCTTCTGGTCGGCGTGATCGTGATCGGCTTCGTCGCCGCCGTGCTGGTGATCATCTACGCGCCGTCGGACTCGGTGTGGACCGACGACGCCTACGTCACCGCCCACTACGCGACCATCGCGCCGCGCATCTCCGGGCAGGTCGCAAGCGTGGACGTGGACGACAACCAGACGGTGCGGGCGGGCCAGGTGCTGAGCACGCTGGACGACCGCGACTTCCGCACCACGCTGGCCACCGACGAGGCGATGCTGGCGCGTGACCAGGCGCAGGCCGACGACATCAAGGCGCAGATCGACCGGCTGCCGTCGCAGGTCGCCCAGTCGCAGGCCAGCGTGGCGTCCTCCTCCGCGCAGCTCGTGTTCGCGCAGCAGAACGACGCCCGCTACCGCAACCTGTCCTCCACCGGCGCCGGCTCGTTCCAGGAGCGCCAGCAGGCCGACATGTCGCTGCGCCAGGCGCAGGCCTCGCTGGACGGCGCGCAGGCCCAGCTCAGCACGACCCGGCGCCAGCTGCCGATCCTGCAGGCGCAGTACCAGGCCGCACTCGGCACCATCCGCTCCGACCGCGCGCAGGTGCAGCAGGCGCGTCTGAACCTGTCCTATACCCGCATCCTGGCCCCGTTGGACGGCACCGTGGCGGAGCGGGAGGTGCAGGTCGGCAACTTCGTCGGGCCGGGCGCCGCGCTGATGGCGCTGGTGCCGCTGAACCGCATCTTCATCGTCGCCAACTACCGCGAGGTGGCGCTCAGGCACGTGCTGCCGGGCCAGCACGCGCGCATCCACGTGGACGCCTACAACCTCGACCTCGACGGCGTGGTCGACAGCCTGCCGCCGGCGTCCGGGGCCGCGTTCGCGCCGATCCAGCCCAACAACGCCACCGGCAACTTCACCAAGATCGTGCAGCGCCTGCCGGTCAAGATCGTGGTCTCACCCGGACAGAACGAGGCGAAGCTGCTCAGGATCGGCTTCTCCGTGGAGATCACCATCCACACCGGGCAGGTCAACGTGAAGGGCGAGCAGAACGCGACGCCGCAACGCGTGACCGCGCGCTGAGATGGAGATGCGTGCAGTTCTCGCCGCGGCGCTGCTCGGGGCGCTCGCCGGGTGCACGGTGGGACCGGACTTCCACCGGCCGGACAACTACGCGCCGAAGCGCTGGTGGCGTCCGGCGCCGGAGCAGGTCGGCAGCCAGCCCACCTTCGGCGGGACGGTGGACGCGGCCTGGTGGACCCGCTTCGGGGACCCGGAGCTTTCCTCGCTGGTGGAACGGCTGGCGCGACAGAACCTCGACCTTCAGGCGGCCGCGGAGCGGGTCGAGCAGGGGCGTGCGCAGCGGCGCATCGCCGCCTCGCAGGGGCTGCCGACGCTGGACGCGAACAGCCTGTACAACCGGATCCGCGCCTCGCCGCCGGTGCTGAACGCGCTGGTGGTGCCGGCGCCGGGCGCCCCGATCGAGTTCGACGCGTTCGAGAACGACCTGTCCTCGGCCTGGGAGGTCGACCTGTTCGGCCGGGTGCGACGCGCGGTGGAGGCGCAGCGGGCCAACACGGAAGCGGCGATCGAGGCGCGGCACGCGATCGCCCTGATGGCGATCTCGGACCTGGCGCAGGACTACATGCAGCTGCGCGGCACGCAGGCGACCGAGGCCATCACCGCCGAAAGCCTCGCCGATGCCGACCGCAACGTGCTGCTGGTGCGCAACCAGTTCGCCAACGGCACCAGCACCACGCTCGACGTCGCCAATGCCGAAGCGCAGCGGGCGACGATCGCGGCGCACCTGCCGCCGCGGCGGGCGATGGAGGCGAGCCTGGGCAACGCCATCGGCCGCCTGCTGGGCGCGCCGCCGCGCGCGCTGGCGGGCGAGCTCGGGCCGGCGGCGCAGCCGCCGGTGCCGCCGGTGGTGCCGATCGGGCTGCCGGGGGAGCTCGCACGCCGCCGGCCGGACGTGCGCGAGGCGGAAGCGCGGCTGCACGCGGCCACCGCCGAGACCGGCGTGGCGGTGGCCGACTTCTACCCCGACGTCCGGCTGACCGGGCAGATCGGCACCCAGGCGCTGCAGTTCCCGCAGGTGTTCAACCTCATCTCCGGCTACTACATGGTCGGGCCCACGGTGGACGTGCCGATCTTCGAGGGCGGCCGGCTGCGCGCGACGCTGCACCTGCGCCGCTCGCAGCAGCGCGAGGCGGCGATCTCCTACCGCAGCACGGTGCTGCAGGCCTGGCAGGACGTCGACAACGCGCTCACCGCCTATGTGGAGGCGCAGCACCAACGCGACCGGCTCGCCGACGCGGTGCAACAAAGCCGTCTCGCCCTGGACGCGGCGCGGCAGCGCTACCGGCAGGGCGCGGTCGACTTCCTCAACGTGCTCGCGGCGCAGAGCGCGCTGCTGCAGAACCAAAGCACGCTGGCCAACAGCACCACGCAGGTCGAGACCGACCTGGTGGCGCTCTACCGCGCGCTCGGCGGCGGCTGGGAGATCGCGGACCGGAACTGAGGGTTCGCGCCGGCCGGAACGGCGCGGAGGCTGGTGACGCTTTCGTGCGCTGCCGTCGAGTTCGCAGTTTCCGTCACGGTACTTGCAAATCGACGGGTGATCGCCGAACCTCCGTCCGCATCGAGCCGATCGCCG
This sequence comes from uncultured Acetobacteraceae bacterium, assembly GCA_964245345.1. Classification (GTDB taxonomy): domain Bacteria; phylum Pseudomonadota; class Alphaproteobacteria; order Acetobacterales; family Acetobacteraceae; genus Lichenicola. The sequence goes on along the minus strand of CAXTMS010000009.1, from coordinate 30,428 downwards.
TCGGCCGGCTCGATGACAACGATACGGCGCGGGGCAGCCGCAGTGCTGCCCACGCAAAAAGCCGGTCTGCCCGGGGAAACGCATCATGCAGCCTTGTCGACTTCTCAGGACCCTTGCCGGTCGGGCCTGGTACGGCCTGACGCTCGGGCTGGCCCTTCTGGCTTCCGCCGGAGGGATGCCGGCCGCCCACGCCCAGACCCCGCCGAATGCGGCGCCGAACCTGGGACCCAACGTCGTGGTGTTCACGCCCGGCATGTCCGTGAGCCAGATCCAGGCCACGGTGAACGCGCTGGCCAACCAGCAGGTGTCGAACCAGTTCGGCACGCAGCGCTACGCCCTGCTGTTCGAGCCGGGCACCTATGGTTCGGCCGCCACGCCGCTGAACTTCCAGGTCGGCTACTACACCACCGTGGCAGGGCTCGGGCGGTCGCCGGGCGACGTGGTGATCAACGGCTCGATCAACGTGTACAACCAGTGCGACAGCAGCGGCGCCTGCAACGCCCTCGACAACTTCTGGCGCTCGCTGTCGAACCTGACCATCAACGTGAGCAATCCCGCTTCCGGCTGCTACGCGGGCGAGTTCTGGGCGGTGTCTCAGGCGGCGCCGATGCGTCGCGTGCAGGTGAACGGCAACACGACGCTGATGGACTACTGCACGGCCCCGTCCGACGCCAGCGGCGGCTTCATCGCCGACTCGCGCTTCAGCGGCGGCACGTTCACCAGCGGCTCGCAGCAGCAGTGGCTGACGCGCAACAGCGTGCTCGACGGCTGGTCCAACGGGGTGTGGAACCAGGTGTTCTCCGGCGTCACCGGCGCGCCCGCTCCCTGCTTCCCGGCGCAGACCTCCTGCGGCGGCCCCTACACCACGCTGCCCACCAGCCCGGTCACCCGGGAAGCGCCCTACCTTTACACGGACGCGGGCGGCAACGCCCTGGTGTTCGTGCCTGGGGTGCAGCGCAACAGTTCCGGCATCAGCTGGGGCAACGGCCCGACCGCCGGCCGCTCGATCCCTCTCAGCCAGTTCTTTGTCGCCACGCCCTCGGACGGCGCCGCGCGGATCAGCCTCGCCTTGGCCGAGGGCAAGAACCTGCTGCTGACGCCGGGCGTCTACGACCTCCAGGACACCATCCTGGTGTCGCGGCCCGACACGGTGGTGCTGGGTCTCGGCATGGCGACGCTGGTCCCGCAGAACGGCCTGCCCGCCCTGGCCTCGCTGGACGGGCGCGGCGTGCTGGTCGCGGGCGTGATCGTCGACGCCGGGCCGAAGCGCTCGCCGGTGCTGCTGCAGCTCGGCACGGCGCTGGCGAACATCGTGGACCCGTTCCTCGGCAGCAACACGGCGAACGACCCGTCGGCGCTGTTCGACGTGTTCTTCCGGATCGGCGGCGCCCAAGCCGGCAGCGCCGGAACCGCCCTGGTGGTGGACGCGGACAACGCCCTGATCGACAACGTGTGGGCCTGGCGCGCCGACCACGGCGCCGGCGTCGGCTGGACGGTCAACACCGCCGACACCGGCCTCACCGTGAACGGCAACAACGTCGTCGCCTACGGCCTGGCGGTGGAGCACTTCCAGAAATACGAGGTGATCTGGAACGGGCAGAACGGCACCGACATCTTCTTCCAGAACGAGATGCCTTACGACCCGCCGAGCCAGGCGGCCTGGACCGAGGCGCCGGGCGTGGACGGTTGGGCGGCGTTCAAGGTGGCGGACGGGGTGCGCTCCTTCCACGGCTACGGCATGGGCAGCTACAGCAACTTCGACCTCGGCGTGGACATCCTGGCCGCCAACGCCTTCGAGGCGCCCTCCACCCTGCCGGCGGGGAGCCTGACCGACCTGCTGACCGTGTTCCTGAACCCGGCCTCCTCCGGCGGGATCCTGAACGTGGTCGACAACACCGGTGGCGCCTCGACCGGCGCCAACCCGGACGTGCCGGTCACCGTCACCAGCTACCCTTGACCAGTGCGGGCCCCGTCACGCGATCCCGTCGCGCGGCGGGGCCTGCACGAACAGACACCCGGTGAGCCCGGCGATGTGCCCGGACCAGGCGAGCCGGTCGTGCCAGCAGGCTGGGACGCGGTCCGCCCCATGCAACGCGCCGGCGAGCCGGCCGGCGCTCGCGGCCACGCTGTCCGGCGTCCTCGGCGCTGTCGGTGTGCCAACCGGAACGCCGGCCCGGTGCCGACCGCGTCGCCCGCCCCCCGAGCCCAGCAGCGCGCTCGGGGCGCGGTCGCGCTTCTTCGCACCGGCCGCCTACAAACAGGCCAGCACGTCGAGCCAGGGCATAAGGCCGTCGCGTCAGCTGCCATTCGAGGCGGCGGCGGGAACAGGTGACGGTTGGCGCAGGACATCAAAACATCAAGGAGGAAACTTGCTGTCGGGGCATGGAGGTCGATCGCCTGGCCTTTCCCGGGAACGGGTTCGTACACATGAACGGTGTTCAAATCGCGGGTACGCATGGCCCGGGATCGGCCCTCATCGTCCGCTTCCCGCCTCCTCCGCCATTCGCCGTTGCTCGGCCGCGTTCACCGGCAGGGTGGTGTCGGTCAGCGCCACCCCTTGCCAGCCCGCGCCCAGCGCGGTGAACAACCCGATCGCGTCGTCGAGCCGGGACAGCTCGCCCAGCGCCTGGAGGTTCTGCGCCGCGTAGGTCGCCCGCTCGCTGGTCAGCACGTCGAGAAAGCCGCTCAGCCCGGCTCCGTACAGCCGGCGCGCCCGCTCCAGCGCCAGGGCGTCGTCCGACGCGGCGCGGCGCAGGATGGCGGTGCGCGCCTCGTCGTTGCGATACGCCACCAGCCGGTCCTCGACCTCACGGAAGCCCTGGAGCACTGCCTGCTCATAGCCGAGCCGCGCTTCCTCCGCCTGGGCGCGCGCTTCGCGCACCTGCGCCGACAGGCTGCCGCCGTGGTACACCGGGATGCTGGCCTCGATCAGCAGCGACCAGGCCAGGCTGCTGGCGGTGAACAGCTCGTGGATCATGCTGGACTGCGGCGTGAGCGACAGCGGCAGGGTGAAGGAGGGGTAGAGCTGCGCCACCGCCACGCCGATCCGCGCGGTGGCCTGCGCGTACTGCCGCTCCGCCTGCCGGATGTCGGGACGGTTGGCGATCACCATGGAGGGCAGCGTCACCGGCAGCGGCGGCACGGCGGGAAGCGGCGCCGGCTCGGTCAGCCGGGCTTCCAGCGCGCCCGGCATTCGTCCGGTCAGCACCGCGATCGCGTGCGACAGCTGGGCGATCTGGGTTTCGAGCGGCGGCCGCGTCGCCTGCTCGGTTTCCAGCTCCGCCTGCGCCTGAGCCACCTGCAGCGTGGTGCCAAGTCCCTGGGTGTAGATCTTCTGGCTGAGCCGCAGCGCGTCCGACGCCGCCTGGATGGTGCGGTCGGCGATCCGGAGCTGCAGCTGGGCGGCGCGCAGGGTCACGTAGTCGCCGGCGAGCTCGGACAGAACCGTCAGCAGCAGGCCGCGCCGCTGCTCGATCCCGGCGTCCAGCGCCGCCTGCTGCGCGTCCACCGAATGGCGCAGCCGGCCGAACAGGTCGAGCTGCCAGGACACGGTGCCGCCGTACTGCCAGAAGCGGTTGTCGGAGTTGATCCCGGGCAGCGGCGGGTATTCCAGCGTGGTGCTGAAGCGCTGGATGCCGGCGGCCGGCGAAAGGTCGACCTGCGGGTAGAGCTGGCCCCTGATCTGGTCGCGCAGCGCGCGGGCGGCCAGCAGCCGCTGCCCCGCCATCGCCAGCTGCCGGTTGCCGATGATCGCGTCCGCCACCAGCGCGTCCAGGAGCGGATCGTGGAAGCTCGCCCACCAGTCGCGCATCGCCGCCTCGGTACGGGCGATCTCGTCCGGGCTGGCCGCGTGCTCGGTCCAGTTCGCCGGCACCCCGGCCAGGCGCGGCGGATGGTAGCGCGGACCCACAACGCAGCCGTCCAGCAGCATCGCCGACAGGCACGCGGCCAGCCGGCGGGTCACGGCACGCCTCATCGGCGGGTCACAGGTGGTCCTGCAGCCAGCTCGGCAGCCGCCCCTGGTCGTGCGCCTGCCCGCCCACCGCCACCGAGCAGGTCATGCCGGCGGCCAGCGCCACCCCCGGCGGCACGCGGTCGATGCCGATCCTGACCGGGATGCGCTGCGCCAGCCGCACCCAGGTGAACACCGGGTTCACGTCCTGCAGCCCCTGCCGGTCGGGGCTGCCGTTCTGGTCGTTGATGCCGCCGGCGATGCTGTCGACGTGGCCGGCCAGGATCGGCGCGTAGCCCATCAGCTTGATCCGCGCCGGGTCGCCGACATGGATGCCGGCCAGCTTGGTTTCCTCGAAATAGCCGTAGACCCAGAACGAGTCCGCGTCGATCACCGCCAACCGTGCCTGCCCGGCGGTGGCGTAGTCGCCGACCCGGAGCAGCAGGTTGGTCACCGGGCCGTTCACCGGCGAGTACAACGTCGCCCGCTGGAGGTTCAGCCGGGCGGTGTCGAGCTGCGCCTGCGCCGCGTCCACGGTCGCCTGCTGCGTCGCCGCGGTGGAGGCGAACTGCGCCCGCTCCTCCGCCGACACGATGCCGGCCAGGCCTTGGCGCCGCTTCACGTCCGACTGCCGCAGCCGAAGCTCCTCGCGCGCGCTGTCGAGACGCGCCTGCGCTTCCGTGATGGCCAGCCGGAACCGGGTCGGATCGATCACGAACAAGGGGTCGCCCTTGCGCACCACCTGGTTGTCGCGCACCGGCACCGACACCACGGTTCCCGAAACTTCCGGCGCCACGTCCACCACGTAGGCCCGCACCCGCCCATCCCGGGTCCAGGGCGAAACCATGTAGGTGCGCCACAGGCCGCTGCCGAGCACCAGCGCCGCCGCCACCACGGCAATGGTCAGGGCGACGCGGACCACGGCGCGCAGGACGATCATCACGAGCCTCGGCTCCGGAACGCACGGCCAGGACATCCCGGGCCGCGGTTACTTAGACGACGGGGCCTCGATGCGCCAACGGCCGGAACCGTCCCGCGCGTTCACCTCGGCGACGGCGACGCGTCGCAGGCCCGGCAACCGGCCCAGCCCGAGCCGACCGTCGGCCGGCAGGACGGTGCCGGGTCGCGTTCCGGGATGCTTCCCGCATCGGGCGACGTCGCCGGCACCGTTCACCGGGCGGAAGTGGCGCGCCCGCCGGCACCCTGCACCGCGCCCGGCCGGTCGCCGGCCTGTCGTCCGGGAAGGACCGGAGCAGGCCGTTGAACGCCCCCGGGGCCATTCTGCCGGCCCGCGGCGGGCGGCGCATTGACGTCCTTTTCCCCGACCACCACCAGGGTCGGGCAGCGGAGCGCCGGCAGACGCGCCTGGAGGTCGACGGGCGCGATCATCTCCCACATCGCGGCATGGACCTGCGGGGCCTGCCGCGGCAGGCTCTTGGCCGCCCGGTCGAGGATGTCGGGCCGCGCGGCCCGGAACGGCGGCGGCAACCAGCGCTCCAGCGTCAACGGCACGATCGCCGCCATCCCGTTCTCGCGGGACAGCCTGGCCGGTTCGCGCAGGGCATGCCTCAGTGAGCGGACCAGCACGGGCCGGGACAGCGCCAGCGTCTGCGCGATCATGCCGCCTACCGAGATCCCGACCAGATGCGCGCGCCGGCGTCGAGACGCGCGAGCACCCCGGCCAACACCTCGAAGCTCGGCGGCCGGTCCAGCCGGCTGCGCATCCAGCCCGACGGCGTGGAGAAACACGAGCGGCAGCCCGACTTTCGGCCCGGCGCGCGCGAGGTTGACGCGAAACCCTCCGGCAAGCTCGACCTGCGGCATCCGAGGCTCTCCGTGCGACGCGGGCCGCAACCAGCTGCCGCAGCGATGGGTGTCGCCTACAGAACCGTCACCAGCAGCGACAACACGCAAATGTAGAGCGCGAACTCCAGCAGCGGCAGGTGCCAGGTCCAGCGCGCGAGGCCGCTGGCCCAGATCAGCGCGCGCAGCAGGAGCGTGATCGGCACCGCCAGCAGCGCATAGGCCACGATCGGCGCGAACAGCACCCCGCCCAGGTGCAGCTCGGTCAGCATTCCAGCCCTGCCAACGCGCCATGCCGGTCGAGGAGCGGGCCGGCCCTGGCGACCAGCACCACCGCCTCGCCCAGCGTGCCGACCAGCAGCCGGGCCGGATGCGGCGCGTCCGCCGGCGTGGCGTCGGGCGGCGGCAGCAGCGGCTCCGCCAGGTCGATCGCGGCCCGGATCGCCGCTGCTGCCCGCTCCGGCGAGGAACGCAGCCGTTGCAGCGCCCGCAGCGCCCGCAACGCGGCGTCGTGCCCTGTTCCGTCCAGCACCGGCTCGCGCCGCAGCGCCTGCAGCGTCAGCACCACCCGTCCCAGCGCCACGGCGGCAAACGCTCGCTGAAGCGGGCCCACCTGGTCCAGGCCCGGAACCTGCTGCATGCGCTGGAGCAGGCGCAGGATCTTCTGCATCTGCCGGTTCTGCCAGGGAACCCAGGCCGGCAGGCGGCGGCGCGTGCGCGCCAGGCGCTCCACCGCCCGCCCCAGCGAGGCCGCCAGCCGGACCACCTCGCGCCGGGGGTTGACCGGCAGCAGCACCCGGAACACCAGAACCAGGCACGCCACGCCGACGATAAACGCTTCCCAGCTGTTGAGCAGCGCGATGTCGTCAAAGGTGATGGGGTTATGGATGTTCACCATGGCGTTGAAGAACACCACGTAGCCGAACGCCCGCAGCCCGTACCGGGGATGGAACTGCAGCCAGATGCCCGGGGCCAGGCACAGGCACAGCGAACCCCACAACAGCGGGAAGCCGTCGATCTGCGGCAGCAGAAAGGTTTGCGCCACGAAGGAGGCCGGAAGCGCCAGAAGCGTGCCGATCGCGAAGCTGACGCTGGCCTGCGACGCGGACGGGTTGGTCGACAGCAGGCAGGCGGCCGGAACCAGGTAGGACAACAGCGTCGGTCCGGACGGCCACTGCGTCACATACCAGAACAGCCCGCCGAACAGCGTGACCAGGGTGCCGCGCAAGCCGTTGCGCAGGGCGCTCGACCAGTCGAGAAAGGGCAGCAGGCGCAGCCGGACGCCGCCCGTGCCGCGCCCGTCCAGGTTGGCGACCGCCTCGGCCAGCTGTTGCAGCAGGTCGTGCTCGTGCAGCACCACCGTCAGCGCCGCCGGGTCGGTGGTTGCGGCGGCGATCGCTTGCACCTCCGCGTGCGCCGCCTCGAGGCGTGGCAGCGCGGCACCGAGGCCGCCCGGCGTGAGCGCGGCCAGCATCCCCATGGCCTCGTGCGCGATCCGCCGCGCCGCGCCCACGCCGCCATCGTCCTGCCGGAGCCGGTCGTGCAGCGGCTCAAGCGCGCCCAGCAGCCCGAGCAGTCCGGCGCCGCCGCGGCGCAGACGCATCATCCGGGCCCGCACCGCGTAGCTGTCGGCGCCGGCGTACACGATCTGCTCGTCCAGCGCGTTGACCCGGCGCAGCAGCTCGGTGCGCGGCGGCGCTGCCGCCTGGCCGGATCCGCCGCCGCCGCGACAGGCCAAAAACCCGGCGGCGACGTCGCGCACCAGCGCCTCGATGGCGCCCTCGAGCCGCGACCGCGCCGGCAGGCTGGTCAACAGGAACACCAGCGCGGTGCTGGCCAAGCCCACCGACACCGAGGACACCCGAGACAGCGCGCCGAGGAAGATGTTCTGCGGATCGGCGAACGAGCCGGCGGCCACGATGATGACCGTGTAGCCGGCCAGCACCGCGCCATAGGCCTGGAAGTAGCGCAGCAGCGTCGACACCATGCACGCCAGGCCGATGCACAGCGACAAGGCGACCGTGAACAGGAGCGGCGACTGGGCGAACGCGGCGAACAGCGCCACCGCGGCGGCGGCACCGAGCACGGTGCCGAACAAGCGCCACAGGCTTTTCGACACCAGCGCGCCGGTCACCGGATTGGCCACGATCAGCACCGTGACCACCGACGACAACGGCGACAGCAGCTGCAGCGAGAAGGCGACGTAGAGCGCCAGGCCGATCGCCAGCATGGTGCGCAGCGTGTAGGCCAGGGTCGGCAGAAGCGGCCGAAGCGTCGCGGCCAGCTCGCGCCGGAGCGGCGACACCCGGACGGTGGGCGCCGCCGCCAGCCCGCTCATCTCACGCGTTCAGGGTGGGCACGCCGCCATCCCCCTGGAGGTTCCCGGGTTCAACCCGAAACGGGCACCGGATCGACCGCCGGCATCGGCGCCGGCGCCGGCCGGTTGGACGCGATCGGCTCGCCCACCGGCTGCGTCGCCGGGCGCGCGCCTTCGGTGATCATTTCCAGCCGGCCGGTCACCTGGCCGCCATCCTCGACCTGCAGCCGGCGGCACTTGGCGGTGCCGATCAGCCGGCCGGTGGCGCGTATGGTGAGGTTGCCGCGCGCGGTCAGGGTGCCGTCCACCGTGCCGGCCAGCTCCGCGTCCTCGACCTCGACCTCGCCGCGGAACACGCCCCCCGGCGCCACCGACAGCTCGGCGGCATGGATCATGGTCGCTTCCACGGTGCCCTCGACCACCAGGCGCTCGGCATCCTGCACCACGCCCTGCACGCTGATGCCGCGGCCGACCACCAGGGTGCGTCGCTCCACCGCGTCCTTCTTCGGGCCGGCGCCCGTGGGGGCCGTGCCGGGGCTGCCCGGCACGGGCGGGCGCGCCTGCGGGGCGGCCGGGGAGATGCCCGGCGCCGCGCCCGATGCGGGCGGAGACGGTGGTGCGGGGAACGGGGAACGACCCATGGGGGCCTCCTTGGACAATGCGGGTTGAGAAGGGGTCTGGTTGGAGATCTGGTTGGAGCCCTGGATCGGGCCCGGGGCGGTCGGCCGGGATGCCGAGCCAGGCAAGGCGGCCGTGGGCAAAGCGGGCGTGGGAGGCGTCGGCGAGACAGGCGTGGATGAGGGGACTGCCGTGGTCGTCGGCAGTGCGGCCGGGCCTGCGATCTCGTCTGGCTTGCGTCGCTTGAACACGTTCAACCCTCCGCTGTCCTTGGTTGATGGATCCCGGTCCTGGGGACCTGCCCTTTTCCGGGCTGCGGAACCGGTGCTCGGCTTACACGCTGCGCACGGCAGCGGACAAGCGCCAACCGGACAGTACCGGACGTGTTGCCGCTGTGTCGGCAGGGTGCTAGCGGACGCCGTTCCCGTCACGACGACCCGGCTTCCCCAAGGATCGCCCGATTGAGCCTCGCCACCCTGTCCCGGAACGCGCGCCACGACCTGCTGTGCATCGGCAACGCCATTGTCGACGTTCTCGCCCCGGTGGCGGCCGGGATGCCGGAGACCGAAGGGATGGTCCCGGGCAGCATGACCCTGATCGACGCGGGGCGCGCCGACGACCTGTATCGCCGGCTCGACCGGCAAAAGCAGACCGGAGGCGGTTCGGCCGCGAACACCGCCGTGGTGGCGGCGGCACTGGGCGCGCGCACCGCGTATCTCGGCCTGGTGGCGGACGACCCGCTCGGCCTCGCCTTTGCCGCCGACCTGCGCGCGGCCGGCATCCATTTCCCGTCGCGCCCGCTGCACGCCGACCGTGCGGACGGACGCAGCACCGCACGCTGCCTGATCCTGGTGACGCCGGACGGGCAGCGCACCATGAACACCTATCTCGGCGCCTGCACCGCCTTCGGGCCGGACGACCTCGACGACGACACGGTGCGGGACGCGCGGATCACCTACCTCGAAGGCTACCTGTTCGACCCGCCGGAAGCGCAGGACGCGTTCCGTCGCGCGGCCCGGCTGGCGCAGGAGGCCGGGCGCACGGTGGCGCTGTCGCTGTCCGACGCCTTCTGCGTGGGCCGCCACCGCACCGCGTTCCGCGCGCTGGCGGCGGGCCACGTCGACATCCTGTTCGCCAACGAGGACGAGATCGTTTCGCTGTATGGGGCCGACGGGTTCGAGCAGGCGGCGGAACAGGCCGGGCGCGAGGTCGAGCTGGCGGTGCTGACGCGCGGGGAACAGGGAAGCGTCGTGTTCCGGCACGGCGCGCGCACCGACATCCCGCCCGTGCCGACCACCGTGGTGGACAGCACCGGTGCCGGCGACGCTTATGCGGCCGGCTTCCTGGCCGGGCTGGCGCAGGGGCTGCCGGTGGCGGCGTGCGGCCGCATGGGCAGCGTCGCCGCCTCGGAAGTGATCAGCCATTTCGGCGCCCGTCCCGAGGCGGACCTGCGCGCGCTGCTGGCCGGCCTTGCCGATTCCATGCCCTGAGCGGGACCGGGCGAACGGCCGAAGCATTTTGAACGTGCAAATGCTGTCCTGCCGCATTATCTAGCCGCCATCTATCCCCTGATCGGGGCCGAAGCGAGCCCGCCTGCGCCGTTCCCATCCGGTCCGTTCCGGTCGGGACGGCGTTCGCGCATGGTCCCGCCCGTCCGGCCCGTCTGCTCAGACAGAACGGAAGCCAGTCGCCCGCATGGACATTCGCAACATCGCCATCATCGCCCACGTCGATCATGGCAAGACCACCCTGGTCGACCAGCTGCTTCGGCAGTCGGGCTCGTTCCGCGAGAACCAGGTGGTGGCCGAGCGGGCGATGGACCGCAACGACCTGGAACGCGAGCGCGGCATCACCATCCTGGCCAAGTGCACCAGCGTGGAGTGGCGCGGGGTGCGCATCAACATCGTCGACACCCCCGGCCACGCCGATTTCGGCGGCGAGGTCGAGCGCATCCTGAACATGGTGGACGGCGCGATCGTGCTGGTGGACGCCGCCGAAGGCGCGCTGCCGCAGACCAAGTTCGTGCTGACCAAGGCGCTGGCGCGCGGCATCAAGCCGATCGTGGTGGTCAACAAGGTCGACCGGCAGGACGCGCGGCCGGACGAGGTGCACACCGAGATGTTCGACCTGTTCGCGGCACTGGGCGCCAACGACGAGCAGCTCGACTTCCCCACCCTGTTCGCGTCCGGCCGCCAGGGCTGGGCGGACGGGGAGCTGGAAGGCGCGCGCAAGGACCTGTCGCCGCTCTACGACATGGTGCTCAGCCACGTGCCGTCGCCGTCCTGCGACAAGGACAAGCCGTTCGCCATGGTCGCCTCCATCCTGGAAGCCGACCCGTTCCTCGGCCGGGTGCTGACCGGACGCGTCGAGCAGGGCCGGGCGCGCACCAACATGCCGGTGCGGGTGCTGCGCGCCGACGGCTCGGTGGTCGAGACCGGACGCCTGACCAAGCTGCTGTCTTTCCGCGGGCTGGAGCGTGTGCCGGCGGACGAGGTCGAGGCGGGCGACATCGTGGCGATCGCCGGTCTGTCGGAAGCGACCATCCCGGAAACCATCGCCTCGCCGGACGTCACCGCGGCGCTGCCGGCGATCCCGGTGGATCCGCCGACGCTGAGCATGACCTTCCGCCTCAACGACGGCCCGCTCGGCGGACGCGAGGGCAAGAAGGTCACCTCGCGGCAGATCCGCGACCGCTTGTTCAAGGAGGTGGAAGGCAATGTCGCCATCCGCGTCACCGACAGCCCGGAGTCGGAAGCGTTCGAGGTGGCAGGCCGCGGCGAACTGCAGCTCGGCGTGCTGATCGAGCAGATGCGACGCGAAGGCTTCGAGCTGACCATCGGCCGCCCGCGCGTGCTGACCCGCGAGAACCCCGACACCGGCGACCGCGAGGAGCCGTTCGAGGAGGTGCTGGTCGACGTGGACGAGCCGTTCTCCGGAATCGTCGTGGAGAAGCTGAGCATACGCAAGGGCGTGATGCAGGACATGCGGCCTTCGGGCGGCGGCAAGGTGCGCCTGACCTTTCTGATCCCGTCGCGCGGGCTGATCGGCTACCATAACGAGTTCCTCACCGACACGCGCGGCACCGGCATCATGAACCGGCTGTTCGCCGGCTATCAGCCCTGGGCCGGCTCCATCGCCGGCCGGGTGAAGGGCTCGCTGATCTCGTCGGAGGATGGGGCGGCGGTGCAGTACTCGCTGTTCTCGCTGCAGGAGCGCGGAGCGTTGTTCGTCGATCCGGGCGAGAAGGTTTATGTCGGCATGATCCTGGGCGAGCATTCCCGCGAGAACGACCTCGAGGTGAACCCGATCAAGGAAAAGAAGCTCACCAACATACGCGCTGCCGGCAAGGACGAGGCGCTGCTGCTCACGCCCCCACGACGCATGAGCCTGGAACAGGCGATCGCCTATATCGAGGACGACGAGCTGGTGGAGGTGACGCCATCGGCGGTGCGAATCCGCAAGCGCTATCTCAATCCGAACGAGCGCAAGAAGATGGAGAAGCGCGGCGACGCTGCCTGAAGCGGACGGCATCTCGGTTGATTTCAACGGTTTGGCGGAAGGCCGCCGCCAGACCGCCCGATTTGCCACGAAACCGACATGATTTGGGTCGGACTGCCTGAAAGATTGTGTTGTATTTCAGTCGCCTGCGCCGGAGACCTGAGCGAATCGTGGAAGTTTGACCGGCGACGCTGTTTCGGCAACGTGATATGGAGGCACGCGCGCCGGTTCCGTTCCGGTTCTGGCATCGCAGCAACCTCCTCATCCACCCCTCGGAGTCCTCCATGACCTTCAAGACCCGGTTCCTCGCCGCCCTGTCGGCCGCCTCCCTGCTGGGCGCCGCGGCCCCGGCCCTCGCCCAGACCACCACCACACCCTCGACCAGCACGCCCTCGACCATGGCCCCGAACACCATGTCGCCCGCCACCCCGGCGCCGAGCACGACTGCTCCCAGCACCATGGCACCGAGCACCATGGCGCCGAGCACCACGACGCCCAGCACCGCTGCGCCGTCCACCGACTCCTCGGCCAGCTCCAGCGACAGCAGCATGGCGCCGAAGAAGACCACCCATCACCGCAAGAAGACCACTCACCACAAGAAGGCCGCGGCCTCGACCGAGGCGGCTCCGCAGTAGCCTGCGGATCGCCTTGCCGGCGCGCAGGAGCGGACAGCCGCTTCCTGCGCGTTCGCCCGTGCCTGCGGACGCTCCGTCGATGCCTGATCCGGTTCTTTCGCATGCAACAGGCCCGATTGATCTGCGCGGCCTGCTGCTGATGGGCGGGTTCGGGTTCGTTTCCGGCCTGCCGCTCTACCTCACCTTCTTCACCCTGCAGCAATGGCTGAGCGAGAGCCACGTGTCGCTCCGCACGGTCGGCAGCGCCGCCCTGATCGGGCTGCCCTACCTGCTGAAGTTCCTGTGGGCGCCGCTGCTCGACCGGACGCTGCCCGGGCCGCTCGGCCGGCTTGGGCGCAGGCGCGGCTGGATGCTGCCGGTGCAGCTGCTGCTCAGCCTCACGATCGTCGCCATGTCGCGTTGCGCGCCGACGCGGGCGCTGCTGCCGCTGTTCGGCGCCGCCTGCCTGCTGGCGTTCCTGTCCGCCAGCCAGGACATCCTGATCGACGCCTGGCGGATCGAGGCGTTCGCGCCGCGGCTGCAGGCGGCGGCACTCGGCGCCTATAGCTGGGGCTACCGGATCGCCATGCTGTGCTCCGGGGCCGGGGCGATCTCGCTCGCGGCGCATCTGGGCTGGCACCGCTCGCTGCTGGTGATGGCGGGGTTGAGCCTTGCCGGCCCGGCGCTGGCGCTGCTGGCGCGCGAGCCGGCGCAGCCGGCGCAGCACGGCGCCGGACGCGGATGGCGCGATGCGCTGCGCACCCGCGTGGTGGAACCGTTCCGCGACCTGCTCGGCCGCCCGGATTCGGGGATCGTCATCGTTTTCGTGCTGGTGGCCAACCTCGGCACCCAGCTCGCCGACACCATGGCCTATCCGCTGTACCATGCGCTCGGCTTCGCGCCGACGGCGGTGGCGCAGGCCAACGGCGTCCCGTCGCTGTGCGCGGCGCTGGCGGGGGCTGCCGCCAGCGGGCTGCTGGTGGCGCGGATCGGGCTCGGACGGGCGCTAATCGCCAGTGCCTGCGTGCAGATGGCCTCCATTCTGCTCTATCTGGCCCTGGTGCGCGCGGGGCCGGTGTTCCCGCTTCTGCTGGCCAAGGTGACCCTGGAAGGCTTCGCCGAGGTGCTGGCGGCCACCACCTTTGCCACCTACCTGTCGCGGCTGTGCTCGCTCGACTACACCGCGACCCAGTTCGCGCTGTTGTCGTCGCTGGCGCCGGTGGCGTGGCGGACGCTGGGCGGCGGCACCGGGTTCCTGGCGCAGGCGATGGGCTGGACCGGGTTCTTCTTGTTGACCGTGGCGGCCTGCCTGCCCGGCATCCTGGTCATGCTCGTGCTGCTGCGCCGCCATCAGGGCGGGCTGCCGCCGCACGTCGCGACGGGCTGAACCCGGTTCCGGGCTGCGGAGGCGGGGCGGCCGTCCCATATGAGCGCGATGAGCCCGACCCTGCATGCCCGACCGTCCCGTGCCCACGAGGCGCTGGGGGAGTTGTTCTTCGATCCCGTGACGCCGGCGCGGTTTCCGGAGCACGGATTGCGCTACCGGAATGTGCAGGCATCGGCCCAAATCGGACTCGACTCGCTGTCCGACCAGGAGTGGATCCGGCATTTCGGGGAGTTCGAGCCGCTGCCGGGGTCGTTCCCCCGGCCGCTGGCGCTGCGCTACCACGGCCACCAGTTCCGCAACTACAACCCCGACCTCGGCGACGGGCGCGGCTTCCTGTTCGCGCAGATGCACGACCTCCAGGATGACCGGTTGCTCGACCTCGGCACGAAGGGGAGCGGGCGCACGCCGTGGTCGCGCGGCGGCGACGGCAGGCTGACGCTGAAGGGCGGCGTGCGCGAGGTGCTGGCGACGACCATGCTGGAGGCGCTGGGGGTGGACACCTCCAGGTCGTTCTCGCTGATCGAGACAGGGGAAGCGCTGGAGCGGGGCGACGAGCCGTCGCCGACGCGCTCGGCGGTGCTGGTCAGGCTCAGCCACTCGCACATCCGCATCGGCACCTTCCAGCGCCTGGCCTATCACGGCGACGTGGACGCGATCCGGCGGCTGCTGGACCACGTGGTGCGTTTCTACCTGCCGGAAGCGAGGCGGGAGGACGAAGCGGCGCAAACGGTGGCGTTGCTTCAGGCGGTGACGGAACGGGTGGCGCGCGTGGGCGCGCAGTGGATGCTGGCGGGCTTCGTGCACGGGGTGCTGAACACCGACAACATCAACGTCACCGGTGAAAGCTTCGACTACGGGCCATGGCGGTTCCTGCCGAGCTACCAGCCCGACTTCACCGCGGCGTATTTCGACACGGGCAAGCTGTATGCGTTCGGGCGGCAGCCGGACACGCTGCTGTGGAACCTCGTGCGCCTGGCGGAGTGCCTGCTGCCGCTGGCGTCGCAGGAGGCGCTGGAGCCGGTGCTGCTCCGTTTCGGCGAACGGTTCGGAGCGGAGTTGGCGGCGGGGATGCTGCGACGGCTCGGCCGGGCGTCAGGAGGCGCGGACGCGGACGCGTTGACGAGCGGCCAGGTGTGGCTGGCGCTGCGCGAGTCGCAGGTGCCGTTCGAGCGGTTCTTCTTCGACTGGTATGCGGCCCTGCCGGACGGCTATGCGCAGCCGGCGTTCGAAACGCTGCGGGAGATGCTGTCGGCCCATGCGGTGGCACCGGGTGCGGGGCGACACCACGCGTATTTCCAGCGCGGCGCCCCGTGCACCATGCTGATCGACGAGGTCGAGGCGATCTGGGCGCCGATCGCGGCCGACGACGACTGGTCCGCGTTCCACGCCAAGCTGGACGACATCGCGGTGATGGCGGCGGCGCTGGGCTGAGCGGGCGACGGGCAGCGGCGCGGGCGGGCTGCTTCGGCGGCGGGCGTTTCAGGCATGGGGGGTGGTCCGGCCCACCTCCTCCGCCCGGTCGACGCGCCGACGCCGCGATCGGTCTGCAGGCCAGAATGCGGCCGACGGGTTGGGCGCACCGCTTCGGGCCTGCCGGATGCTGCGCGCGGCGCGCGACGATGGCACGCTGCGCCGTAACGGAGGATGTGAGCCAGTGGGCGAGGACGCGGCGGAGTTCAGCGCGACGCAGCGGGACGACGGCGAGGGCGCGCCGGGGGCGACGGCGGCGTTTCCGTATGACCGCATGACGGTGGAGCGCTTCCGGACCGCGTTTCCGCGCGCGCGGTGGCGCGACGATCTGCAGGCCTGGTTCGTGCCGGGCACCACGGCGCAGCGGCGCTTGAGCGCCTGGATGGGCCGGGAATGGTCGGGCGTGCTGGCACATGGCGACGCGCGCGGCCGCGACGCCTTCGCGTTCGAGCCGATCGCGAGCCCGTATCTGGAAGCGGGCGACGACCTCGTGGTGCGCACCCCGTTCTCGCGCATGGTGGTCGCGGAGTTGCGGCAGGTGCCGTGGGCGCGGTGGGACCCGGCGGCCAGGGCGTGGCGGGTGCCGTTCCGGTCAGTTGAGGAACTGCGCCGGCGCTGGACCCTGATCGAGGAGGCCGCGCGTCGGGCCGAGCCGGACGCGCGGCGGGCGCGCGCGGCAGAGCGCAGGGCGTCGCCCGGGCAGGCGGCGGA
>CAXTMS010000009.1:0-14048 GCA_964245345.1 uncultured Acetobacteraceae bacterium | reverse complement strand
ACCGGCGGCAGGGCGTCTTCCGGCACCGGATAGCGCTGCCGCCGTTCGGCCGGGTGCTGATGACCCATGCGGGACCGGCGGTGTTTGAGGCGGTGGCGGGCGAGCTCGCCGAGTCCGCCACCGTTGCCCGGCACTATCCCGGCGTCGCTGCCGGGAAAGCGGCGCTGATCTGGGCGAGCTGGCGCAGGCCGAGCCATGCGGAGCTGGTCCAGGCCTGGCCGGCCCGGACCGCGCCGGAGCCGGACGAGCTGGGGCGCGGCTGGTGGCCGCCGACGATCGACGTGCTGCGGGAGAAACGGCGGAAGGCGGCCTCGCTGCAGCGCGCGCGGGACACGCGTCGGGCCAGGGGGCAGGAAGGGGTCGTGGACTGACGGGGGCGGATGTGGAAAGCCCGGTCCCGTTGCCGCCAGGTCCGGCCTGGCTGCCCGTACTCAGGCGCGGCACCCATCCAGGAACAGCCGGGCGCAGGTCTTCGCCCGCTGGGCGATCGTCGGCGCGTCCGGGGGCTCCTCCTGCCGGAGCAGCGCTGCCTGCTGCAGGTCGCCGATCATCATCCCGCGCAGGAAGCCGGTCGCCGATCCGCCGTCGAGCAGCCGGATCCGCCCTTCCCGGCGCTGCAGCTCCAGCCATCGCCCGATCGCCCCGTCCACGCGCGTCACCGCCCGTTGGTGGAAGCGCGCGGCGATCTCGGGAAAGCGTTCCGCTTCCGTGTACAGCAACCGCAACATGGCGATCGACTCGTGACTGAACAGCAGCGTCCCGAACGCGATCAGGATCTGGGCCAGCGCCTCCTCGAGCTCCAATGCCCCCAGCGTCCGCTCGTCCACCGCGAGCAGGAAGCGGTCGATGCGATCCCCCATCGACAGCTCAAACAGTTCCGCCTTGGTCGGCACCAGCCGGTACATCGTCCGCGTCGAGACCCCGGCCGCCTTGGCGACCGCGGCGACGCTGGTGCCGGCATAGCCGTGCCGCGCGAACTCCGCCGCCGCCGCGATCCCAAGCAGGTGCCGCGTGTCCTGGTCGGTGCGGCAGGGCGGGCGCCCGCGGGGACGACCCGGACCAGGCTTCCTCGGATTTAGAACAACGTCCATCTTCCAAAACTCATTGACAGCCATACTCTAGCGGCTATTTAGGAAAACTAGAAATTTCCATTTGATCGCCTCTCGTTTGAGGACGTCGTCGCATGAGCACCTCCACCTCCTCCGTGTCCGCCGCCCGCGAAGGCCTCGTCGGAACCCGTCGCTCCTTCGACCACCGCCGCCTGCTCGTCACCGTGGTCGCCCTTGCGGTGCTTGGCCTCGCCGCCCGGTTCGGCTGGTCGTATTGGACCACCGGCCGCTTCGAAGTGTCCACCGACGACGCCTACGTCCAGGCCGACAACACGACGGTGGCGCCAAAGGTGTCCGGCTATCTGTCGGCGGTGCTGGTTCGCGACAACCAGCCGGTCCGAGCCGGGCAGGTGCTGGCTCGCATCGACGACCGCGACTTCCGCGTGGCGCTCGCGGAAGCCAAGGCGGACGCCGATGCCGCCCGCGCCGCGCTTGCCGCCCGCGAGGCCGCGCTGGCGGTGCAGGCGTCCGTGATCGATGGCGCCCGCGCCACGGTGGGCGTGGATGCCGCCGACCAGCGCTTCGCCGAGCAGGACGACCGTCGTTACGCGGCGCTCGCCACCACCGGCTACGGCACCACCCAGGACGCGCAGCGCGCCACGTCGCGCATCGCTGCTGCCCGTGCCGACGTGACGAAGGACGCTGCCGCCCTGCGCACCGCCACCGGCCAGATCGACCTGCTGCGCGCGCAGGTCACCCAGGCCCGCGCCACCCTCGACCACGACGAGGCCGTGCAGCATCAGGCCGAGCTCAACCTGGGCTACACCGCCGTGACCGCTGCCGTCGACGGCACGGTCGGCAACCGCACGCTGCGCGTCGGCCAGTATGTGCAGGCCGGCACCCAGCTCATGAGCATCGTCCCGGTCGACCAGGCGTACGTGGTCGCCAACTACAAGGAAACCCAGCTCGCCCAGGTCGTTCCCGGCCAGCCGGCCACCGTGGAGGTGGACATGTTCCCGGGGGAGGTCGTGCACGGCCACGTCGACAGTCTTGCGCCCGCCTCGGGGGCCGAGTTCGCCCTGCTTCCGCCCGACAACGCCACAGGCAACTTCACCAAGATCGTGCAGCGCATCCCGGTGAAGATCGTGCTCGATCCGGGCCCGCTGACCGGCCGCATCCGCCCCGGCATGTCCGTCACGCCGACCATCGTCATCGGCGGCGTCGCGGCAGCGGCCCGATGAGCGGAAGGCCGCACGGAGCCGGGCAGGACGCGGCACCCGCGCCCGGGCGCGCCTCCGCCACCACCTGGGCCGCGGTGATGGCCGGGATGATCGGCGCCTTCATGGCGATCCTGAACATCCAGATCACCAACGCCTCGCTGCCCGACATCGAGGGAGGCATCGGCACGGGCGTGGACGAGGGCGCCTGGGTGTCCACCGCCTACCTGATCGGCGAGATCATCGTCATCCCGATGACCGTGCTGCTCGGCCGGGTGTTCGGCTTCCGCCTGTTCATCGTGGGCGCCACCCTGCTGTTCGCCGGCTTTTCCGCTTCCTGCGCCTTTGCCGACGACTTGAGCACCATGATCGCCATGCGGGCGCTGCAGGGCTTCTGCGGCGGCGTGCTGATCCCAGCGGCGTTGACCATGTCCATGACCCGGCTGCCGAAGGGGCAGCAATCGATCGGGCTCGCCATGTTCGCGCTGTCCTCCACCTTCGCTCCGGCGATCGGTCCCACGATCGGCGGCTGGCTCACCGAAACCTATGGCTGGCGCACCATCTTCTTCGTCAACGTGCCGCCGGCCCTCATCATGGCCGCCGTGCTCGGCTTCACGCTGGAAAAGCAGCCGGCGCAGCTCCGGGCACTGCGGGAAGCGGACTGGCCCGGCATCGTCACCATGGCGGTCGGGCTCGGGGCGCTGCAAACCCTGCTCGAGGAAGGCAACAAGGACGACTGGTTCGGCTCGCCCTTCATCGTCCACCTCGCGGTGGTCGCGGTGGTGTTCCTCGGCGCCTTTATCGCCATCCAGTTCACCGCGCGGAGCCCTCTCCTCAACCTGCGCCTGCTGGGCGAACGCAACTTCGGCATTGGCACGCTGAGCAACGTCTTCGTCGGGTTCGCCTTGTACGGCAGCGTCTACGTCATGCCGCAGTACCTGTCGCAGGTGCAGAGCTACAACGCCGAGCAGATCGGCGCCGTGCTGGCCTGGGTCGGCCTGCCGCAGCTGCTGCTGATCCCGCTGGTGCCGCGGCTGATGAGATGGGTCGACATACGCTGGCTGTGCACCGCGGGCATCGTGTTGTTCTCCCTGAGCTGCTTCATGAATGTCCACCTGTCCCGCGATGTTTCCGGACCACAGTTCTTCTGGCCCAACATCATCCGCGCGCTTGGGCAGGCAGTGATCATCACCCCACTCACCGCCATCACCATGTCCCGGATCGCTCGTGCGGATGCCGGCAACGCGTCGGCGCTGACGAACATGCTGCGCAATCTCGGCGGCGCCGTGGGTACCGCGATGCTGCAGACCATCATCACCAAGCGGGAACAGTTTCATTCCGCGATCATCGGCCCGTCTGTCCTCCCGTCGCGTCCCGAGGTGCGGGAACGCCTGGACCAGGCCACGGCGTACTTCCTGTCCCACGGCGCCGATCCCGCCTATGCGCAGCACCAGGCGGTGGTACAGCTCGGCGGCATCGTCCGCCAACAGTCGCTGTGCATGGGGTTCGGCGACACCTTCGCCGTGATCGGCGTCGCCCTGGCCCTGGCTGCCCTGTTGGTGTTGTTCACCCGTCGCAGCGGCGGGCCGGCCCCCGCCGGCGCGCACTGATCCGAGGCCACGGCTTCAACTTGACGCGGCTCCCGCGGGTATGGCGAGAGCGGACAACCCGCTTCAAGAAAACCAGGCCGGCAGAGTTGGCCAGCAGGTTTTCATTCAAGCTCGGCCGGGCAGGCAGGCGAGCGGTGGCGGAACCGGGCGTGGAGCATACCTGCTCGATGGCGACGGTCAGGACGTCGGCTCAGCCTGCTCCACCATTCAGACTGGTGCGCCCAGCTGACGCTCGGTCGGTGGATGCCGCCGTGTCGTGGTGGCCGCGACCAGGCGCACCTCGCCGCGCAGCACCGCAGGCGACGCCGTTCTGCGCCCGTTCGCGCGCTGCTCGTACTGGCGCTGCGAGGCTAACAGCTGATCGAGGTCGTTGTTGGTCCGCGGCAAGCCGGGTGTGGCGTGGCAGTGGAACAGCCCCGGACGGCAGCTGCGGGTCACCTTGGCGAAGTGCGCGATGGCCGATGTCGGCGCGTCGCCGCCGTGCCGGACGATGGCACAGCGAGGGAGCTCCGGAACTTCGTCAACCGACTGGTTCAGCCTGCCCAGGCATTTCCAGGCCGGCACGCAGAATGATCGGTTCATGTCGGCCAGCACTCGCCCGCGTTCTTGCCGGCTTGCGGGAACTGATGTTTCGGGGCTTTCGCCTCGCATCACCTGATGTGCTGCCGACGTGACGGATCGCACGACCCGGAGGACGATCGGGCTATCGCCGGCTGCCGGTCCTGGATCCCCCGACGCGTTCAGGCTCCTGGTAGGCGGCGCCACCAGCCAGCGCGGCTCAACGCCGGATGAACGAGCTCACCGTCCCGGACCAGTGCTTCTATTGCCGCGAGCAGCGGAGTCGGCCGCGGCGGGTTGAACCGTGCATCGAACGGACCCGGCTCATACAGGTCGTGACGTTCCCGCAGCATGACGTGCCAGTCGACCAGCCCAAACAACGCCCATGCCGTGACGGCACGAAGATCAACACCTTCCGCGCGGAGCATCCGGGCCGCGTTCCAGGCCTCGGCCAGCCAACGGATCGACTCGTCGGGATCGTCGCATCCCAGATGGACCTCGCCGAGCACCATCGGCCGGCGATACCGGTCCCAAGCCTCCCGCAAGCGCGGCTTCCACCCGATCTTGGTGTCGTCGAGACCGACACGAGCTGCCTCCGTGTCGACATAGGATTGATGGCCGTTTCCTCCGTGCATGGAAACCGGATAAAGCCGCACCCGGTGATCAAGGAAGCGGTCACTGGTCACGTAATGATTGATGGCCAGCAGGTCGGGAGCCGCTTCGCCGGTTTCGAGCTCATCCAGCCATGCGATGGGAACTCCACATCCCTCGAAACGACGACGCCATGGATGCAGGGGGCCGACCCGGCCGCAGAGCAGGTCGAGGCTGAGCCAGCGCCTGTCGTTTTCGTAAGCGGCCTGATCCTTTAGCGGGTCGGTGGAGAAGATCCGCCCGAGATCCTCGGTCTGCAGGAAACGGGCACCCACGACACGAACCCGTATCGCCCGGATGGAAAGCAACACCGCCCGGCATTGCGTGACAAGCGCACGCAGGAAGGCGTTCTCGTCCCGCAGATGCGGATACCAGTGACCGTAGAGGCAGCAAAAGCGACCAGTGGTCAGCGGCTCGTTGACCGGTATCCAGAGCTTGATGAACGGATAGCGATCGGCAACCTGCGCGGCGTGCCTGGCGAGTTGCTCCGGCAGCGATGGATCAAGCACGGACGTCGAGAACGGTCCGGAACCATGATGCAGCAGCCCAGCGACCACCTCGATGCCGTGCCGGCCCAGGGTTTCCAGTTGCTGATCGTGCCATGTCCAGCCGCATGCGCCTGGCTGATCTTTGGTCACCCGTTCCCACAGGATCGGGTAGCGCAGCGTGCGGATGCCGAGTGCCGCCACCTGATCGAGATCGTGCTGTCCGCGATCATGATGGCCGGTTTCGCGCACCTGGTCGCGCCAGGCATCACCAATCCGCACGACGCTACATTCTATGCCACCCCAGAGTTCAAGAGGGCCGGTCCTGTCATGAGCAGCCATCTAAGCCGAGCCGCCAACGGCTGCGGTCGTATCCAGGCGACCGTCTCGGCGAAGTAAGATTTTCGGAAGCCACATGGACGTGCTTCTGATGCAGAAGGACGAGCCGCTGCTTCGCAGAACGATATGCCGCAGGCGGATCACGTGGTCTCTTGACATCTAGCAGATGTAACTCATGATCCATTGGTTGTCCCTACGACCTTTCGACACGGGAACAGTCGGGATCGCGGCGTCGTTTGAACGAACGACTCACGATATCGGATGCCTTGCCCCTGATCCGTCGGGGTTGTTTCAGCTTCTCGATAGCATCGGTGCGCGGACCGTCGACCGGCAAGCGTGTCGCGTTGCCCTTCAAGCACCATGCTGCCCGATGCCGCCGCATTTCGAGGGCGAGATGCCGGTTCGCGAACTGGCTGGTTTGCGAGGTTCGGCTGCGCCGATATAGCGACCTGACGTTCTGGCTCGACGAGGCGACTCTGGCCGATTGGCACGCGCTGCCCCAAACCGCACCGGCAGTCAGCCATGCCGTTCCGGCCTTTGATCGAACTGATGCCGACCTCCCGGCTCGTCTTCCACCTGGCCTTGCGCCAGCTCGGGTGGGTGCGCGACCGGCCTATCCGTGAGGAAGGCCATACCACCGCCCTCGCCTGCCTCGCCGATGCCCATCAAGCCTCGCCGCTTTCCAAGGTGTCGGGAGATGGCACCAGCTCGTCATCAGACGGGCAGTGCTTCCGGTAGCAGGCCAGGAGGGCCGGCATTGGCGAGGTGAACGCCCGTCATGGCCGTAAGCCGAGCTTGGCCCTACGCCTGCTGCCGGTCTGGCGACCGACCCGGTGATCGAGCCCCTGGTGGGTGGCGTGCTGGACATCAGGCACGTGGAGGTGAGTTGGGACGAACTGGTGTGCGTTGCCGCCTCCATCCATGCCGTCACCACGAGCGTCTTCGTGATGCTTCGGAGGCTGGTGGCGTACCCGCACCAGAACGGCTTGGCCGTTGCCCTCCCGTGAGGTCGATCGGCTCGATCGCACCCTGTTTACGCTCGACTCGATCCTCAAAGGTGGACTGCGGCGGTACACGCAGATCGGCTGGATCCAGTCGTGGCGGCCATCGTCATGTAGAACACCCGCTACCTGAACGAGACGTTCACCGGCCTGAGCGTCGCTGTGCCGCAGGGGCTGCGGACGCGCATTTACTCCGTTTGGCTGAGAACACCGCAGCCTGACCGGCAGCTCCATTTGGACCGGAGCCGAGCCCGAACGGGGCGGCCTCAGGTTTCTACGTCGGCCACAGCCCTCGCTGGCAGCAAAAGGTTCGACTTCCGTCTCCGTAGGGCACACGCAAAACCATTCTTCGTGTCGTGACCCCAATCACCCAGCGGTCGAAGCTGAGGCGTCTCCACTGCCTGCTCCAGCCGAACGCGGCGGCCCCCCGTTGCCTCCCGACATGGACAAAGGATGATGGACGAGCCGCTGGATCCTGTTGCTGGGGCCGAACCTAGGACATGCCTCGAAGCATGGTGGAGACGGCCTCGTGAAGGGTTCCTTCCGGATCCGAACAGCCCTGCGCCATGCGCCATCCAACATGGTTGTCGGGACGGACCAGCAGGGCACCATCCTCATCGGTTTCCCGCAGCCTCTGCCAACGTCCGTCCGTGTCCTGCCATTCTCCATCCGGACAGATCGACTCGATGTCGAGTGGCACGCCGAGGCTGTTTCTTACCTGCTCGGCCGCCGTCCTCCAGATTTCGCCCTTGGCGCCGAGCAGCAAGGTGATGCGGCCAGGTGCGGTGAGATCCAAAGTCGAGCGCTGGGTGCCGTTCCGGGTGAGCCACGCATGCGGTAGCCGATGTCCGGGTCGGGTCGTGGGAACGTAGTTCTGACCGCTCGGATCGGGCCGGGGACGCGGCGTGCCGTCGGGGGTGATGGCTCCCTTGTCGTAGGCAAAGCCGATCTCCAGGTCATGCGCCTGCCATTCCATCCGTTGCACATCCACGATCCGGGAAAGCCGGCTGCGAAGCACCTCGCCTAGATCGCTGTCTTCGAAAAACGCCTCGAGGTTTTTGCTGCTGCGCTCGGGATCCGACCGGTTCAAACCGAGGCCGATGTCGGTCAAGGCGTGGTTGTGGAACGTCAGCAGTGCCCACTCGACGTTGCGCGCGCATACCGGCCGCCGCTCGCTCTCGTAGCTGTCCAGCAGCGAGGTGGGCGCCTCGCCCTTGATCACGGCCGCGAGCTTCCAGGTGAGGTTGTGCGCGTCCTGGATGGCGGAGTTCAGGCCGAGCCCGGTAGTGGGCGGGTGGCGATGCGCCGCGTCCCCGGCCAGGAAGATGCGCCCGAAGCGGAAGCGGTCCGCCAGCACGCCCTCGACGACCCAGTTGCCGTTGGCGATAAGATCGATCTCGAGGTCGGGCAGCTTCATCAGCTCGCGCATCCGCGGGATCAGCAACGAGGTGTCGGCGCGTGCGGGATCGTCGGGCTTGAAGCTGAAGTGGAACATCCACTCCTCGGAATGGCGGCCGAACCGGGTCGGACCGAGCTGGCCGAGCACGCCGCTGGCCCAGGAGCCCCCGCTCGGATTGACGAACCACGTCGTCATCGCGTGGTCGTCGGGCCACCACTGCGACAGGTCGGCGCGGAAGTAGAGGGTCGCCATGTCGACGATGTTGGTCGGCCCGCTGAGCACCGCGCCGACGCGCGGGCCGATGAACTTGCCGCCATCGCCGGCGATGACGTAGTCGGCGTGGACAGTATATTCCTCGTTGGTGTCGCGATCGCGGACCCGAACCACGACGCCATCGTCGCTCTGCTCGAGATCCATCGCCTCGTGGTTGTAGCGGACGCGCCCCGGCGCGCGCTCGGATGCGATCGAGGCCAGCAGCGGCTCAAGCCGGACCTGCGGGTAGAGCGTGCTGGGACACGGGCTGTCCACCGCGTAGTGGTCCAGCATGCCGCCACCGAAGGAGTCGAATTCGAAGATCTTGCGCCGGTCGAGCGGGCCGTCACCGCCCAAGGTGGTCGACCACCTGATCTTCGAGATGTGCTCGAGCGGCATCGACCGGTTGTAAACCTCGTCCGCAAGGCCGTACTGCCGCAGCACCTCCATCGTGCGCTGGTTGATGTAGCGCGCCTTCGGCATGCGACCTGGTGGCCGGTGCCTCTCGATAAGGAGCGACGCGACGCCCATGGCCGACAGGAAGATCGAGGAGGACAACCCACACCCACCACCGCCGACGATCAGGACGGGAACCTTGTAATCGACCATAACGAGTGCGCCTCGGTTGAGTCTGGGATCTATCCCACCGGCTCCTAGGACTATGGGATCAGACGCGACGCGGATGTCCCCCCTCGACAGGACGCGACGGCGAGATGGTCGCGAACCCGCTGCCGATGTTCCGAAGCGCCGCCGTCAGGTCGCGCACAACCCAGCCTGGTGTGTCCGCAACCAGCCTGCGCGGAAGACGGGAGCGAGATTCCGGATCTATCGGGCTGCCGGCGAGAGCATGATCCATATGCATGGCTCGCGGAGCATGCTCTTGCCCGTTGCGTCGTCAAGTATCTCCAACCGGCCGAGCGGTCCGGCTCGATCGAACGCCTAGCGGCGGCGGTCGAGGACGGACACGTAGTTGGCGACACCTGCGCCACCCATGTTGAACACACCACCGAGCTCCGGCGCCTTGATCTGCACGCCGGGCGCCTCGCCAAGCAGCTGCATCGCCGACAGCACGTGCATGGACACGCCGGTCGCGCCGATCGGGTGTCCCTTCGCCTTGAGGCCGCCGGACAGGTTGACGGGCAGGCGCCCGTCGGGCTGGGTCCAGCCCTCGTCGATCGCCCGCGCTCCCTGGCCCGGGGCGGTCAATCCCATCGCCTCGTACTCCATCAGCTCGGCGATGGTGAAGCAGTCGTGCGTTTCCACGAAGGACAGGTCGCCGAGCTCGATGCCGGCCTCATGCAGGCCGCGCCGCCAGGCCTCGGCGCAGCCGTCCAGGAAGGTCATGTCGCGGCGGCTCATCGGCAGGAAGTCGTTGACCTGCACCGCGGCGCGGAAGCCGATCGCCTTGGACGCCGTTTCCGCCACGTCGGGCGTCGCGATGACGAGGGCCGCTGCGCCGTCCGACACCATCGAGCAGTCGGTGCGCCGCAATGGCCCGGCGACGATGGGGTTGCGGGTGGAGACGGTGTTGCAGAACTCGTAGCCGAGGTCCTTCTGCATGTGCGCGAGGCGGTTGGAGCTGCCGTTGCGGTGGTTCTTCGCCGCGATCCGCGCCAGCGCGTCCGACTTGTCGCCGAAACGCTGGAAGTAGTTCTGGGCGATGCGGCCAAACAACCCGGCAAAGGATCCGGTGTCGGCCTCCTCTCGAACGTAGCTGGCGCTGACCAGCCCCTTGTTGACCGTTTCGGCGGTGGCCGGGGTCATGCTCTCGGCGCCGACCACCAGCACGATCCTGGCTGAGCCGGCGGCGACGCTGCGGAGCGCCTGATGGATGGCGGCGGAACCGGTCGCGCACGCGTTCTCGACGCGTGTTGCCGGCTTGAAGCGCAACGCGTCGTCCGCCTGCAGCGCAAGCGAGGATGGGAACCCCTGCGGGTCCATCCCCGAGTTGAAGTTCCCGACATAAACCTCGTCGATGTCGGAGAACGTGAGGCCGGCATCGGCGACCGCGTCACGCGCGGCGCGGACCAGGAGCGACTCGAGCGTCTCGTCCGACAGCTTGCCGAAAGCGGTGTGCGACCAGCCGATGATGCAACCGTCCATGCCCTGTTTCCTTCTTCCTGTCCTCAATCCGGCATCGGCGACGCGTGGTGAACGGCGATCTTCCAGCCGTCGTTGGCGCGGACGATGACGTGCGTCATGCGGTAGGCCAGCAGCGCTTCCACCCCGTCCGAACTGGTCCCGAAGATGGCCGCGCCCGATGCCGCGACGGCGCCCGGTCCAAGTTCGATCACGTGCGGCGGCGCGAACCGAATCCACCGATACTTCGCCGACAGGTTGGCGAAGTAGCTGCGCACACCCTCAGGCGATGTATATAGTTCGGCGGTCGAACCGTAAAAGGCCGTTTGCTCGGCATAGAGGGCGACCAATCCCTCGACGTCGCGCCGGACGAACGCATCCGACCAGGCGACCTGCATCGCCGTCACGGCCTCCATTATCGCCTCGTCCATGTCCTGCGCCTGCTGTTCTAGTCCTATGCTGGGGTGTTCGTCGCGGTTTGCTGGCTGCGTTGCGTGGCGTGGTTCAGGCGCTGTGCGAGCCTGGGCAGGATCTGCAGGGCGTTGCCGAAGGCGACGGCGGTGGCGCAGTGGTCGAGCAGGCCGTCCTGGTCCAGGTCGCGCAGCGCCGGGGCGATGCTGGAGGCGGGGCGCATGGGGTAGTCGAACCCGATCAGGATCTGCGACGGCGGCGCCACCTCCAGCAGAGACTTCAGCGACGAGGCGGTGGGCGAGGCGGTGAGGTCGAAGTACAGGCGGGCCACCCCCTGGCGGAACTGCTCGTAGCTCATCGTGCCGCCGTAGCCGGTGCCCAGCCGCTCGGTCAGCGACGCCAGCCGGTGCACCAGGAACGGCAGCGTGCCGCCGCTGTGGGTGGCGATGTAGGCCATGTCGGGGAAGCGGGCCTGGGCGCCGGACACGATGAAGCTGGTGGCGGCCCGGGTGCTGTCGAACATGAACTCCATCACCGGCGGCACGAACGGCAGGTCGATGTGCCGCACGTAGTCCGGCCCGATCGGGTGCACAAAGGCCGCCACCCGGCGCCGGTCGAGTTCGGCGTAGAGCGGATAGAACCGCGGGTCGCCCGGGTAGGCGCCCTCGAAGCTGCTGTGCAGGCACACCCCGTCGAAGCCGAGCTCGTCGAGCGCGTAGGCCAGCTCCGCCAGCGCGGCGTCGATGTCCTGCAGCGGCAGCACCGCGAAGGCGCCGAACCGCGTCGGGTGGCGCGACACGATGCCGGCGATCTCCTCGTTCATGCGGCGCGCCAGCGGCACCGCGGTGGCCCGGTCGAAGTCCTTGGTGCCGGTCGGGTTGGACAGCAGCATCGCCCGGATGTTGTGCGCGTCCATCACCGCGATGGCCGAATGCTCGTCCCAGGCCGGGATCGCCATCCCTTCCAGAAGCGGCGGCGCCGGCGCGTATCGCGCGCGCGTGGCCTCGATCCAGCTCGGCAGCATCGAGTGCGAATGAACGTCGATGAGCCCCAGGCTCCCGATCCCGCGCCTGGCCTCACCGTCCACCGGTCATGCTCCTCAGGTCCTGCCATGGCGCGGCCGGGGGATCGGCCCGCTCGGCGCGCCGGCCTTGCGCCGCCTCGTCCTGCAGCCGCACCAGCCCGTGCACCACCCGGGTCACCGGCACCGCGACGCCGAAATGGTCCGCGATCTCGACAAGGGCGCCGATCAGCGCCGCGTGCTCGAGCGGGCGCTCGGCTTCCGCGTCCTGCAGCATCGAGGTCTTGAACCGGCCAAGGCTTTCGGCCACCGCGATGCGGTTCTCCGTCGAGCCGGACACGCTCAACCCGAAGGCCGCCGCCACCGCGATGGCCTCCTCCATCATCTGCACGCAGATGGCGCGCACCGCCGGGTCCGAGGCGATGCGGTCGCCGGTGGCCCGCGTCAGCGCGCTGATCGGGTTGAAGCTCGCGTTGCCCAGCAGCTTGTACCAGACCAGCTCGCGGATCTGCCCGGTCTCGACCACCTCAAAGCCGGACCGGCGCAGCAGCTCGCCGACGGTCCGGACGCGGTCGTCCCCATCCGCTGCGGTGGGTCCGATGCTGATCTTGTTCCCGGCCGTCCGCTGCACGCAGCCCGGTTCCGGGCTCGAGCAGGACAGGTTGACCACGGCGCCGACGACCTGTGCCCGCGGCAGCGCGGCCGCGATCGCCCCGTCCGGATCAACCGAGCGGAGCTGAAGCCGCGGCTCCTGCTCGCCGAAGAACCACCAGGGCACGCCGTTGACCAGCGGCAGGATCGCGGTGTGCGGGCCGATCATCGGCCGCAGCCGGGGCGCCAGCTCCGACAGCGCCGGGACCTTGGTGCTCAGCACCAGCACGTCCTGCTCGCCCAGTGCTGCCGGGTCGTCCGACGCGGTCACCGCGCGCGACCGCCGCGTGCCGTCCAGCCGGGTGACCCCCGCCTGCCGCAGCGCCGCCAGGCCGGCGCCGCGTGCCAGCACCGCCGGCGGCGGCCCGCCCGCGCCGGCCACGCCGAACGCCACCGTGCAGCCGATGGCTCCCGCGCCGACCACGCCGACGCGCAGCGCGGTCACAACTTGTAGCCTGGATCCCGGATCTCGACCTGACGCTTCAGGGCGTCGAACACGTCGCGGCCGGCGCCGTATTCGGGCTTGAACTGGAACGCCTCGCGCACCGCCTGCTCGCACACCGCCGGGCTGATCGGGTTGTCCTCGCCCGACAAGGACTGCGAGGCCAGCTGGATCTCGCACGCCCGGTTCAGCGTCCACATGCGCGCAAACGCTTCGGAGATGGTCTCGCCCCACACCAGCAGCCCGTGGTTGCGCAGCACCAGCTGGCGCTTGCCCGCCATGCTGGCCAGCACCCGCCTTTGCTCCTCCAGGTTGACCGTGACCCCTTCGAACGCGTGGTAGGCCACCTGGCCATACAGCTGCGCGGAGTAGAAGTTGGTCATCGCCAGCCCGTCGCGCTTGCACGCCACCGCCATGCCGGCGGTGGTGTGCGTGTGCATGATGCACTGCGCCTCCGGCACGTTGGCGTGGATGGCCGAGTGCAGCACGAAGCCCGCCTTGTTCACCGGGTAGCCGGACGGGCCGATGATGTTGCCCTGCAGGTCGCACTTGACCAGGTTCGACGCCGTCACCTCGCCATACATCAGGCCGAACGGGTTGATCAGGAAGTGGTGCTCGGGCCCGGGGATGCGCAGGGTGATGTGGTTGTAGATCAGCTCCACCCAGCCCAGCCCGGCAAAGATGCGGTAGCACGCCGCCAGGTCCTCCCGCAGCGCACGCTCCTCAGGCGATACCTCCGACACGCGGCGTTCCATCACGTTCATTGCAGCCGTCCTGAAGATGAGCACCCGACACCGCCAGGCCCCAGCACCCTACGCCCCAAGCCCGCCATGACAGTCCCTCCAACAAGGGACACCATCACAAACAAAAGCAGATGCCGTCA
>CAXTMS010000008.1:0-36520 GCA_964245345.1 uncultured Acetobacteraceae bacterium | reverse complement strand
TCCTGCTCGGGTTCCTGCTCATCCCGTCACGCGGCTGACCGCAGGCGTCGACTCGAGTTCCGACGAGCGTCGATGCGTGACGCGGTGCTTGCCATGGGCTCGGTATTGATGGTTTGCCTGTGGCAGCGGCCGTTTCGTCAGCCGACTCGCATTTCAGCGGGTCTGCCCGCGGCCTGAGAATGGCGGGGCAGGGATGCCGCACTACAGGCGTGAAACCCGTCACGGTGGGCGAGTGGCCGGCGTGGACGAGGTCGGACGCGGGCCGCTGGCCGGTCCGGTCGTCGCAGCGGCGGTGATGTTCTCGCGTCGGCCGTCCCGCTGCCTCGCAACGTTGCTCGACGACTCGAAGAAGCTGGCTCCGGAGGCTCGGGAAGCGGCGTACCACGCCCTGCTAGGCTGCCCCGGCATCCAGATCGGCGTGGCAGCCGCGTCCGTGCGCGAGATCGCGCGGCTCAACATCCTGCACGCCAGCATGCTGGCGATGTCGCGCGCCGTGACGCGGCTGCCGGTGCAGCCGGAGCTGGTGCTGGTGGACGGCAATCGCTGCCCGTCGCTTCCCTGCGCCAGCGAGGCGGTGATCGGCGGAGACGCGGAGTGCCTGTCGATCGCCGCTGCCTCCATTGTGGCCAAGGTGACGCGGGACCGCCTGATGGTCCGGCTCGGTCGGCGCTGTCCCGGCTATGGCTGGGAGCGCAACGCCGGCTACGGCACCGTGCACCACCGCACGGCGCTGGGCCTGCTCGGCATCACCCGCCATCATCGCCAGGAGTTCGGCACGGTGCGTCAGCTCGGGCTGGACCTGATGGCGCCTGCGTGACCGCGGCGCCGGCACCACCGTGACCTGGCCGGCGATGGAACTTCCCCTCGACCAGGTGCTGGTGGGCGACTGCGTCGAGCTGATGCGGCTGCTTCCGACCGGCTCGGTCGACTGCGTGTTCGCGGACCCGCCGTACAATCTACAGCTGCGTGGCGAGCTGCGTCGTCCCGACGACAGCCTGGTGGATGGGGTGGACGACGACTGGGACAAGTTCGGCGACTACGCCGAGTATGACCGGTTCACACGCGACTGGCTGGGCGAAGCGCGCCGGCTGATGCGCAAGGACGCCACCATCTGGGTGATCGGCTCGTACCACAACATCTTCCGCATCGGCACGATCCTGCAGGACCTCGGCTTCTGGATCCTGAACGACGTGATCTGGCGCAAGTCCAACCCGATGCCGAACTTCCGCGGCCGCCGCTTCACCAACGCCCACGAGACGCTGATCTGGGCGGCACGGGACAAGACCAGCCGCTACCGCTTCAACTACGCGGCGATGAAGGCGCTGAACGACGACGTGCAGATGCGCTCCGACTGGCTGCTGCCGCTTTGCACCGGCAACGAGCGGCTGCGCAACCGGCACGGGCTCAAGCTGCATCCGACCCAGAAGCCGGAAAGCCTGCTGCACCGGGTGCTGCTCGCCTCCACCGGCATCGACGACATCGTGCTCGACCCGTTCACCGGCACCGGCACCACGGCGGCGATGGCCAAGCGGCTGCGGCGGCGCTTCATCGGCATCGAACGGCATCCCGACTACGCCGAGGCGGCGATCGGGCGTTACCGGCGCGAGCGGCCGCTCGGCCCCGACCAGGCGGCGGCGAGCCCGGCCAAGCGGGACGTCCCGCGCATCCCGTTCGGCAGCCTGGTGGAGCGCGGCCTGGTGCCGCCCGGCACCCGGGTCACCGACCGGCAGAAGCGGGTGAGCGCGGTGGTGTCACCGGACGGCACCCTGGTCAGCGGCGCCAGGCGCGGCTCGATCCACCAGATCGGCGCGGCGCTGACCAACGCGCCGTCCTGCAACGGCTGGACCTTCTGGCATCTCGAGCGCGACGGGGTGCTGGTGGCGCTGGACGTGGTGCGGACGGAGTCGGCCCTGGTCGCGGGCGACGAGGCGGGGTGAGCGGCGCGCTGCCCGGTCGCCGTTCCGGCTCGCCGGCGATGGCGGTGCTGCGCGTCGCCGGCGGCAACTTCCTGGAAATGTACGATTTCATCGTGTTCGGCTTCTATGCCGGGCCGATCGGGCACGCGTTCTTTCCGTCCCGTGACCCGTTCGTGTCGCTGATGGCGAGCTTCGCCACCTTCTGGGCCGCGTTCCTGATGCGGCCGCTGGGGGCGCTGGTGCTGGGCGCGTTCCTGGACCGGCGCGGCCGTCGCGCCGGGCTGATCCTGACCCT
The DNA here is from genome assembly GCA_964245345.1 of uncultured Acetobacteraceae bacterium. Classification (GTDB taxonomy): domain Bacteria; phylum Pseudomonadota; class Alphaproteobacteria; order Acetobacterales; family Acetobacteraceae; genus Lichenicola. Next base: position 34,309 of record CAXTMS010000008.1, on the reverse strand, counting down.
GGCGCTGATGTCGGTGGGCACGGCGGTGCTGGCGCTGATGCCCGGCTATGCCAGCATCGGGCTGCTCGCCCCGGCGCTGGTGCTGCTCGGCCGGCTGCTGCAGGGCTTCTCGGCCGGGGTCGAGCTCGGCGGCGTGTCGGTGTTCCTGGCAGAGATCGCGCCGCCGGGACGGAAGGGCGTCTTCGTGTCCTGGCAGTCGGCGAGCCAGCAGGTCGCGGTGATGACGGCGGCCGGGCTGGGCGCTGCCCTGAACGGCCTGCTGTCGCCGGGCGAGATGCGGGACTGGGGCTGGCGCATCCCGCTTCTGGCCGGCTGCTCGATCGTGCCGGTGCTGCTCCTGCTCCGGCGCGGGATGCAGGAAACGCCGGCGTTCCAGGCGATCCGGGCGCACCCGCCCTCCTCGCATGAGATCCTCCGCACCCTGCGCAGCCGGGCAGGAACGGTGCTGGTCGGGATCGGGCTGGTCACCACCACCACCGTGTCGTTCTACCTGATCACGGTGTACACCCCGACCTTCGGCCGCAGCGTGCTGCACCTGTCATCGGCGTCGGTGCTGGCGGTGACGTTCTGCGTCGGCCTGTCGAACCTGCTCTGGCTGCCGGTGTCCGGCGCGCTGTCGGACCGCATCGGACGCGTCCCGATCCTGCTTGCGACCACGCTGCTGATGCTTCTGCTGGCATACCCGCTGCTCGCCTGGGCCACCGCCGTGCCGTCGGTCGGACGGCTGCTCGCGACCGAGCTGGCGTTGTCCGCGCTCTACGGGTTCTACAACGGGGCGATGGTGGTGCACCTGACCGAGCTGGTGCCGACGCGTGCCCGCAGCGCCGGCTTCTCGCTCAGCTACAGCCTGGCGGTGGCGGTGTTCGGCGGCGCCACGCCGCTGGTCTGCACCTGGGCGATCCACGTGACCGGCAACCCGGCGATGCCAGGCATCTGGGTGTCGCTGGCGGCCCTGGCCGGGCTGGTGGCCACGCTCGCCTCCCGCGCGCCAGGCAGTTCGCAAGCGACCGCGGCTGCGGCATAAGCCTGAGCAGGTACCAGCGCCCATCCGGCGACCGCGTGCCGAGGCAGGGAACGGGATCATGCAGACGGCAACCGCCTACACCGAGCTTACCGACGCCGGAGCGGCGGGTCGCGCGCTCGGGCGCCAGATCGGCGCCACCATTGTCGGGTCTCCCGACGCGATCATCCTGTTCGCCGCGCCGGGCTACGACCACGCATCGTTGCTCCGGGCGCTGTCGTCGGACTACCCGGCAGCCTTGCTGGTCGGTTCCTCCTCGGCCGGGGAGTTCACCCACCTGGCGCACGGCGAAGGGGCGGCCTGCGCGCTGGCGTTGAAGAGCGAGACGATCCGCTTTGCCGTCGGGGTCGGCCGTCACCTGAGCCGGTCGGCGGCAGACGCGGCCGGTCAGATCGTGTCCACCTTCCGCGGTGCCGAGGAGCAGACCATGCACCGTGCCGCGCTGGTCCTGACCGACGCCCTGGCCGGTCACGCGCCCACCCTGATCCAGGAGCTGATGGTCGCCACCGGCGCCCAGTACCAGCTGTTCGGCGGCGGTGCGGGCGACAACGCGCAGTTCGTCCGCACGGTGGTGTTCAGCGGCACGGAGGTGCTGGACGACGCGGCGGTGGCGCTGGAGATCCTGTCCCCAGAGCCGCTCGGCGTCGGCGTCGGCCATGGCTGGGAACCGGCGGCGGACGCGTTGCGCGTGACGGACGCGGACGGCCTCCGGTTGATCGGCCTGAACGGTTTGCCGGCGGTGGAAGCGTTCGAGGCGCACGCCCGAACCGTCGGCGTGCCGTTCGATCCGGACTCGCCGCTGCCGTTCTTCCTGCACAACATCCTGGGCATCGAGACCGCCGCCGGCTTCCAGCTGCGCATGCCGCTGTCGGTGGACGAGGCGGGGGTGGTGCACTGCGCCGCCGAGGTGCCGGTCGGCAGCCGGGTGCGTATCATGCGCAGCACGGTGGCGGCCAGCCTGCGTGCGGTGGAGCGGGCGACCGCCTCGGCATTGGCCAGCATCGGCGACCGCACGCCGGGCGTCGCCCTGTTCTTCGACTGCGCCGCGACGCGGATCCGCATCGGCGACGAGTACACCCTGGAACTCGATGCGGTCCGGAACCGGTTGTCGGACCTGCCGATGGTCGGCTGCGTCACCCACGGGCAGATCGCCAGGGCCGATGGTCAGTTCGACGGCTTCCACAACTGCACGGCGGTCGTTTGCGTGCTTCCGGCCTGAACCCGTCCCGCGGTTCCGGTCATGGACCTGCCCGGCGGCTCCGACCTGGTCAACGCGCTGGCGGAGCCGGCGCGCCGTCCGGCTGCCGCGGCGGCGCTGGCGCGGCTTTGGGGCGCCGACGCGGTGCTGGTGCTGGTGCGCGACCACGAGCTGGGCGTGCTGTGCCCGGCTCCCGGCTTCGTGCAGACCCTTCCGGGAGGTCCCGGCTGGCGCGACCTGTTCAGCCGCTGCAACGGTTCCGGCACCGTGACCGGCATCGTCGCGTTTCCGAACCGGCGGACAATGGTTCCGGCCCTGGCCCAGGTAGCCGCCGATGCGGACGCCGTGCTGGTGCTGCTGGGCGCCGGCGTCGACCGGCTGGTGCCGCCGCCGCTCGACCGGATCGGCTTTCCGCTGCTCGCCGCCCTGTTGCGCGCGGAAAACCGCGTTCTGGCCTCGGCCGGACTGGTGACGGTCGCGGACGACGCGCTCGCGCGCGCGAACTCCCTGACCGCGGCGCTGGACTCGACGCGCACCGCCCTGGCCCGCGCCCTCGGCGACGCGGACCGCCTCAACCTCGCCCTGCGGGAGCTCAACACCACGCTGGAGCAGCGCGTCGCCGAGCGGACCCGACAGCTCGAAACCGAGATGGCGGAACGGCAGAAGGCGGAGGAACAGCTCCGGCAGGCGCAGAAGATGGAGGCGGTCGGGCAGCTGACCGGCGGCCTGGCCCACGACTTCAACAACCTGCTCACCGGCATCACCGGCAGCCTGGAGCTGCTCGCCACCCGGATCGGGCAGGGGCGGCTGGCCGACGCGGCCCGCTACATCGTGGCGGCCCAGGGGGCGGCCAACCGTGCGGCGGCGCTGACGCACAGGCTGCTGGCGTTCTCGCGCAGGCAGACCCTGGCGCCGGAAACGGTGGACATGAACCGCCTGGTCGGCGGAATGGAGGAGCTGATCCGGCGCACCGTGGGACCCGCGATAACGGTCGAGATCGCCTGCGCGGACGGGCTGTGGACCGTGCTGGCCGATCCCAACCAGCTCGAGAACGCGCTGCTCAACCTGTGCATCAACGCCCGGGACGCGATGCCGGACGGGGGAACCCTGACCGTCGGAACCTCCAACCTTTGGGTGGATGACGGCGACGGGCGGCTGCACGAGCTGCCCGCCGGGCAATACGTGTCGCTGTGCGTGGGCGACACCGGCACGGGCATGACCCCGGAGGTGATCGCCCGGGCGTTCGACCCGTTCTTCACCACCAAGCCGATCGGCCAAGGCACCGGCCTCGGCCTGTCGATGATCTACGGCTTCGCGCACCAGTCGAACGGCCAGGTGCGGATCAGTTCGGAGCCGGGGAAAGGCACCGCGATGTTCCTCTACTTGCCGCGCCACCAGGGCGCGGTCGACGTGCGGGAGATCCCGGCGGAGCCGGCCGCCCCGCGGCAGGCCGATGCCGGCTGGACCGTGCTGCTGGTCGACGACGAGCCCACCGTGCGCATGCTGGTCACCGACGCGCTGGGGGAGCTTGGCTATACGGCGCTGGAAGCGGCCGACGGTGCTGCCGGCCTCGACATCCTGCGGGAGGACCGCCGGATCGACCTGCTGGTCACCGATGTCGGCCTGCCCGGCGGGATGAACGGCCGCCAGCTTGCGGACGCGGCGCGCGTGGGCCGGCCGGGGCTCAAGGTGCTGTTCATCACCGGCTATGCCGAGACAGCGGTGCTCGACCACGGCAGGCTGGAACCCGGCATGCACGTCCTCACCAAGCCGTTCGCGATGGACGCGCTCGGCAGCCGGATCAGGCAGCTGATCGAGGGATGAGCGCGGCTCACGCGTCCGGTGGCGACTCCGGCAGCGGGTCGGTGGCGGCGCTGCCCAGCGAGGCGGCGACGATGCCGGCGATCGCCAGCCAGCGCAGCGGCGACAGGTGCTCGCCGAGCAGGGCGAGCCCGGCCAGGGCCGCGATCGCCGGCTCCAGGCTCATCAGGATGCTGAAGCCGCGCATGCTCATGCGGCGCATCGCCACCATCTCGATCGTGTAGGGGATGGCGCTTGACAGCATCGCCATGCCGCAAGCCGCCAGCAGGAGGCGTGGCCGGGACAGCGCCAGCGGCAGCGCATGCGCCGCGAACGGCAGCAGCATCAGGCTCGCCACCGCCATGCCGAGCGCGGTGGCGGCGATCCCGCCCATCCGCAGGCTCACCCGCCGCCCGGCCAGGATATAGAGCGCCCAGGCAAGCCCGGCGACCAGGGCCAGCAACACGCCGAGCGGATCGAGTCGGTGCGCGCCGTTGACCGTGCGCCAGGGCTGAAGCAGCAGGAGCAGGCCGCCCACCGCCAGCGCGACCCAGAGCAGGTCGACCGGGCGCCGCGAGCCCAGCACCGCCAGGCTCAGCGGCCCGATGAACTCGATCGCCACGGTGACGCCGAGCGGCAGCCGTGCCAGGGCGGCATAGAACACCGTGTTCATCACCCCGAGGCAGGTCCCATAGGCGAGGACGCTGACGAGGACGTGCCGGTCGGGCCAGGACAAGGGTCGCCGCGAGCCGGGACGCAGCATCGGCAACAGGATCAGGCATGCCAGCAGCACGCGCAGGCTGGCGGTGCCGGGAGCGCCCAGCACCGGGAACAGCAGCTTGGCCAGCGCAGCGCCCAGCTGCACGCTCAGCATGCCGCAGGCCACCGCCCCCAGCGCCGCCGGCCGCCCGTCGCGTCGGAAGAGCCTGCTCCGCGTCGGGACGCAGGCCGCGACGGCCTGCGCCACCGCGGGGAAGCCTAGCTGCCGCCGAAGCCGAGGAAGCCGACGTCCGGCTTCGGGGTCCCGGTGTCGGCGGCGACGCGCTGCAGGGTGGCGGCGTGCGACCTGGCGTGTTCCACGCTGGCGAGGCGGGCATCGATCTTCAACCGCCCGCGCCGGCTGGTCGCGGGAGTGGCGCCGTTCGGATCCGTGCTGGCGACGGAGGCGACCGGCGGACCGTTCTCGCTGTTGCGCATCGACAGCAGCACGAAGGTGATGTCGCTGCGGTTCAGGTCGATCGCCATGTCGAGCGGGCTCTGCCCCAGCACGTTCTTGCCATGAAGGTCGGCGCCGCGGCTGAGCGCTTCCTTGGCCGAGGTGACGTCGCCGCGGTTGATCGCGTCGAACAGGGCGGCGGTGGGCTCCATGTCGGCGCTGATGTGCCCCGAGGTCGCGGTCGCCTGGTCCGACACGGCGCCCGGGATCGCGGGCGGGGGTGCCGCCGCCTCGGCGGCGGCCTTGGCCTCGGCTTTCTGCGCCGCCTCGGCCGCGTCGCGTTCGGCATCGGAGCCACTGCCGCCGCCGTTGCCGCCGCTGCTGAACTGCGCCATCGCGGCGTGGAGCGGGATGACAACCGGCGCGGCACCCAGCAGGAGAAGGATGGCGGTGGGATGCAGAAGGCGGCGCAGGTCCATGTCTCGTTCCGGAAGGGGCGTGGTCAGCCGGGGTTCAGCCAGGCGATGCCGGCATTGAGCCAGAATGCGTAGCACACCCAGGCGAGGTAGGGCGCCATCAATAGCGCTGACGTCCTGTCGACACGATCGAAATCGCGCAGCGTCAAGGCGACCAGCAGCGCCAGGCCGGTGATCACCCCGAGCGCCGGGGCCGGCCGGTGCAGCCCGAAGAACACCGGGGTCCAGGCAGCGTTGACCGCCAGCTGCCAGCCCCAAAGCAGCAGGCCGCGGCGGCGCAACGCCGCGCGATCGGCGTTGACCGCGCCGCCCGTGATCCGGAACCGCAGCACGGACGAACAGCGCCACACCCGCCACGCGGCGACGGCCATCGCCAGATAGAGCGGGATCCACACGACAGGGAACAGCCAGCCCGGCGGAGTGCCCGGCGGATGGCGAAGTGCCGGATACCAGCCGCGCATGCCGGGCTCCGTCAGCGCCGCGTCCGCCGCCGCCACGAGCAGGCACAGCCCGACGAAGCCGATCAGCGCCATGATCGGACGCGGGTTGAAGCGGCGGGGCGAGCGGGCAGGCGACTGGAAGGCACGTCTCCGTGCGAGGACGCGGGACGAACCGCGAGATCCCGACTGCAACACCCGGGCGCCGGTTCCGCAAGAGGCGGTCGCGTCGCCGCAGGGATTTGTCGGACGCCGTGTCGACTTCAGCGTCGTCCTTCGGCGCGCCAGCCCCCAAGCAGCAGCAGAAGCGCCAGGGGCAGCACAACGGCTGCCGGAAGCAGGGGAACGGTCTGCTCGCCGGTCACCACATGCGCGCCGTGCCGCCTGAGCCCGATCCAGCCGGCACCGGACGCGCTTCCATGCGGGCCAACCAGGCGCAGCGCCGGCACCGCCGGCCGCGCCGGATCGTTTCCAAGCCACGTGATGCTGCCGCCGGTGGCGGAGGCGAGCGGCGCCAGCACGGTGGCGGTGGCGCGCAGGTCGGCGATCTCCAGCGGGTCGGGAGGCCGGGCGGCCGCGAAGGCGTGCTCGGCGCCATCCGTCACCTCCCAGATGCCGGTGGCAGGGGCGGCGCGTTCGGCGGTCGCGGTTCCGCCGCCGGCCGGCGACAGGGTGAGCGCGGTGCGCGTCCGGTCCGGCGCGACCACGGTGACGGTTGTTGCCGCGTCGCCGGCCACCGAGCGCCGCGTCACGGTGAGGCGGTTGTCGGCGATGCTGGCCGTCAGCTGTTCTTCTTCCAGCTCGGGCTCCTTCATCAGCCAGTGCGCCAGCCGACGCAGCAGCTCGGCCTGCGGTCCGCCGCCGGTCTCGCCGCGAGACCACAACCAAAGCTGGTCCGACAGCAGCAGCGCCACCCGACCCTGCTCGACCCGGTCCAGGATCAGGAGCGGCGACCCGTCCGGCCCGTCCAGCAGCACCTGCGCCCCCGGCGCCAGCTGCGACGGGTCGGCGCGCAGCGCGCGATACCAGGAGCCCCAGCCGATCGCGCCGCCACCGGTCGTGCCATTCGCGGCCGGATCGGCACCGGGCGACGCCTGGGGCGGCATCTGAGGCAGGCCGCCGGTCACCGGGTGGCGGCGGCCGAGCGCGGTCGGCATGGGCTGGAACCGCTGCTCGACCAGCCCGCCTTCTTCCGGCACGCGCGCCGGCAGGATCTCGCCCAGCGGGGTGTCCTGCAGCGTGCCGGCCCCGATGAACTCCGGTCCCGCCGTGACCAGCAGCCCGCCGCCGCCGCGCACGAAGTCGGCGATGTTGCGCAGGTATGCCATCGGCAGGATGCCGCGATTCTCGAACCCGTCCAGGATGATGAGGTCGAACTGGTTCACCTTCTCCTGGAACAGCTCGCGGATCGGAAAGGCGATCAGCGCCAGCTCGTTGAGCGGCGTGGTGTCGTCCTTGTCCGGCGGGCGCAGGATGGTGAAGTGCACCAGGTCGACCGACGGGTCGGCCTTGAGCAGGCGCCGCCACACCCGCTCGCCCTGGTTGGGCGTGCCCGACACCAGCAGCACCTTGAGCCGGTCGCGCACCCCCTGGATGGACACGATGGCCTGGTTGTTCACCGCCGACACCTCGCCGGGCCGCGTCGACGCGTCCAGCTCCAGCAGCGTCTGGCCCGGCCGGGTGATCGGTATCGTGATCTCCTGCGGCTCGCCGACCGCCACCTCGCGCGAGACCGGCGGGTCGCCGTCCCGCTTCAGCGTCAGGGTGGCGGTGCCGTGCGGGCCCGGCGGCGCGCCGAGATCGTCGACCTGCACCCGCAACGTCGCGTCCTGTCCGACGATGCCGAACGGCGGCGCCTGGAGCACACGAAGCCGGCGGTCGGTCTGCTCTCCCCGCGCCGGGATCAGCACGTGCAGCGGAATGTCGGTGCCCGCCAGCAGCGCCGGCGGCGTGCCGCCGAGGTCGTGCACCTGCCCGTCGGTGATGGCGACGATCCCGGCGATCCGGCTGCCCCCTTCCGCGGACGGGATCGTGGCCGCGGCGCGCTCGATCGCCCCGATCAGCCGGGTCCCGCCGCCGCCGGGACCGGCAGCACCGGACCCGACCGGGACCACGCGCACGTCCAGCCCGGGCAGCCGGGCGGCTTCGGAAGCGATCGCGTCTGCGGTGCGGCGTGCGATCGCCGTCCGGTCGCCGATCCGCATGGAGCCGCTCCCGTCCACCACCAGAAGCATCGTTTCGCCAAGCGCGCGCCAGTCCTGGCGAAGCAGCACCGGGCCCGCGAGCCAGCACAGCAGCAGCGCAAAGGCGAGACCGCGCCACACAGCGCCGACACCGGACCGGCGGAGCAGCGACAGCACGGTCACAACGGCGCAGCACAGGCCCAGCGCCGCCAGCAGCCAGACCGGGATCAGCGGCTCCAGCCGCAGTGCTGCGACGTGTGACAAGGGCCCGCTCACTGCCCGAGCCGCTGCAGCAGGGCGGGCACGTGCACCTGGTCGGTCTTGTAGTTGCCGGTGAGCGCGTAGATCACCGCGTTCACCCCGAACCGGTAGGCGATGACCCGCTGTTCCTCGCCGCCTGGGATCACCGCATACGGGTTCTGCCCGTTGGCGTCGATCGCCCAGGCCCCGGCCCAATCGTTGCCGCCGATGATGACCGGGCTGACCCCGTCATTGCCCAGGTCGTCCTCGCTCGCCACCCAGACGGGAGCCCCGACATAGCGGCCGGGATAAGCGTGCAGCAGGTAGAAGGAGCGCGACAGCACGTGCGCCTGGTCCACCGGCCGAAGCGACGGGATGTCGAGCCCGGCGGTGGCGCGACGCAGCGCCTGCGCCGTGCCAGGGGCGAACAAGGTGAAGTCGGCGCCGCCGGAACCGGCCGCGGGAACGCTGTCGCTGCCTTGCGTGTCGATCAGCAGGATGCCGCCATGGCCCATGTAGGCGTTGAGCGACGCGGTCCACGCGGCACCGGGCGCGGCCGCCGCGGTCGCGGGCGTCACCGGCCAGTACAGCATCGGGTAGAAGGCGAGGTCGTCGCGTCCGGGCACCACCCCGTCCGGATGGCCCAGCTGGACCGAGGTGCGGGCGTTGGCATAGGCGGTGAGGCCTTCCAGCCCTTCGCGGGACACCTCGTCCACGTCGGACACCCCGGTGACGACGTAGGCGAGCCGGGTTTCGACCGCAGCGCCGGGCACCGGACCGGTTTCCACCGCGGCGGCCCGGTAGGCTGGAAGGCAGGCGGCGGCCGCAAGCACCGGCAGCAGCGCCAGCAGCGGCGCCGCACGCCGCACCCGTCCGCCGGAACGACCGCGCAGCAGCCCGCGGAGGTGAAGCGTGGCCAACGCGTCAACGAGCAGGAGCGCCAGCGCCAGCGCCAGCAGGGACGGTCCGAGCCGCCGGTCCGGGACGTGGTCCGACAGGCTGCGCAACGGACCGCTCGCCGCTTCCGGCGCGAGCGGCGGCAGCGCGTCGGCGATGTTGAGCGAGCGCCGGCTGGCCGGCGGACCATAAAGCCCGGCCGGATGCAGCGCCGAAGCCGGAACGGCGCCGAAGCGGTCCGCGGCCAGGCCACGGGCGCCGGCGGGCGGGCTGCCGAGCTGGCCGTCGCCGCCCAGGATCAGCGCCGGCGCCAGGAGCGTGTGGTCGCCGGGTGCTGCGAGGCCGGCGGCACGCTCGACCAGGCGCTGCAGCATGAGCGGGAACAGCCCGGACAGCGGCAGGCTGGACCAGTCGGCCGTGCTCGTGACGTGGAACAGCACCAGCTGCCCGTCGCCGAGCGCCGCGTGGGTGACCAGCGGCGTGCCGTCGGTCAGCCTGGCCCAGCTGTGCTGCGACAGCGCCGCCGAGGGTTCGGCCAGCACCTGGCGCGACACCGTGACCTCGGCCGGCACCGGAAGGCCGGCGAACGGACCGTCGCCGAACGGCGCCGGATGCTCCGGGCTGCCCCAGGACATGGCGCCGCCGAGCTGGCGTGCGCCGCCCAGCAGCGGTACCGGCAGCAGCGGATCGGGCCGGTCGGAACCAGACCCTGCCGCCCGCGCGGCGAGACGCGGACCGGCGAAGCGGATCAGCATCCCGCCGTTCCTGACCCAGGCGGCGACGCGGGTTCGGGCAGCCGGGTCGTCCAGGGTGCCGTCGGGGGCGACCAGCACCGAAAGCTGGCGCGACAGCAAGGCGTCGAGCGACCCTTCGCGCAGTTCCGCGGTGGGCGCCAGGGCCCGGCGCAGGAAGAACAGCGCGCCGAGCAGCGGGGTGTCGCCGCCGGTCGCGGCCAGCAGGCCGACGGGGCGCCGGCGGTCGCCCTCGTCCAGCAGCCGCACCCCTCCGGCGCCCGGCATCCCGTCCAGCACCAGGCGCGACAGCTGGTTGCGCAGCTCGGCCGGAAGCACGATCGGCGCCTCCGCCCGCATGGCACCGGCCGGGACCGGCACCGCGATCCTGGCCAGGCTGGCGCCGGAAGCGGTTTCGCCGCGCACAACAAGGCTGCGCGGCATCGGCGCCGGCATCGCCTCGATCCGGACCAGCAGGCGGCCAGGCTTCGGCACCGGCCGGTCCAGCACCGCCAGCACCGGCGGCGACGCGCGCAGCTCCGACACCGGGGCCGCCGCGCGAAGCGCCTGGAGGAAAGCCCGGTCGCCGGCGGTCGCCAGCCCGTCGGACAGGTAGGCGACGCTGCCGACGCGGCCGGCATCGTGCAGCGCCGACGCGGCCATGGCGCGATCCACCGGCCAGGGCATCGGGTGGAGGTCGTCGAGCCGTGCGCGCAGCACCGGAGCCTGCAGCGGCGGTCCCGCCTGCGGCGCCGCGCCGCCGGCATCGCTCGCGGTCAGCAGCAGCCTGACCCGCCGGCCGGCTCGTCCGGCGCGGTCGACCAACTCCCGCGCCGCCTGCAGCCGTGCCGCCCAGTCCGGCGCTGCGGCCCAACCGTTGTCGATCACCAGAAGCAGGGTTCCCGCACCGGGCAGGGTGCCGCGATCCCGCACCAGCACCGGCTGCGCCAGCCCCAGCACGAGCAGCGTGCCGGCCGCGACCCGCAACAGCAGCAGCCAGAACGGCGCCTTGCGCGGCTGCTCGGCGCGGGTGCGCAACCCGTCCAGCAGCCGGATCGCCGGGAACGGCTGCACCCTGGGCGCCGGCGGCAGGGCGCGCAGCAGCCACCACAGCAGCGGCAGCACAGCCAGGCCCAGCATCAGCAACGGCGCCGCGAGGATCACGCGGCGGCACTCCGCCGGCCCAGCGCCTGGTGCAGCGCCAGCAGCGCCGTGGCCGGCGGCTGGTCGGTGCGGTGCTGCAGCAGCAGCGCCCCGGACGCGGCGCAAAGTGCCGCCAGGCCGCGCTGGTGCGCGTCCAGCGCCGCCGCATAGTCGCCGCGTACGTCCTGCACCCGCGACAGCAGCAGCGGGCTCTCGCCCTCGACGCCCTCGAACCGGACGCGCCCGTCATAGGGCAGGGTGCATTCCGCCGGGTCCAGCAGCTGCAGCACCAGCACCGGAACCGGGATCGCGGCCAGCCGGGACAGGGTGCGCTCGATCTCCGGCATCGGACACAGCAAGTCGCCGATCAGCACCAGCCGGGCATGGGCGGGCAGGTCGGCCGGCGCCGGCAGCGACGACGCGCCGTCGGCCGGCGCCGCCAGCAGCTGCCGGGCCAGCCGCTCAACCGCCTGCCTGCCGGAAAAGCGCGCCTGGACGGTGCCGTCCAGCAACCGGACGTGCTCGCCGGCGCGAAGCAGCAGCATCGACAGCGCCAGCGCCAGCAGCTCGGCGCGGTCGCTTTTGAACGGCAGCCGCGCCTCCGAACGCCACGCCATGCTGGGCGAGGCGTCCCGCCACAGGCACACGGTCTGGGCCGCTTCCCACTCGGTTTCCCGCACGAACGCGCGGCTGGACCGGGCGGATTGCCGCCAGTCGATCCGGGTGCCCGACTCGCCCGGCATCAGCTGCCTGTACTGCCAAAAGCTGTCGCCGCTGCCGGCCCGGCCGCGCCCGTGCACCCCCTGCGCGACGGTGCTGGCGACGCGGTCGGCCTCGGCCAGCAGCGGCGGCAGCCGGGCGGCCAGGGCTTCGGCTTCCAGCCGCATCGCGTTCCCGGCACGGCCCGCCGGGCGGAGCCCCGGCAGGTCGGGCGCCGGGCGGCCGCCTGGCTCAGGACGTCCGGGACGCGTGAACGGAAAGCGCCTCACCCGATCCGCTGGACCAGACCGTCGATGATCGCGGGCAAGGCGGTTCCCTCCGAGCGCGCGCCGAAGCTCAGTGCCATGCGGTGGCGCAGCACGGGATGCGCCAGCGCCGCCACGTCGTCCAGGCTGGGGGACAGCCTGCCGTCCAGCAGCGCGCGGGCGCGCGTGGCCAGCATCAGCGCCTGCGCCGCACGGGGGCCGGGGCCCCAGGCGAGCGAGCGGCGCACGCGGTCGTCGCTGGCGGTTTCCGGCCTGGCGCCGCGCACAAGAGACAGGATCGCGTCCACCACCTTTGTTCCGATCGGCAGGCGGCGCACCAGCGCCTGCGCCGACAGGAGCTCGCCCGGCGCCAGCACCGGCTCGGGTGCGGCGCGCGGCGTCCCGGTGGTGGCGAGCAGCATGGCCCGCTCCGCGACCGCTTCCGGATACGACAGGTCGATCTGCAGCAGGAAGCGGTCGAGCTGGGCCTCGGGAAGCGGATAGGTGCCTTCCTGCTCGATCGGGTTCTGCGTCGCCAGCACGTGAAACGGTGCAGGCAACGGATGGTTGACGCCGGCCACCGCCACCCGGTGCTCCTGCATCGCCTGCAGCAGCGCCGACTGCGTGCGCGGGCTGGCGCGGTTGATCTCGTCGGCCATCAGCAGCTGGCAGAACACCGGGCCGCGCACGAAGCGGAAGCCGCGCCGGCCACCGGCATCCTCCTCCAGGATCTCGCTGCCGGTGATGTCGGCCGGCATCAGGTCCGGGGTGAACTGCACCCGGCGCGCGTCGAGCCCGAGCACCGCGCCCAGCGTCTCGACCAGCAGGGTCTTGCCGAGGCCGGGCGCGCCCACCAGCAGGGCATGGCCGCCGGACAGCAGCGCGGTCAGCACCTCCGCCACCACCTGCTCCTGTCCGAAGATCACCTCGCCGATCCGACGGCGCACCACCAACAGCCTGGCCGACAGCGCGTCCGCCTCCGCCACCGGGTCCGGCTCCCCGGGGAGCGGGCCGGGCGCGACCGCCGTCGTTTCAAAGCCTGGACCTGTCATCGCACCTGCTCCACATGGCCAATCTGCCATGTCCGGGGGTTTCATCAAGCCGGGTGCGCTTCCTATATCCGAACCCATGGCACAGCATCGCGCTCCACGGGTCGGCAGGGGATCGTCCCGTGAAGCATGAGCGGTTCCCGGACCTGCGCACCGCCCGCCTCGACTGCGCGTCCAGCGCCTTGCATCCGTCCGGCCTGTCCACACGCCCGCCTCCACGGGAATGCGGGCTGCTGCCGTTCCTGATCCAGCGCGACGGCACCTGGCTCTACAAGGGCTCGCCGATCCGCCGCAAGCCGATGGTGTGCCTGTTCGCCAGCGTGCTGCGACGCGATCCGGCCGGACGCTACCGGCTGGAAACCCCGGCGGAGCGCGGAGAGATCGAGGTCGAGGACGTCCCGTTCGTCGCGGTGGAGCTGGAATGGCGCGGCAGCGGACGCAGCCAGGTGCTGGCGTTCCGCACCAACGTCGACGAGATCGTCTGTGCCGGGCCCGACAACCCGCTGGACGTGGACTGGTCCTGCGCCTGCGGCGGCGACCAGGGCACGGCGATCCCCTACCTCGTGGTCCGGCCGGGGGACGGCCACCGTCCGATCCAGGCCCGGATCGCGCGTGCGGTGTACTACGAGCTGGTGGCGCTTGCGGTGGAGGGAACCCGTGCCGGCGTGCCGTGCATGGGGGTGTGGAGCCAGAACCGCTTCTTCCCGATCGGCCCGTTGACGGAGGCCGCGTCGGACGACACGGCGTGACGGTGGACCTGGACCGGCTGCCCGGCCGGAACGGGCTGTCGCGGATCTGGTCCATCCTGCCGCATGCCCGTCTGGTCGGCGGCGTGGTGCGTGACCTGCTGGCGGCCCGACCGGTATCGGACCTCGACCTCGCCACGCCCGAGCCGCCGCAAACGGTGATGGGCCGTCTCCGCGACGACGGCATCAAGGTGATCCCGACCGGGCTTGCCCACGGTACCGTGACCGCCCTGGTGGCCGGGCAGCCGTTCGAGATCACCACCCTGCGCCGCGACGTCGAAACCGATGGGCGCCATGCCGTGGTGGCCTGGAGCGACGATTGGCGCGAGGACGCCGCGCGCCGCGACTTCACCATCAACGCCATGTCGGTCGACCGGCAGGGGGACCTGCACGACTACTTTGACGGCGCCGACGATCTCGACGCCGGCCGGGTGCGGTTCGTGGGCGACGCCGCCACCCGGATCACGGAGGACGCGCTGCGCATCCTCCGCTTCTTCCGTTTCCACGCGCGCTTTGGGCGCGGCGCTCCGGACGGAACGGCGACCGAGGCCATCGGGGCTTCGGTCGGGCTGCTGCGGCGCCTGTCGGCGGAACGCGTGTGGGCGGAACTGCGCCGGCTGCTCGAAGGCCCCGACCCTGCCGGCGCGATCTGGCTGATGCACCGGCTGGGCGTGCTGGGCGCGCTGCTGCCACAGGGCGGCGACCCGCAGCGCCTGATACGCCTGCTGGCGCTCGACGCCCCTCCGGACCCTCTGCTTCGCCTGGCCGCGCTGGCGTCGGGCGACGCGGCGGACATTGCCGTCCGGCTCAAGCTGTCGAACGCCGACGCCGACCGCCTCCACATCCTGATGCACGGCATCCGTCCGGATCCTGGCCTCGACGACGACGCGCTGCGTCGGCTGCTCGTCGACGGCGACGCGGCCTCGTTGTGCGACCGCAGCCGGCTCGGCGCCGCGGCGTCGGGCGACCCTGCGACCGCGATCTCGCTGTGCCGGCGCCTGCACGCGCTCGACCGGCCGGTGTTTCCGTTGTCGGGACGCGACGCGGTTGCCGCGGGACTGCAACCCGGGCCGGCGGTCGGCATCGCGCTGCGAACGGTGGAAGGCTGGTGGCGCGAGAATGGCTGCCGGCCCGATCGCGCCGCCTGCCTGGCCCGGCTCGGCTTTCTTCTGCGCACCTGACGCGCGCTGCCGATCAGCTCCTGAGGTTCCTGACCGGCACCTCCCGCAGTGCCAGCTGCATCGTCCGTCCGTTCCGCCAGGCATTCGCGCCGTCAAGCGGTTCGGGCGCCACAAGGTCCGCGCGGTAGCACTTCTCGTCGCGGGTCGACACGCCGAACCGCTTGTCCCGGTCCGCCAGCATCTGTTGGTCGACCTGGTTGTCCCTTGTGAACCCCATCATCAGCTGCGGGATCCCCATCGGGAAGTCGTGGTTCCTGTCGACCTGCCAGGTGTGCCAGGTCTTGCCGTAGGTGCCGGCCAGGTCGGCCATGACGGCGTGCTCGGCCAGGTCCGGAACGCCCGGCGCGATCAGCTCGCCCGAGCTGACCTCGTAGTCGTGGCTGTGCCAGAGCCTCTTCTCGTCGTCCGGAAGCGTCGCGAACAGCCTCCTGCTGACGATGTACTCGATGCCGATCAGCTTCGCGTCCGCCCGGTTCGAGTCGTAGATGACGCACTGGTGGAAATCTTCCGTCAGGTGCGTGCAGTAGTGGTTCGCTTCCACCTGCCGGCCCATGTCGTCGGCGTAGAAGTGGAAGCCGTTGAGATAGGCGCTCATCGCGTCGAGCGGCTTCTTGGACTGGATGGATCCGCCGCCGTGTCGAGCAGGTGGCTGCGGGTCGAGACCGGACTGCCCGGCACCGGCGCCTCGTGCTTGTTTCCGGCCCTGGCGTTCCGGCCAAACAGAGTGGCAAGCGGCGTGGCCACTGCGGTTGCGGCCAGGCCGCGGCTGAAGCAGCGTCGGCAACTCAGGTTGTGCAGCAGCGACATGGCCGGACCCTTATCCTGGATGCACCCTGCCTATCCCCAGGGCACGAGGCGGCCGGCCGTACACGCGGCCGCAACGGCGTGCGCCCTGTTCCCGTTCCACCAGGGGTCCGCGGCGAACGGTTTGTGGTTGGCGGAACCCGCTGGTAAACGCCCGGAATGAACGTCGTGCCAAACCCGGCGGCCGCCGCCACCGCCGTGAAGCGGCCCGTCCGATCCCCGCCCAGCCTGTCCCTCCTGCACAGGCTTTGGCGCGAGGACGTGCGGCATCACCGCGGCCGCCTCCTGTCGATGCTGGTGCTGACCCTGCTGATGGCGGGTCTGACCGCGCTCTACCCGCTGGTGATCCGGCGCGCGCTCGACATGTTCGCGGCGCACGACCCGCGTATCCTGTACCAGGTGCCGGCCCTGGTGGTGATGATCACCGCGGCCAAGGCGGCGGCGCAGTACGGCCAGACCATCGCGGTGCAGGACCTGGTGCTGGTGGTGATCCGCGACCTGCAGCGGCAGATGTTCGGCCATCTGGTCGCGGCCGACCTCGCGCGGATCGAGCGCGAAGCGCCGGCCCAGCTCGCGGCCCGTTTCACCACCGACGCCATCACCATACGCGAGGCGATGATCCGGGCGGTGAACTCGCTCGGCGACGCCGTCACCGTGGTCGGGCTGGTGGTCGGCATGTTCGTGATGGACTGGGAGCTGAGCCTGATCGCGGCCCTGCTTTATCCGCTGGCGGCGGTGCCGATCCAGCGCATCGGCAAGCGCGTCAGGCGCGCCTCGGGGGGGATGCAGGAGCAGATCGGCAACACCGCCACCCTGCTGAACGAGAGCTTCGCCCAGGCCCGCAGCGTGCGCGTCTACCGGCTGGAGCAGGCCGAAACGCTTCGCGCCAACCGGTCCTTCGACATGCTGCACAACAGCCTGCTCCGAATCACCCGCGGTCGCGCCCGCGTCGACCCGGTGCTGGAGGTGCTTGGCGGCACGGCGGTGGCGGCGGTGTTGGGCTTCGCCGGCTGGCGGGCGGCCATGGGCGGTGCCACGCTTGGCAGCTTTTCCGGCTTCGTCGCCGCCCTGCTGATCGCAGCACGCCCGCTGCGGGCGCTGGGTTCGCTGAACGCGGCAGTGCAGGAAGGCCTGGCCGGGCTCGAGCGCATCTTCGGGGTGATCGACGAGCCGCCCGGCGTGGTCGAACGGCCGACGGCGCGGCCGCTCGCCATGGGGCGTGGCAGGCTGGTGTTCGAGGAGGTCGCCTTCCGCTACCCGGACGGGCGCGCCGGCCTGCGCGACCTCAGCTTCGTCGCCGAGCCTGGCCTGACCGTGGCGCTGGTCGGTCCGTCGGGTGCGGGCAAGTCCACCGCGCTGTCGCTGATCCCACGCCTGCACGACGTGTCGGCGGGCCGCATCCTGCTGGACGGGGTGGACCTGCGCGACCTGCGCCTCGCGGCACTCCGCGACGCCATCGCCTATGTCAGCCAGGACACGCTGCTGTTCGACGCCACGGTTGCCGACAACATACGCATGGGCCGCGCCGACGCCGACGACGCCGCGGTGCGCGACGCGGCCGCGGCGGCCGCGGCCGCGGATTTCATCCTGGCGCTGCCGGACGGCTTCGCGACCCGCGTCGGCCCCGGCGGCCAGCGCTTGTCCGGCGGGCAGCGGCAGCGCGTGGCGCTTGCCCGAGCCTTGCTCCGCGATCCCCGCCTGCTGCTGCTGGACGAGGCGACCAGCGCGCTCGACACCGAAAGCGAGGCGATGGTTCAGGAGGCGCTGGCCCGGCTGCGGCAAGGACGCACCACCGTGGTGGTGGCGCACCGGCTGTCGACGGTGCGCTCGGCCGACCTGGTGGTGGCCCTGTCGGACGGGCAGGCGGTGGAGTGCGGCAGCCATGCCGCGCTGATGGAGCGCGACGGGCTCTACGCGCGGCTTGTGCGCACCCAGGGGCTGGCGCTCGCCTGAACCATCGAGCCGCTCAGCTGGGGCCCTAGGCGTCGGCCTCGACGAGGGACCGGAACCGCTGCTCGGCGTGGCGGTAGAGCACGATGTCGAGGCGGGTGAGGCGGTCGAGCTCGGCCTCGATCTCGGGCGTGTGCGGCTCGCGTGCGGTAGGCCGCACCGGCAGCAGGGCGTTCCGCTCGGCGTTCAGCTGCACGTTCACTTCCGGCGTGCGGGACGGCGGCGTGAAGCCGAGCATGCGCCCCAGCACCGACAGGCTGTCTCCCAGGCGGTTCGAGATGCCGACCAGGTCGAGCCCGTCGAGGGCCGCGAGCGCCTCCGCCAGCGCCGCCTCCGGCGCGTCGCGCACCGGATCCGCGGAACGCGTCACGTACAGGCCTGTCAGCCGGCGCACGTACATGTTGTCGATGTCGTTGCGGATGTTCGGGTTCTCCGCCTGCAGGAACGGCAGCAGCCTGTTCTCGTGCGCGAACCGCACGCTTTCGCCCTCTTCCTCCTCGTTCGACCGCCAGAAGTAGTAGAGCGACAGGATCCGCTGCCTCGGATCGCGCAGCAGGCAGAAGCGGAAGCAGGGCTCGTTGCCGTCGAGGCGACGCAGCGCCGGCAGGTCGTAGTGCCCCCAGACCGCCGCGGCCTGCCGATGCGCTGCCTCGGACTCGTGCCGCGTCCACTGCTGGTCGGGCGAGCGTCCTCGACGGTCGGTATCGGAGTGGATCTGCAGCGGGTGGAACTGCGCCGCCAGCGCCACGATCAGCGAGGAGCCGGCCGTCTTCTCGAGATGCAGGAACCGCACCTTGGGGCCGCGCCACAGCGCCATCGGGTTGCCCATCATCTGCGCCGCGCCGAGCCGGGCCGAGGTTCCGCTGCGCTGCGTGCTCAGCAGCATGGCGCGGTTGAGCAGCGTGCGCGCGGCCGGAACGTAGGCGGCGGCACGAAGCAGCGGCGGCAGGCCGTGCGCGTTGGCGTCGAAGCCTTCGCAGAACGCGACCAGCTCCGCCGGATCCGGCCAGCGCCCCAGCATCAGGCGCAGCGCGAACCGGCCGAGCAGCCCGGCCACGCCGAGCCGCATGGTCCGCCATGCCAGGCGCTGCGTCCACTTGGCGATCAGGCTCGGCGCACGAACCTCGGCACCGGCCGCCGGCGGCATCGACAACAGCAGCCCGCCGGCGAAGCCGAGCAGCAGGAAGCCCATCTCGTCGAGGTGGCCGATCCATGGCAGCCGGTCCGGGATCAGGTCGATCGGAAGGAACAGGTAGCTGATCCCGGCCGCCAGCACCGCCTTGGGTGCCAGGCCCGACCGCGGGCTGAACAGGCGCCGGATGTTCTCCAACGACACCGCGCTGGCCAGCAGCGATCCCCCGGCGGGGACCGCATGTCCCCTGAAGGATGCCCTTGCCGAACGCGTCCTGGTCGTCATGGTCATCCTGCCTGTAGCCCCGGCCTAGCGCATGACAGCTGAACGGCTAAATGTCGTGCCGGCTGGTGTAACCCACCATGTCGAATGTTGCATCCAGGTTACGGCGAAGACCGTCCGCATCGCCCGCCATCCGGCCATCGGGATTGCCCGCGATGGGGTGCTATGGCAGCTTAAGCGGACGGATCGGTCAGTGCTGGCGCGATCGTCAACCGCGCCGGGGGCACGATGGCCGAGGACGAGCAGCCGCACAACGACGACCAGAATCGGCGGCAGCAGGACGACAACAAGCCGACCGAGGACAAGCACGACGCGCCCGACAACGACGACGGCAAGGCGCAGAAGGACGACAAGGAGCAGGAAGAGCGGGACAGGGCCAAGCCGTTCGTCAAGATCGGCCTGGTGGTGTTCGTGCTGGCCCTGGTGACGGGTGGCGCCTCCTACTGGTGGCTGACGCGCAACGAGGTGTCGACCGACGACGCCTACACCTCCGGCCGCACCATCACCGTGGCGCCGCACGTGGCCGGCTACGTCACCGAGCTCGACGTCAACGACAACGAGTACGTGCACGAGGGCCAGATCCTGCTCCGCATCGACCCGCGCGACTACCAGGCCAGCCGCGACGCCGCGCAGGCCAACGTGGACCAGGCGGAAGGCCAGCTCGCCTCCGCGAAGTTCGCGGTCGAGGTGTCGAAGCAGAACTTTCCCGGCCAGCTGAAGCAGGCGCAGGGCCAGCTGCTGCTGGCGCAGGCGCAGGAGTTCCGCGCCGAAACCGACTACAAGCGGCAGCACACGGTCGAGCGCGCCGCCACCACGCAGCAGCAGGTCGACTATTCCACCGCGGCGCTGGACCAGGCCAAGGCGCAGGTGCTGCAGGCGGAAGGCCAGCTGCAGCAGGCGAGCCCGGTCAAGCCGCAGATCGGCACGCAGCAGACGCGCGTGACGCAGCAGGCCGGCACGCTGGAGCAGGCCAAGGCGCAGCTCGAGCAGGCAAGCCTCAACCTCGGCTGGACGGTGATCCGCGCCCCGCACGACGGCTGGATCGCGCAGCGCAACGTCGAGCGCGGCGCTTATCTGCAAACCGGGCAGTCGGTGTTCTCGATTGTCGAGCCGGAAATCTGGATCTCCGCCAACTTCAAGGAAACCCAGATCACCCGCCTGCGTCCCGGCCAGCCGGTGCGGATCAACGTCGACGCTTATCCCGGGATGAAGCTGCGCGGCCACGTGGACAGCATCCAGCGCGGCTCCGGCGCCGCGTTCTCGGCGTTTCCGCCGGAGAACGCGACCGGCAACTTCGTCAAGATCGTGCAGCGCGTGCCGGTCAAGGTGGTGATCGACGAGGGGCTCGACCCGCTGTTGCCGCTGCCGCTCGGCGCCTCGGTCGAGCCCACGGTGGACGTCCGGTGAGCGGATCGAAAGCCGCAAGCGCCGACCGGGGCGACTGGAAGCCCAAGGGCAACATCTGGCTGATCGCCGTGGTGGTGACCCTCGCCGCGTTCATGGAAACGCTCGACACCACCATCGTCAACGTCGCCCTGCCGCACATCGCCGGCAACCTGTCGACCTCCTACGACGATGCCAGCTGGACGCTGACCTCCTACCTCGCGGCGAACGGCATCGTGCTGACGGTGTCCGGCTGGCTCGGCCGGGTGCTGGGGCGAAAGCGCTACTTCCTGATCTGCATCGGCATGTTCACCGTCTTCTCGTTCCTGTGCGGGATCGCGGAGAACCTGCCCGAGCTGATCGTGTTCCGGCTGATGCAGGGCTTCTTCGGCGGCGGCCTGCAGCCGAACCAGCAGGCCATCATCCTCGACACCTTTCCGCAGGCCAAGCGCGGCGGCGCCTTCGCCATCACCGCGATCGCCACCATCGTCGCCCCGGTGCTGGGCCCGACGCTGGGCGGCTACATCACCGACAACGCGTCCTGGCGCTGGGTGTTCTTCGTCAACGTTCCGGTCGGCATCTTCGCCGTGCTGGCGGTGAGCGCGCTGGTCGAGGACCCGCCCTGGGCCCGGAAGCAGCGCGCGCCGGCGGACTTCGTCGGCCTCGGCCTGATCACGCTCGGCCTTGGCTGCCTCGAGGTGATGATGGACCGCGGCGAGGATGACGACTGGTTCGGCTCGCCCTTTATCCGCACCATGGGCGTGCTCAGCCTGATCGGGATCGTCGGCGCGATCGGCTGGCTGCTGACCACCAAGCGCCCGGCGGTCAACCTGCGCGTGTTCAAGGACCGCAACTTCGCGATCTGCACCCTGCTGATCGGCATCGTCGGCATCGTGCTCTACGCAAGCTCGGTGCTGATCCCGCAATTCGCGCAGCAGGTGATCGGCTACACCGCCACGCTCGCGGGGCTGCTGCTGTCGCCCGGCAGCCTCACAGTCATCATCTTGATCCCGATCGTGAACCAGTTGCTGAAGCGGGTGCAGACCCGCTACATAATCGCTTTCGGCTTCGGGATCATGGGGGTGGCCCTGGTCGTCGCCGCGCACCTGGTGCCGCAGATCGACTTCCGGACGCTGGTCGAGTACCGGCTCGCGCAGTCCGGGGCGCTCGGCTTCCTGTTCGTGCCGATCAGCACCATCGCCTTTCAAACCCTGCCGCGCGAGCTGAACGGCGACGCGGCCGCGCTCTACAGCATGTCGCGCAACGTGCTGGGGGCGATCGGCATCTCGCTCAGCACCTCGCTGGTGACCGAGCGCACCCAGGCGCAGGAAGCGCACATGGTGCACTGGATGACGCCGTTCCATCAGCCCTACAACGACTACCTGGACCACATCCAGCGGGCGGCGCGGGCGATGGGATATCCGCCTTCCGCCGCGTCGGCGATGGCGCAGAACCAGCTGCACCAGCAGTTCCTCCAGCAATCCTCCGTGCTGGCCTACAACGACGCCTTCGTGATCGTGTCCATGCTCGCCTTCGCGGTGGTGCCGTTCTGCTTCCTGCTCAGGCCGGTGGTGAGCGGCGGCGGCGGCAAGGCCGGGCACTAGGGCAGGTCCGTCCGCACGGCTGGCGGATCATGCTCCAGCTCATCCGTGGTCCGCGCCGATGGCGAACCGGGCGAACGAGACCGCCAGGATTGCATAGATATCCCTCTTGAAGCCGACTTCCGCCGCCGGCAGCTCGGCAAGCGGCAGCCACTTCCAGGCGTCGAACTCCGGATGCGGATCGAGGTCGAGACGTATCTCGTCGTCCTGCCCCAGGAAGCGAAGCGCGAACCAGCGCTGCCGCTGCCCGCGGAACCGGCCGCCGAGGGCGCGGCCCATCAGCGCCGGCGGCAGGTCGTAGCTGAGCCACTCCGGATGCTCGCCCAGGATACAAGCGTTGTCGGTGCCGACCTCCTCCCGCAGCTCCCGCAGCACCGCCACCGCCGGATCCTCGTTGCCGTCGATGCCGCCCTGCGGCAGCTGCCACATCCCGGGTGCGCCTTCCGCGTTCGGCAGGTCTGCGCGCCGCGCCACCAGCACCTGTCCCTGCCTGTTGAACAGGGCGGCCCCTACGTTGGGCCGGTAGGGCAGGTGGGCGAACGGATCGACGATCATGGCGTGCTCGCTGCGGCATGGATAAGCGGAACCGGACGCGGCGGCGGCAGGGCGCTGACCGGAACCAGGGTGATGCCGCGCGACTGCAGGTCGCGGCTCCAGGCGCGCAGCCGCTCGATCACCACCGGCCGAAGCGGGCCTGCGACGCCGAGCGCGCTGCCCTGCGCCACCGCGATCTGTTCCAGCCGCGCCAGCCGCGCCTCGATGTCGGGCGCGTCCGGATCGCCGTCCAGCGTGAGGTCGGCATGGCGGGCGAGACCCGCCGGCAGGGTCGCCGCGGTCCCGTGCGGCGCCGTTCCCGCATCGAGGTAAAGCAGACCGCGCGCCGCCAGCGCCGTCGCCACCAACTCGAACGCGAGGGAGTTGGCGAAGCGGTCGCCGCGCAGGCCGCCCAGGGCGTTGGTGACCCCGACATAGCCCTGCATGCGCGACAAGGCCCACTGGAGGCGTCGCCGGTCCTGGTCAAGATCCACCGCCGGGTCGAGCGCCTGCGGGCCTTCCTCGTCCAGCGGGCTCCCGGCCGGCTGCATCGGCAGGCAGAGCCAGGTCTCGTGCCCGACCCGCCGCGCCTGTTCCAGCAGCGGATCCGGCGTCGGCTGGTCCAGGGCGGGCGCATAGGGCGAGATCCCGAGCGACACCGCCGCCGGCAGCGTGTCGATCGCGTCGTGGCTGATCGCGCCCGACAAGCCGAGCCCTTCCAGCAGCACCGCCACCTGCGGCCCATGTACCGGCGGGCCGGACAGGGCGGCATAGGCGACGGACGGCTTGGTCCCGTTCGCGCCGATCCGCGGCAGCATCCGTCCGGGAAAGTCGGGCGCCGGCTCGAGCAGGGCCGGATCGGGGGCCGCGATGCCGGTGCGCAGCGGCGGCCCGGGTCGCGGGATCGCGGCCAGGCGGGGCGGAACGGCTGGCACGGGTGCCTGCATCGAATGCCTCGTCGGCGACGGGCTGTTGTCGCCGGGCGTCAACACCGGCGGTCCCAGCCGTTGCAGCGTCAGGGCGCCCGCGCCGACGAGGAGCAGGAAGGCAGCCCAGGCGCCAAGCAGGCCGCGAACCGCCGGCCGCATGTCAGGGCGAGCCGTTCGCCTCGGCCGAAGCCTGCGCGACGGGCGCCGGGCCCGTGCTGCCGGCCATGGCGTTGACCAGTTTCAGCCCCTGCTGCAGCTGGAAGTCGGTGGCGGGCTTGGTCGGGTCGAAGCTCGGCCAGTTCGCCGGCGGCGCGTCCGGGATCGACTTCGCGATCGCCGGCAGGTCGGTGCGCGGCGTCGCGGCACCCTTGGTGCCGCCCTCGTTCTTGATGATGTGGTTGAGGTCGCCCTCGCGCAGCAGGAACTTGCTGTCGTCCTCTCGGCTTTCGCGCACCTTGACGTCCGGTGCGATGCCGAGCCCCTGGATCGAGCGTCCGGACGGCGTGTAGTAGCGCGCCGTGGTCAGCCGGATCGCGCCGTTGTCGCCGGCAAGCGGGATCAGCGTCTGCACCGAGCCCTTGCCGAACGAGCGCACGCCCAGCGTGACCGAGCGGCGGTGGTCCTGAAGGGCGCCGGCGACGATCTCGCTGGCCGACGCGCTGCCCTCGTTGATCAGCACCACAAGCGGCAGGCCCCCGGTGATGTCGGTGCCGTGCGCGTTCATGCGCTGGCTGTCCTCGGGATGGCGGGCGCGTGTCGAGACCACCTCGCCGGAGGTGATGAAGTCGTCGCACACCGCCACCGCCTGGTCGAGCAGGCCGCCCGGGTTGTTGCGCAGGTCGAGGATCACCCCGTCTAGCTTGCCGCCGGCCCTGGTCTTCAGCTTTTCGAACGCCGTGCGCATGGCGCTTTCGGTGTCCTCGTCGAACGAGGCCATGCGTATGTATCCGATGCGGCCGTACAGCGCCGAGCGGATCACCTGGATGTGGATCACCTCGCGCGTCATGGTGACGTCGAACGGCTTGTCCTTCGATTGCCGCTTGATGGTGAGCGTGATCTTGGTCGACGGGTCGCCGCGCATCTGGTCCACCGCGTCGTTCAGGTCGACGCCGTCCAGGCTCTTGCCGTTGATGGAGATGATGTAGTCGCCGGTCTTGAGGCCCGCGTGATACGCGGGCGTGCCGTCGATCGGCGTCAGCACCTTGATCAGGCCGGCATCGGAGGTGACCTCCAGGCCCAGCCCGCCGAACTTGCCGGTGGTCTGCACCTGCATGTCGGCGTACTGCTTGGCGGTCATGTAGGAGCTGTGCGGGTCGAGCCCGGTCAGCATGCCGTTCAGCGCGTTGTTGATCAGGTCGCGGTCGGTCACCGGCTCGACGTAGTCGGCGCGCACCCGCTCGAACACGTCGCCGAACAGGGTCAGCAGGCGATACGTTTCGGCGTGGCTGCTGGGCGTGCCGGGCTTCTGTTCGACCTCCTGGGCCAGGGCGATGCCGAACCCGTCGCCGTGACGCGCGAGCCGGCCGAGTTCCGGACCCGCCACGGCGCCCACCAGGAAGGTGGCGCCGAGCAACAGGCCATTTCGCAGCGTCATGCGGTGTCAACTCCTGGAGGCGGCCGTTGCGCGCCCTGTGTGGGAGAGCCGGAGCAGGCGACGGGGCGGCATGCCACAATGGCAGCCCCGACCGTTCATCCACCTTTCCACGACATTACACCTAACGCGGCCCGTGCAAAAACCGCCCGGGATCGATGGTCGCGTCGCCATGTCGCAGCTGCACGTAGAGGCTGGGCCGCCCCTGGCCGGTTCCGTCGCCCCAGGCCGGCATGCGCCCGACCACCGCGCCACGGGCCAGGTTCTGCCCGCCCGACACGTCCAGCCGGTCGAGCCCGGCCAGCACGAAGCGGTAGTCCCGGCCGCAATCCAGGATCAGCATGCGGCCATAGGACCGGAACGAGCCCGCGAAGTCGATGCGCCCGGCGCAGGGTGCCGTGACGGTGGCGAGGGAAGGCGGGGCATAGGTGACGCCGGACGCCGGGCCGGCATCGCCGCGGCTGCCGAACGCCTGCACGATCCGCCCCGCGACCGGCGCGTCGCCCGGCGCAGCGTCCTGTTGCAGCCCCGGCCCGGCAGGCACCGCCAGGCTGGCGGCGTTGTTGCGTGCCTGCTGCGCCGCTTCGGGTTGTTGCGCCGCTTCCGCCGCCTCGGCCTGCTGCTCGAACCGGGCCTGGGCGGCATGCTCGGCATTCTCGATCCGCGTCACCGCGTCGCCCAGCGTGGCGGCCCGGGCCACCGCGTCGGCCGCCACGTGTGCGGCCTGCTCGGCCCGGGCCAGCGACGCGCGCTCCATTGCCTGCGCGGCCTGCGCCTGGGCCGCGAGCTGCGCCTGCTGCTGGTCCTGGCGCTGCTGCAGGACCGTCAGGCGAGCCTGTTCCGCGCCAAGCGCCGTGCCCGCCGCCGCCAGCCGCGCCTGCGCGTCGCGCACCGTCCTGGCGGTCCGCTCCAGCGCGTTGCCCAGCGCGCCCAGCACCATCAGCCCGGCAAGGGAGTCGTCCACGTCGCGCGGCGTCGCGAGAAGCGTTTCCGAGGGATAAAGCGACAAGCGCACCGCCGCCGGGATCAGGGCCTGCAGCCCCCGCTCGGCATCCTGGAGCGCGCGTCGCGCCTCGTCCTGCTGCAGAACAAGGGCCTGCGTTCGTTCCGTGGCGCGGGCGGTGTCCCGCTCCGTGTCCTGCGCGCGCGCGGCGGCGGCAACCGTCGCACGCGACAGGGCGGTGGCACGTGCCGCATCGGCAGCCGCCCGGCGCCTGGCCTGGGCCAGCCTGGCGCCGCTCCGCGCGGCGTCCGCGCGTGCCGCCGCATCCCGCGCCGCAAGCACCGCACGCAGCGCCTGGAACCGCGTGTCGAGGTGCCGCCGCTCGACGTGGACGGCGCCGGCGCGCGAGGCCGTCCGTTCGTGCTGCGGTGGTCTCGCCTGGGCCGACGCCGAAGCGAGCAGCCCTGCTCCCAGCGCCGCAGCCAGGACGGCCCGCACGCGCCGCGATCAGCCGCCCAGCAGCGACCGCCCGGTCATCGCCACCGGCTGGTCCAACTCCATCAGCGCCAGCAGGGTCGGCGCGATGTCGGCCAGGCGCCCGTTTCCGAGCGTCACGTCGTGCCGTCCGCTCAACAGGAGGGGCACCAGGTTCAGCGTGTGCGCGGTGTGCGGCTCGCCGGTGTCGGGGTCGCGCATCATCTCGCAGTTGCCGTGGTCGGCGGTGACCAGCAGCACGCCGCCCGCCCGCTCGATCGCCGCCGCGATCCGGCCGAGCCCGGCATCCACCGCTTCCACCGCCTCGATCGCCGCTTGAAGGTTTCCGGTATGGCCGACCATGTCGGGGTTGGCATAGTTCAGCACGATCATGTCGTAGGATCCGCCGTCGATCGCCTCCACCGCCTTGATGGTCAGAAGCGGCGCCGACATTTCCGGCTGCAGGTCATAGGTGGCGACCTTGGGCGAGGGGACCATGATGCGGTCCTCGCCGGGCAGTACCGCTTCGCGGCCGCCGTTCATGAAATAGGTGACGTGCGGGTACTTCTCGGTTTCCGCCATGCGCAGCTGCCGGCGCCCGGCGGCGGACACCACCTCGCCCAGCAGGTCGTCCAGGCTTTGCGGCGGGAACAGCACCGACAACCGGTTGGCCAGGTCGTCGCTGTAGCGGGTCATCGCCACCACGCCGGCCAGGGTCGGCGCCGGGGGACGGGGGAAGCCCGCGAAGTCGAGGTCCAGGATGGCGTTCAGCAGCTCGCGTATGCGGTCGGCGCGGAAGTTGAAGGACACGATGCCGTCGCCGTCCTTCATGCCGGCATAGCCATCCAGCACGGTCGGCAGCACGAACTCGTCGGTGACGCCGGCGGCGTAGGCCTGCGCCAGCACCGCGTCCGGATCGGCCGCGCGCGGCCCGTCCGCCAGCACCACCGCGTCGTGCGCCAGCCTCACCCGCTCCCAGCGGGTGTCGCGGTCCATCGCGTAGTAGCGGCCGGATACCGTCGCGAGGCGGCACTGCGGCGGCAGGTCGCGTCGCAGCGCGGCGACGAAGTCGCGGCCGGATTGCGGCGGGGTGTCCCGTCCGTCGGTGAACAGGTGCAGCACCGCCGGCACGTCGTTGGCCGCCAGGATCCGCGCCAGGGCGACGGCGTGGTCCTGGTGGGCATGCACGCCGCCGGGCGACACCAGTCCCAGGAGGTGCGCGGTGCCGCCGTTGCGGCGGAGGGAGCCGATCAGGCCGAGCAAGGCCGGCGCCTGCGCCAGCGAGCCGTCGGCGATGGCGGCGTGGATGCGCGGCAGCTCCTGCATCACCACCCGGCCGGCGCCGATGTTCAGGTGCCCGACCTCCGAGTTGCCCATCTGCCCGTCAGGCAGGCCGACGTCCCAGCCGCAGGTGCGCAGAAAGGCGCGCGGCCCGTGCGCCCACAGCCGGTCGAAGTTCGGGGTCGCCGCCTGCGCCACCGCGTTCTCCGTGTCGTCCTCGCGCCATCCGAACCCGTCCAGGATCACCAGCATCACCGGACGCCTGGCCTGGTGGATCGGGATCGTGGACGACATCGGCATCTCCTCCTCAGGCGGTTCGAGACCGGCCGGGCGAGTGTGCCACCAAAAGAAAAGGCTGCGAACCTTGCGGCTCGCAGCCCAACGACGACACGGAGGCGATCAGTTGCGTCCGGGTTCGGCGGCACCCTCGTCGTCCGGACCGGTGCTGCCGCCGATGGACGGCGGGTCGCTGGCAGGAAAGGTGTCCTCCACCGCCTCGTCGACCTTCTCCTCGGTGGTTTCCGGCTCCTCGCCGGCTTCCGGAACCCGCTTCGTGTCGGACATGATCCTACCCCACTTTCCTAGCTCTCCGATGCGAAGCGCAGCCAGGCGGTCCGGGTTGCGCCGCAGCACGGCGTCCCCAAATCTCGTTGCCGACACAAAGGAGCGCGAAACGATGAGCGATCTGAACCTGGACGAGGACGCGCTGCGGCAGCGCCTGACCCCGCAGCAGTACCACGTGCTGCGCGAGCACGGCACCGAGCGCGCCGGAACCAGCCCGTTGAACTACGAGAAGCGCGACGGCCTGTTCCATTGCGCGGTGTGCGACACGCCGCTGTTCTCGTCGGACACCAAGTACGAGAGCGGCAGCGGCTGGCCCAGCTTCTTCGCCCCGCTTCCCGACGCCACCGAAACCACCACCGACACCAGCCACGGCATGCGCCGGGTCGAGGTGCACTGCGCCAGGTGCAAGAGCCACCTCGGCCACGTGTTCCCGGACGGCCCGCTGCCGACCGGCGACCGCTACTGCATGAACGGCGTTTCGCTCGCCTTCCAACCCGCAGGCGGCTGAGCGGCGGCCGGGCTGCCGTGACCCCGTTGCCGTCGGTAGTGGAGGTGGACCACCCTCTGGTGCAGCATAAGCTGGGGCTGCTGCGGCAGGCGGACACCGACACCGCCGCGTTCCGTCGCCTCACCCGCGAGATCAGCCTGCTGCTGGCCTTCGAGGCGACACGCGACCTTCCGCTGCACCCGGCGGAGATCCTGACCCCGCTGGAGCCGATGACGGGCCGGAGGCTGGCCGGTAAGGCACCCTGCCTCGTGTCGATCCTGCGCGCCGGGACCGGCATCCTCGACGGCCTGCTCGACCTCCTGCCTGAGGCGTGCGTCGGCCATGTCGGCTTGTATCGCGATCCCGCAACGCTTGAAGCGGTCGAGTACTACCTCAAGCTGCCGGAAGACCTGGCGGAGCGATACTGCATCGTGGTCGACCCGATGCTGGCCACCGGGCATTCCGCGATCGCCGCGGTGGACCGGCTCAAGCAAGCGGGCGCGTCACGGATCGCCTTTGTCTGCCTCCTGTGCGTGCCGGAAGGGCTGGCCGCGCTTGCCGCCGCCCATCCGGAGGTGAAGGTCGTCACCGCGGCGATCGACCGCGGCCTGGACGGGCACGGCTACATACGGCCGGGTCTGGGGGATGCCGGCGACCGCCTGTTCGGAACCCGGTAGCGCCTGCCGCGTCCGACCTGGAACGGAAACCTGAAGGAGCAAAGCATGGCGGATCACGTGTACCGGGTGGTCGAGCTGGTCGGATCGTCGGAAACCGGGCTGGAGGACGCGATCAACTCGGCGATCAACAAGGCGGCGAAGACGGTGCGCCACATGCGCTGGTTCGAGGTGGTGGAAACGCGTGGCCACATCGAGAACAACAGGGTGGCGCACTACCAGGTGACGCTGAAGGTGGGCTTCGCGGTCGAGGACGAGAACGTCACCCTGGCGCCCTAGCCGGCCGGTGCCTCAGGCGCGGCGGACGATGTAGCGTTCGCGCAGCGCGTCGGCGATCTGCTCGGCGTGCAGCGGGTCGCGCGCTTCCAGCATGACCTCCAGCTCGGCCGCCTGGACGCTGGGGGCGGCAAACAGTCGCTGATGCGACACCTCGATGATGTTGCCGCCCCCGCTGCCGATCGTGTCGGCGATGTCGGCCAGCACGCCGGGCCGGTCTGGGATCTCCATCACCAGCCGCAGCAGCCGCCCATCCCTGAGCAGGGAGCGGAGCAGGGTGTTGGCCAGGATGCGGCTGTCGATGTTGCCGCCGCAGATCGGGATCGCCACCCGTTGCCCTTGGAACAGGTCCGGGTAGGACAGGAGGGCGGCGAGCGAGGCGGCGCCCGCCCCTTCGGACACCTGCTTGGCGCCTTCCGCAAGAAGCGTGATGGCGTCCTCGACCGCGCGCTCGGTGACGGTCAGGACGCGGCGGACGTGGCGCCGCAGCACCTCGAGGGGGAGCCGGCCGACCTGCAGCACCGCCATGCCTTCGGCAATGGTGGCGCCGCCCGGCGGCATGATCTCGTCCGCGGGATAAGCGGACAGCGACGCGTAGTTCTCGACCTGCACGCCGATCACCTCCAGCTCCGGCCGCAGCTCCGCCGCCACGGCCGCGCTGCCGGAGATCAGGCCGCCGCCGCCGATCGGGACCACGAGCGCGTCCAGCGGCCCGGCATCCTCCAGCAGCTCCAGCGCCAGGGTGCCCTGGCCTGCCATCACGGCGAGGTCGTCGTAGGGGTGGACGAACACGCGACCCTCGGTCTCGCACAGCGCGTTGGCGTGGGCGGTGGCCTCGGCGAAGCTCAACCCGTGCAGCACCACCCGCGCGCCCCAGGCCGCGGTGCGCGTCACCTTCGCCGCGGGCGTGAAGCGCGGCATGACGATCACGGCGTCGATGCCGAGCAGGCTCGCGTGCCGCGCCACGCCCTGCGCGTGGTTGCCGGCGGACACGGTGATGACGCCACGGCGACGCTCGTCCTGGTCCAGCAGGGCCAGCTTGTTGGCCGCCCCCCGTTCCTTGAACGAGCCCACCGCCTGGAGATTATCCAGCTTCAGGGTGACGGCAGCCCCCGTTGCCCGGGACAAGGCCTCGCTGGCGACGGTGGGCGTACGGATCAGGCGGGAAGCGATCCGCGCGTGCGCCGCGCGCACCTCGGCAAGCCCGATCATGATGGTTCTAGCCGTAGGAGATCGACAGGATCTCGTAGGTGCGGTCGCCGCCCGGCGCCGGCACCGAAACGGTGTCGCCCTTCTTCTTGCCGATCAGCGACTTCGCCAGCGGCGCCGACACCGACAACAAGCCCGACTTGATGTCGGCCTCGTAAACGCCGACGATCTGGTAGGACACTTCCTTGTCGGTTTCCTCGTCCACCAGCTTGACCTGCGCGCCGAACTTGACGTGGTCGCCGGACAGGGTGTGCGGCTCGATCACCTCGACCATCGAGACGATCTCCTCGAGTTCGCTGATTCGGCCCTCGACAAAGGACTGCCGGTCGCGCGCCGCGTCGTATTCCGCGTTCTCCGACAGGTCGCCGTGGCTGCGCGCTTCCGCGATGGCGCGTATGACGGCCGGCCGCTCCTCGCTCTTGAGCTTGCGGAGTTCTTCCTCAAGCCGCTGCAGGCCGCGGCCGGTCATGGGGAATTTCTGCAACGACGGCGTCCTCGGTTTATGATCGTGTCACGGAACGGATGAAGCGGAAGCGGGCGGCGAACCCGGGCGCTGCGTAGTGGGTCCGCTCAGAACGATCCGTGAAAGTAGGACTGCAGCGGAGCGACTTCAAGCGGCCCGGCCCGCAAGGCGGCTATGGCGTAGACGGCGGCACGGGCGCCGGCGATGGTGGTGAAGTGCGGCACCCCGTTCGTCAGGGCGCTGCGCCGGATGTCGAAACTGTCCGCCACCGACTGCGCGCCGGCGGCAGTGTTGATCACCATCTGGATGTCGCCGGAACGGATCGCGTCCACGCAGTGCGGGCGTCCTTCCAGCACCTTGTTGACCACGCCTGACTCGATCCCGGCCTCGCGCAGGGTGGCGGCCGTGCCGCGCGTCGCGAGCAGGGTGAAGCCCATGCCGGTGAGCCGGCGGGCCAATGCCGCAATCGCCGGCTTGTCGCCGGCGCGCACCGACAGGAACACCTGGCCGGCGAGCGGCAGCTTCACCCCGGCGCCAAGTTGAGCCTTGGCAAAGGCGCGCTCGAAACTCGCGTCGAGGCCGATCACCTCGCCGGTGGACCGCATCTCCGGGCCCAGGATCACGTCCACGCCGCTGAAGCGCGCGAACGGGAACACCGCCTCCTTGACCGCGACATGCGGCGCGATGGCGCGGTCGTCGAGGCGGAACCCGGACAGCTTGGCGCCTGCCATGACGCGCGCGCCGATCTTGGCTACCGGCACCCCGGTCGCCTTGGCCACGAACGGCACCGTGCGCGACGCGCGCGGGTTCACTTCCAGCACGAAGATCGCGTCGCCCTTGATGGCATATTGCACGTTCATCAGCCCGACGATGCCGAGCTCGCGCGCCATCGCTTCCGTCTGGTCCTTCAGCTCGGTGATGGTGGCGGGCGACAGCGAGTACGGCGGCAACGAGCAGGCGCTGTCGCCGGAATGGATCCCCGCCTCCTCGATGTGCTCCATGACGCCCGCGACATACACCTCGGTGCCGTCGCAGATGCAGTCGACGTCCACCTCGATCGCGTCGTTCAGGTAACGGTCGATCAGCACCGGACCCGACGCGATCTCCGGCCCCGCCAGCTGCAGCGCCACGCGCATGTAGCGGGCAAGGCCGGAGCGGTCGTGCACGATCTCCATCGCCCGGCCGCCCAGCACGTAGGACGGTCGGATCACCACCGGGTAGCCGATGCGTTCGGCAACCGCTTCGGCTTCCGCGGCCGACCGGGCGATGCCGTTCTCCGGCTGGCGCAGGCCCAGCGTGCGCAGCATGGCCTGGAACCGCTCGCGGTCCTCGGCACGGTCGATCGCATCCGCCGGCGTGCCCAGGATCGGAATGCCGGCCGCCCCCAGCGACTGGCTCAGCTTGAGCGGCGTCTGCCCGCCGTACTGCACGATGCAGCCGAGCACGGTGCCCACCTCCTGCTCGCGCCGGATCAGCGCCACCACGTCCTCGTCGGTCAGCGGCTCGAAATACAGCCGGTCGGAAGTGTCGTAGTCGGTGGACACGGTTTCCGGGTTGCAATTGACCATGACCGTTTCGTA
The DNA here is from genome assembly GCA_964245345.1 of uncultured Acetobacteraceae bacterium. Taxonomy (GTDB): domain Bacteria; phylum Pseudomonadota; class Alphaproteobacteria; order Acetobacterales; family Acetobacteraceae; genus Lichenicola. Next base: position 929 of record CAXTMS010000008.1, on the reverse strand, counting down.
GCCCGCCTCGCGCAGCGCATACGCGGCATGGACGCAGCAATAGTCGAACTCGATGCCCTGGCCGATGCGGTTCGGGCCGCCGCCGAGGATGACGATCTTCTCCCGGTCGGTCGGGTCGCTTTCGCATTCCGGCTGGCCATAGCCACCCTCGAAGGTCGAGTACATGTAGGGCGTGGCGGACGCGAACTCGGCAGCGCAGGTGTCGATGCGCTTGTACACCGGGCGCACGCCGACGCGCATGCGCAGGGCGTGTACCGCACTCGCATCGGTGCCGGACAGCACGCCGAGGCGTGCGTCGGAGAACCCCATCGCCTTGAGGCGGCGCAGCCCCTGCGCGTCCCGCGGCAGCCCCTCGGTCTCGATCCGCCGTTCCGCCGCCACGATCTTCTCCAGCTCGCGCAGGAACCACGGGTCGAACCGGGTGCTCTCGTGGACCTCCTGCACGGACAGGCCGGCACGCAGCGCCTGTGCTGCCATCAGCAGGCGGTCGGGCTTGGGCTGGCTCAACGCGGCGCGGAACGCATCCGCGCCGCCGTCGCCCGGAACCTCGACCGGATCCAGCCCGCTCAGGCCGGTTTCCATCGAGCGCAGGCCTTTCTGCAACGCCTCGTTGAAGGAGCGGCCGATCGACATCGCCTCGCCGACCGACTTCATGCTGGTGGACAGCAGCGCCGGGCTGCCCGGGAACTTCTCAAAGGTGAAGCGCGGGATCTTGATCACCACGTAGTCCAGCGTCGGCTCGAACGCGGCGGGCGTGGTGCCGGTGATGTCGTTGGACAGCTCGTCCAGGGTGTAGCCGACGGCAAGCCGCGCCGCGACCTTGGCGATTGGAAATCCGGTCGCCTTGGACGCCAGCGCCGAGGAGCGCGACACGCGCGGGTTCATCTCGATCACCACCATGCGCCCGTCGGCGGGGTTGACGCCGAACT